>CAYXHY010000001.1:0-43805 GCA_964465135.1 uncultured Candidatus Saccharibacteria bacterium
TTTAGGCCCGTTCTATCCCACAGTTTAGGTGCTGTATTTTACTATGATGACCATCCAACCCCATAAATTATACCATCCTCAGCTAACACTCGGTGCAGAGTACCACTTGAAGTACTTATATAATCAATCTTAGAGACTTTCGGTATATTAAACATATCATTTATACTGACAATCTCCATATCTCTGCCGTATATTTTATTTACAGAAATAAACTCTTCGTTATCAGTTGTATAATACCCTTCCCAATCAGGACCATATCGGCTGACAAGTTTTCTACCTTGTAGCAAATTAACTAGGGAATTATCCTGCTGAATATACCCACCCGATGCATTATACCTAAAATTTATGTATCTACCAGATTCAAGCACAAGTCGATGTTCATTGCCTACATTGTAGGCTACCACCTTTTCATCACCTATTAATTGAGTTAAATCATGAAGCTGCATTCTGTCGTTATTATTGACACGGACATATTTCAACAACCTACCACCACTAGTCTCAATAACGTCTCCTAGAAGAAAGTCTTTAATGGATTCTCCTTGCAAAAAATCATCTACCATTTCATATGCATAAGTTCGATAGTTAGTTAACTTATATACCTTATCATCTTTGGTTATAATCATTTGGACGTCCGAGTTATTACCCGCTTTTGAGATAAATTTTATATCATAAGGGCTGAATGGCTGTTCAATCTTTATAATAGGTTCATTAGAGATCCAGTTATGTCCATCGTATATATCCAACCAAGTTCTATATATTTCTCTTGATTCAGTAATTAGCCAGTCATCTCCACGCACATTAACAATGTCGATTATTTTAGGAATATTCATTTCTTGCGATATGCCTTTATTAGAGTTATCGCGAAGATCTTGCAAATATAAGTTTCCAGATTTAGCTAGAACTATTGCTCTGCAAGAGCTCGAGGTATCCCATTCATCACAATACCCCTTGTTTTCGTGATATACTCGCCAAATCTCATCCTTCTCCTCCTTCAAAAAGCCATTACCTTTGATAATAACTTCATCGCCACCTTTGGTAGAGCCTTGTATTTTAGAGATGGAGTCGGCTCTTAGCGCGGATGCGTTATCGCTCAGAGGTAAAATTACCCCAGATAGCACCACCGCAATAGCGGCCACAAAAGCAGCTGTCCTAGACTTTTTATGTCTTATTTTTGATAGACACCTAAACCCAGTCATATCCCCCTTAATTTAGGACACATCGTTAGCGAGTAATGCGTTTAATTATTATGCTTATATTTTAACATGCTTAAGCAGAAAAGTAAACTAAAACTCGCATATTTGTGGCTGTTTGCCCTAATAATCTTTGCGCCACCTATTGACATTTTAAACTATTTATGCTATTATATAAAAGAGTTAAATCAAAAAACAAAAAGGATTAAAATTAAAATGACAACAAAATCGAAAATTGCTCGCGCAAAAGAACGAATTTCGCAAAAAATCGGCCTGAGCTACACCAAAAAATTTATTAACTTCTCTGACCCAGTCTCTGATGTAGATTATAGGTTGAAAATTGAAGAAGCAAAAAACCAGTATGGCGAAACAATAGTAAAAGTTACCCTGCCAGAAGAGAAAAATTTCTTCCGTGGTGTAAAATTTAGCGAAAAGGTGCGTTTGGAAAAAATGCGCGACGACCAATGGGTGAAGATTTTGCACGCTAAATTTGGTGCTGGTGCTGACGAAATGTTCGGCGTAACTGAGCTACACGAAGAGAGTGAACTTGAGGCCCGCGATATCCGAATTATTGCAGCCGTTGAAAAATTGCTTGCTGGCGATGCGCATAAAGTAAAAATCAAGAAAATTTCTACTCCGCGCGCTAGAGTTAGCAAAGTGCCTGCATAGACAATTAAGTTTTAATCCGTATCTGATAAAATAACCCTTCTCTATGGAAGGGTTATTCTTTATGTTGGTTTAATTTCGTTTAAATCCAGTATTTGGTGCGGAAATAATGGTGCTAGAGTTACCACTGCCGTTATTTTGACTGCCTTCGGAGTTGTCGCCGTTGATGTATTCGTAGTTTAGGCTGGTTAGGATTGGGGTGTTGGATGATATGGATTGTATAGAGATACCGTATGTGCCTCTAGCGTTAGCTGGGACTCGGGCGCGGATGGTGTTGTTGTCTAGAATTTCGAAATCTGTGACTTCTGCTGAGCCGAAGAGGATTCTGGCTACTTGGGGGATTTGTGCTTTGGGGAGGATGCCGGTCATGTCGGTTTCGGTTACTTGGACTTCGAATTCACTAGTAGAAGAGCTATAACCCCCCTCTAATTCTAATAGTCGGTTCTTAGTGGTGTAAATACGGCTATCACTATTTATTAAGACTTCTTCGTCCTCATCAAGAGTATAAATTAAAATATCGTCTTGACTACTATAGCCATTGTGGGCATAAACCTTACCAGACTCGGTAATTTTGACACTCCCGCCATAAGTAAAAAATGTAGCCTTAGATACAAGCTTTTCACCATTTAAACCCGGGTCTTTTTCTATGTCACCATCATAAGACACTCTACCGTAAATAGTTCCGTCTTTTAGATATAGGCTACCGTAATGGGCATCGACCCATTCCACTGGCGGGATTTCTAGCGCCTCTTTATAAACTCCGGACTCATCTTCTATGAATATTTTACCGCTATTTGTTAATACGTAATTGTGATAAAACCCCTTAATAGTTTCACCCGCCTCTAGCCCTGGTAAACGCACGACGCCCTCTATCTCGCCCGTAGAGTTACTAATCATTATTTTGTCACCAGATGACAATATTAACTCGCGGGTTGAAGCTCCCCACTCATTTTTTTCACTTATAATATAGCTGTCCCCCAATAGACCAGTTATATCATATTCACCCTGATAGAGCACACGGCCCAAGTTAGTTATAGCGCCATTGAGATTGCTCCATCCGGTAACCTTCTCGCCTTCATTTAAGGGGATGGCGAACTCAGGATCGTACTCTCCGGTCATATCTACATAATATCCAGATTCAGAAACACACGAACCATTATAAATATCGCAGTATAGCTTCTCGATAGACCCATTAATGTCCACGTATTCGGGTGGTGGAGACCCTATGCCTATTCTTATACTATTCACTCCACCGCAAGCATCATATACAATATTAACAAAAGACTTGCCATCTAGAATAGCATAACTATCACCGGATTCAACCACTCGCCCCAAATTATTGGTCTTAGTTATATTAATTATGTCGCCGTTTGCTTTATATTCATAAAATATACCTCGCTCGGTCAAGATTAACTTACTTCCTACTTCAAGGTATATTTGCGCGGGTTCGCCAACACCCTTACCAATACTACACGGGCCTAGGCTAAAAATTTTCTTAATCTCATCATCCTCTTCCTCCAAAAACCCCTCGCCCTTAATAATGACTTCTTCACCACCTTTGGTTGAGCCTTGGACTTCAGAGATAGAGTCGGCTTTTAGCGCCGAGGCGGTTTTGGTTAGTGGCAAGATGATTGCCGATAGTGTGATTGATAATATTAAAGTGGAACTAATAACTAGCCCTAGCTTGTGCTTTGTGTGTTTATGTCTGGATGCGAGTCTGGCCATAATCTCTCCCTTTTGTGTTTTTTGCTTTGTTTAGGTTTTGAGCAAAACTAAACAAACTCCTTATGGTTAGATTATATCATTTATTTTTGGGGAGCGCAAGGGCGAAATTAAAACCTCAGCTTTTTTGAGGGGCTGAGGTTTTATAGGTGTTGGGTCTTAGGCTATTCGCTTAAACCAAGTTCGATTCGTGTAAATCGGCGGATTACAATGTTCTCACCAAGTCTAGCGATAGTTTCTTTCAAAAGACCATCGACAGTTTTGCTGTCATCCATAATGTAAGTTTGGCTCAAAAGAACCTTGTCGGAGAAGTATTTTTTCACCTGACCATCAACGATTTTAGCAGCAATTTCAGCTGGCTTATTTTCTTTTGCTACACGCTCTTCAGCTTCGGTTTTTACGCGCTCTAGTTCTGCAGCTGGAATATCAGCTTCAGTTGCATAAACTGGGTTCATCGCTGCAATTTGCATAGCAACTTGATGCGTAAATTGTTTAAAGTCTTCAGTTCGCGCTACGAAATCAGTTTCACAGTTAACTTCTACAATCACACCAATTCGGCCACCATGAACATAAGAGTCAACCAAACCTTCGCGTGCTTCACGCTCACCTTTTTTCTCAGCTTTAGTCAAGCCTTTTTTGCGCAAAGCTGCCAATGCTTTATCAAAATCACCGTCAGCTTCAACCAATGCCTTTTTAGCATCGGTCAAACCAAGTCCGGTCAATTCTTTCAAATTTTTAATTTCTTCAACAGAAATTGCCATAATCACTCCTTAAATTTAGGTTAAAATTATTTAGTTTCAGCTTTTTCGCTGGCAGCTACGCCTTCTTTTACAGCTTCAATTGCGTAGTCTAGAAGTAGTTTTACACCCTTAATAGCATCGTCATTAGCAGGAATAACGTAGTCGATTCCGTCTGGATTAACATTCGTATCAACAATCGCCACCACTGGTATGCCTAGAGTTTTAGCTTCACGGATTGCGTTTACATCAGCAATCGCATCAGTTACAAATACAATTCCTGGGCGACCCATCAAATCTTTGATACCGCCATATTTAGTGTTCAATGCTTCAATTTCTTCAGCGTAACGCTGCACTTCAAGCTTGCTATAGCGTTTTTCAAGCTCGCCACTTGCCATTCGCTTTTCAAGATTTTTTAGCTTTTTAATCTGCTGGTTAATTGTACCGGAATTAGTTAACATACCGCCAACCCATCGCTCAGTTACGTATGGTTGATTTACAGCTTCAGCTGCTTCACGGGTTACATCTTTTAGTTGTTTTTTAGTACCAACAAATAGAACTTTGCGACCTTTTTTAGCTACATCAGTGATAGCTGGAAGAGCTTTTCCAAGCGCTTCAACGGTTTTAGTAAGGTCGATGATATGGCTATCTTGACGTTTACTGTGGATATATGGTGCCATTTTTGGATGCCAACGGCTAGTTTTGTGCCCAAAATGAACACCGGCTTCAAGCAATTGCTTGATGTCAACTTTTACAGACATTTTAACTCCTTTGTCTTCATCTCTGCCAGATTTCTAAGGAACTACTAGGCAAAGATTGTTTCATTAAATTATTTTACTGGTTTATTATATCATAACTCACGCAAAAATACAACTTTTCATGCAGAGGCTTTACTTTTCCCACTAAATGTAGTAAGATTAATAAGTTATGAAAAAGAATTTACATCCAGACAATTACCGCTTTGTCGTATTTAGCGACGAAGTTGCTGGGTTCGCATTCTTGACACAGTCAACTGCGGATTCAAAAGAAACTATCAAATGGGAAGATGGCAACGAATATCCACTAGTGAAGATGCATATTTCAAGCGCTTCTCACCCATTCTTTACCGGTGAAGAAAAAATTATCGACACCGAAGGTCGTGTTGACCGCTTTAAGCGCGCACAAGAAATGGCTGAGGAACGAAAAGCCGCTCTTGCCAACAAAGCTAAAAAACAAGCCGCAGAAAAAGCTAAAAAATCTGACAATTAGTCTTATTCCAAATTTAGCAAAAAATCACCGCAGGTTATACGCGGTGATTTTTATTTTATCAAAAACAAAACCTCCTATAATCTCATAGGAGGTTCATAAAAGTTCTAAAATAAAGAGTACGCGATTGGCAAATTCTTGCCTATCATTCTAACAGTTTTGGCGTCAGTCGAACAAACAGTTGCGACTAAATCGCTTCTGCCATGGCCGCAAAATACGACCTGTGTGCCTTCAGGCACTATCCGAGTATTGATAATCTTTCCTAGACGCTCTCTTAGTGGGATAATTTTCTCTTCATGGATTAATACGATATACTATTCTAGAGAAAAACTAGCCCCTAAGTAATCGTAGGCTACAGAAATATCATGAACAACATTCCCGATAGCTTGCGTGGTAGGAGTTAAATCCCCGCCATAAATAGAGTTAATTACACCTTGAGGATCAAGTTCGCTGATAGTGCATATTTCACCATATATTTTATCTAGCTTTGAGCCAATTCTCCGCGAAAACGGCGTATCTTGTTGTGAGGCCTTTGCGGCTACCGCTCTTAAAGTAGCCATCTCACACTCAATAATTTTGCTGTTCATGCAGAACACGCCCATTTATTTTTAATATACTTCATCTAAAGCTATGGCAGTATGCAATTATTTTTAAGTATTGTAAATAGCAATATTTAATTGTTGCTAGTTTGTTGCTAGTTTATAAAACCGAAGTGGTGCGAAGTTTACAGTTGCCAGTTGACCGGGCTTTGATTATGTTCAACTAGGAATTCATTAGATTTAGAAAAAGGCTTGCTGCCAAAAAATCCGCGATTCGCCGAAAATGGCGACGGATGCGCCCTTTGAATTTTGAGATGTTTAGAGTTAGTGATTTTACTGCCAACTTTTTGCGCATGAGCACCCCATAGAATAAACACCAGCGGCCGATCAAATTCATTCAAAAACTCTAGTAGATTTTCGGAAAATTCCGCCCAACCTAAACCAGCGTGACTACCCGGTTTGCCTCGCTCGACGCTCCAAGAAGTATTCATCAGTAGAACACCTTCTCTAGCCCATTTTTCTAAGTAGCCGTCTTTGGGCGGCTCCATGCCTAAATCACTCTCTAGTTCTTTGTAAATATTCCTCAAACTCGGCGGGAGTTTGATACCTGGACGAACCGAAAAACTCATTCCGTGTGCTTGACCTGGCCCATGATACGGGTCTTGACCGATAATCACGACCTTAATTTTCCCTAGCGGGCAGGCTGCAAAGCAAGAAAGCATATCCTCACGCGCCGGGTAGATCTCGGTTTTTTCGCGCGCTGTATCAACCGCCCTAATCAATCGCCGAAAATAAGTTTTTTCAGCCTCAGCCTCAATAAATTCCCGCCAAGAATTATATTTCATAGGTATATTTTAGCACGATTTTATGCTAAAATATACCTATATGCCAAAAATTGATTTAAACTTAGACAAACTAAAATCTGAATATGCCGAAATCGAGGCTTTTTTAAGCACACCAGATGCTTACGCCGCAAGCGACTTCTCTGCTCGCAATAAACGGTTCTCTGAACTTGAAAAGATTATCGCACGTGGCGAAGAGCGCCAAAACTTAGAAAAAAACATTATCGAAGCTAAAGATTTGCTCGCTTCTGAGACCGGCGAGCTAGCCGAACTCGCTAAGATGGAACTAGCTGAGGGCGAAGAGAAGCTAGCGGCACTTGAAGAAGAATTATTCATTATGTTGGCACCAAAAGATCCAAATGACGACAAAAATGTAATTGTCGAAATCCGAGCTGGCGCTGGTGGCGATGAAGCTTCACTGTTTGCAGCTGAGCTCTACCGTATGTATTTGCGCTATTGTGAAGCGAACGGACTAAAAACTGATCTGATGAGCGAAAGCGCCAACGACACCGGTGGCTATAAAGAAGTTATCTTTGAGGTTAAGGGCGATTCGCCATATTCACAACTTAAATTCGAAAGTGGCGTACACCGCGTTCAGCGTATTCCAGCTACCGAAAGTCAAGGCAGAATCCACACATCTACCGTGACTGTGGCGGTACTGCCAGAGGCCGAAGAAGCTGATATTGAGATTAATGCAAACGACCTTAAAGTTGATGTTTATCGTGCTGGCGGACACGGTGGTCAAAGCGTTAACACGACCGATTCAGCCGTCCGTATCACTCACCTTCCGACTGGCATAGTAGTGACCAACCAAGATGAAAAATCACAAATCAAGAACAAAGAAAAAGCTATGAGTGTCTTGCGAGCGCGCCTAATGCAGGCAAAAATCGACGAAGAACAGGCCAAACTAACCGCGGAAAGGCGTAGTTTAATCGGTTCTGGCGACCGCAGCGAGAAAATCCGCACTTACAACTTCCCACAAGACCGCATCACCGACCACCGAATTGGCTTTTCACGCAGCAACATCCCTTCTGCAATGAACGGCCAAATCGAAGACCTAGTAGAACATCTACAGGCTTATGAGCGCGAACTAGCCGCCGCTAACGCTTCTGAGGCTTAGAAGTATAACCCACTCAAAAACCGCAAGCTTTCACACTTGCGGTTTTATTATGTATTTTACTACATATATTTTTTAATCTTATTGTACAACGCCTGCTGCTTTTTATATCCAATAGCATCTACATCTGCATTAAACTTATCTAGCTCCTCAGATCTAAAGGTGAGGCGTGATTCCTTAGCAGACTTAACGGCTTCGTTTAGCTTCTTCTGTTTTCGCTTGTGAGACCGAGTCACAGCCTCTTTAGCCTTTTTCCAGAATCCCCAACTGATCTTCTCTTGGCTGTGATCATGGCTTTCCTGCTGCGCATCAAGCTCAGCTTGGAATAACTTGTCTTTCTCTAATTTTGCGGCTTCAATCTTTTCAGCAATCTTAGGAGTATTTCGCTTCATCTTTTCTAAAGTTTCAGACTCTACGTTTTTTATCGAGAGTTTATCTGCTTCAAATTGCATTTCTTTTAGATCCTCATTAGCCTTAAACTGATCATTTAAGAAATCAAACTCTGATTTTAGGCGCTCTTCAATCTCGTGTGCATCGTCTCTTTCCTGCCAATCGTCCTGCTGCACGATTTCACCCACCTTGGACTGAAGCTTATCATGATTAGCATCCATCAGTACCTTAATTATATAACCCATGTCTTTGCTTGTTTTAGTATTAAACGGTGCTCTTTCTGATTTATCCGTATCATTCTCCATCACTAGACCTACATTTTTGTAAGTTTTAACTGCTGACTCATAACTATCCGCATAATCTGAATCAACCCTAGCGTCAATTTTAGAGACTTCCGCTTCTGATAGTGAATGTAATTCTAACTTATCTCCAAATTGATCGGAATCATCTTTTTGATCAGTTACTTCGTTATTTTTCTCTGCCTCGGTGGTAGCTTTTTCAGCTTCTGAAACTCGCTTAGCTTCCGCTTCGGTAGCCTTTTCGGCTTCTTTCTGGTTATATTCATCAATAATTTCACCATTCTCAGTCTTAAATCGATATAATTCGTTTTTTGCATCCATAAACCCACCTCTAGTACCATGGAATTTCTGCTCATCATAGTTTGCTTCAAGCTCTTTAAGCTTCTTCATCACATTAATCGGATCTGTAGCCTTCTTATAATCCAGCCAATCCTTATATTCTTGGCCATTAGTACCACCTTCGTTTTCAAAATCACGCCAAGATTTTTTGTCTTTAAAGCGCTCAGATTGATTCACTTTTTCGGTAGGCTCTGGGTATTTTTGAGATCGCCATTCATTATATTCCGACTCGGTAGTAATACCTAATTCTACAGCCTCTCGGCGATCACTTTTAAATCCGCCCCAGGTGTTAACGTCATAGTTTTCCTCATCAATCGAATCCTCTGATTCTTCAACACTACCCTGATTTTGAACTTCGCTTTCCCAAGCTTTTCTATTATTTTCGGCAGCCGACGGATCGAATACTTTTTCAGTATCGACTACATCTGCTACATCTTCTTGCAGATCAGATTCCCAGGCTTTACGATTCGCCTCTGAAGCGGGCGTACCCCAACCATTATCATCAATTGATGACTCGTGATTGTTTTGTGATAATTTTTCTGGCATTTTTATCCTTTTTGTTTTTTAATTATATACTTATATTGTAGCACAAAAACTCAATTTTGTCAATATGTAGGTTATGTATTTCTGCCAAGTTATATGGTAAGATATTACGTGATGAAGATAGAAGATTGGCTAAAAAACCAGCAGATGAAACTTTCTAGAAACGACATAATCACCTCTCGTTTAGACGTAGAGCTGATTTTAGCGCACGCCCTAAATGTAAACCGAACTTTTTTACACGCTCATCCAGATAAAATACTAAAAAAACAAACTGTTTTTCATGCAAACAACTTCATAAATAGACGTCTTCGCAGAATTCCTCTGGCGTATATATTGGGTCAGAAGGAGTTTTATGGGCGAAATTTTGTAGTTAATCCACACACACTTGTTCCTCGTCCCGAAAGCGAAGCTAATATTGATTTGTTCAAAAAAATTATACAAGACCAAGACGTACTACTTGATGTTGGCACCGGCAGCGGCATCTTGGCGATAACTTGCGCACTAGAAGCTACGAAAAACCACCGCAACACACGGATATTCGCTAGTGATATATCTACTAAAGCGCTTGAAGTAGCTCAGTTAAATGCCGTGAACAAAAAAGTAGATATTAGTTTTTTGAACAGTAATCTTTTAAGCGAAATACCGCAGGAAATATTAAATCAAATTACTGTTATTACCGCCAATCTACCCTACGTAGACAAAGATTGGATCGACCAAAAACAACCGAATGAGCTCCATCATGAGCCGCACGATGCGCTATATGCTCAGCAAAACGGACTTGAACTCATTTATAAGCTCATCACGCAAATAAAAGAGATGTCGCATCTAAAATATCTCATACTTGAGGCCGATCCAGAGCAGCATCAAGCCATCATTGATTTTGGAGGAAACCATAATCTAAGCCTAGTTAAAATAGACAACTATTGCATACTACTAAAAATAACTCCGTAAGTTGGAGCTATTTTTATAAGATACGAATTTATCGATCAGAGTACGAACCTAATTCAACTGTAAATTCGCGTTCTTGACCATTGCGCAAAACGGTAACTTTGATTTTATCGCCAGCTTTATATTCTGCCGTCAGTGAACCCACACTACCCTTTTCGCCAATTTCTATACCATTAATTTTAGTAATAATATCCCCGTTACGAATTCCAGCTTTAGCTGCTGGACCGCCAGAGACAACCGCTTGGCCGTTTTCGGTATAAATATAGGCACCATTTTTTACCTCTAGATTATACTTTTTCGCAACTTCAGGCGTAACCTGTATATAATTAACACCGATAAATGCTCGGCTTGCTTCACCAGTTTCTAGAATCTGGCTCAACATACCCTTAGTGGCGCCAATCGGAATAGCGAAACCGATACCCTGGGCGTTCGAAGCGACTGCAGTATTGATACCAATCACCTGACCTAATGCATTCACAAGTGGACCACCTGAATTACCGGAATTGATTGACGCGTCAGTCTGAATCATGTCTGTCAATTGCTCGGTGCGTGACCCCGTACCGCTACTAGCCGTTACTGACCTATTAGTACCCGATATAATACCGCTAGTCACAGAGTTTTGATATTGCCCTAATGCATTACCGATCGCAATTACTTGTTGTCCGATTTTTAAGGTCTTACTATCACCCAAATCGGCTGGTGATAGACTATCAACTCCGTCTATCTTCAAAAAAGCAATATCATTCAGAGGGTCTTGTGCTACAATTTTAACGTTTTCATAGGTATCACCGGTCGCCAAAACCACGCTAATTTCTTTTGAACCTTCAACCACGTGCTTATTGGTTAATATATAACCATCTTTACTGACGATTACTCCGGTTCCAGCTCCAGCAGTTTCATTACTAGAGAAGAAAAATCCTCCATAAACTTCAGACGTAGTTAAAACCGAAACCACGCTTGATGACAACTTTTTAGAGATCTCCTCTATCGATCCGGCCTCTCCGGTAAACTCTTCTGAATTACCGTCACGTCCAGAGCTGCCGACGTTGGCTATATCATGATCGGCCCCTAAACTCCTGATTACTACCGAGGTCGTAATCGTTGCGACTAGGACTATAAAGATAGTTACCACAATAAATTTTATATTTCGGCTAGTTTTTTGCTCTATGTTTTTAGGTATTTTCTCTCTATTCATAATCAATACTATACTACCTTTTCCTTAAATTAAGCTTAATTTAGATTTGAGGAGCTGAAGAGAAAAATCCCATCAGCATGACAAAGACCGCCAGTGTAAATAATAGCGGCAAAATAATTTCCTGGAAGCTGATTTTACCGTCATCTTCTTTAGCTCGATACATAGAGAATATCAAGAAACTAAAGACCGCGGCAATAATTGAAACTTGTGGCACAACCAAAGCGTTCAATCCAAATAAAGGATATCCGACTGTCCAATGGCTAAAAATCCAACCAATTTCAGCTAAAATAAGACCCCACATTAGGCTTAGAATCTCTAAACTGCTGTTCTTTTTTACGGCCAAGACATGCCTAAACGCAGAATATCCAATCAGCCAAGAAAGGAACACGACAACCGAAATCGACCAACTATATCCAATTACAAATAATGCAAAGAACCCAATAAATACTGAAAAAATTGCCTGAATATCGATAAAAATCTGTTTACTCTGCGGCTTAACAGCGACTAACCAAATGATATATATAATTGCAAGAACTGCAGCTGAGATCGAGATGCTAGCTGCCCCAGACGACCACATTAAGCTAGTCAAGCTCAAGCAGACAATTAGATCAACTAAATTTGATTTGATATTTGCCATCCAAAACCTAGGCCGTACAGCGAAAACTCGCCATTTACCCATGAAAACAAGCCCGATCGCCACAAATGGCGAACCAATTACCCAGATTGATAGCCATATTATCGCTACCAACGCTATATTTAATAACACATGCATACTGCTTGCCAAAAATGATTGGCGTCGCGCAATTTTAATAAACTCCATAGACTAATTATATCATAAATGTACATTTTCAAACAAATTATGGTTATTGATTGATGTTTGAAAAACCAATCTTTTTATGCTAAAATTTAGTAATGAAAAGTAGTTTCTGGCAACGCCACCCACAGCTCGTAGACATTATCAGTGTTATTATTTTTGTAATATCTATTATTATCGGCACTGTTCTTATAAATACTTTTGTTTTTCAGAGCTATACTGTGATAGGTCAAAGCATGGAAGATACTTTGCATGACAGCGAACGAATTATAGTAAATCGCCTACCAATTACTTGGGCTAAGTTACAAAATAGTGATTACACCCCCAAACGCGGCGATATTATTGTCTTCGAAAATCCAAATTACACCGCCGGCATGAAAGATCAATATATCGTTAAGCGAGTAATTGCTTTTAGTGGCGAGAGAGTTGAGGTAAGTAATGGAATTTTAACTGTCTATAATAAAGATAATCCAAACGGCTTCAATCCAGACGAAGATTTTAACGGCGAGCCTAAAAAATATACCTCTCATGATGGCAGATGGTCGGTTCCAGATAAAGAGATTTTTGTCGCTGGCGATAATCGTGAAGGTAATAACTCGCTAGATTCACGCAGTGGTTTGGGCACAGTTCCACTTTATGATATCGTTGGCCCGGTCAAAATCAGGCTTTTCCCTTTTGATAAATTTCGATTATTCTAAATCTATAACTTAAAAAAAATATCGTCAGACTATTTCTGGTCTGACAATATTTTTTCTAATCGTTTTAGATCATCTTCATTTTTAAATTTGATCCTGATTTCACCTGTCCCACGAGCCGATATTCTGATATTAACATCACTTTTTAGTCCACTAGAGATGCGTTTGATAGTTTTATCAAGTGGTGTATTTTCTGGCTTAAGTTTAGCAGCCTCACCCCCCTGTTCTTGACGTTTCTTTAGTTGAACCATAAATTGTTCAATCTTGCGCGCACTCCAATTTTCAGCTAGAATCTTTGGCAAAATCTCTTTAATTGTTTCTTCATCAGCTTTTAAGAGCGGCCGCGCCTGACCTTCCTTTAGGTCGCCATTACTAACATGTTGTTTTACAAAATCCGGTAGATTCAATAGACGCATAGTATTAAGTACAGCACTAGCACTACGACCACCAACCCTTTCCCCGATCTGTTCAGCTGTCATATTAAACTGCTCTCGCAATTTCAAATAGGCAGTGGCGGTTTCCAATATATTGAGGTCTGAACGTTGCAGATTCTCTATCAAGCTCAATTCTAGCCGATTTTGACCAGACAAATCACGAACAATCGCCGGAATTTTGTCCAGTCCTGCTATCCCAGAAGCCCGAAATCGCCTCTCACCAGCTACAATTACGTATTTTTTATCGAGCTTCTTGTCTTTGTTCTTTACGACTACAATTGGCTGCAAAACACCGTGAATTTTAATTGAGTTAGCTAAATCTTGCAGAGCCTCTTCATCAAAATATCGCCGTGGCTGCTCTGGGTCGGCCATCACATCACTAAGTGACAGCTCTTGTAATTTGCTGATTTTTTCATCAACCCCAAGTGTCGGATCGAACTCATCATCAATCAACATTTCCGTAGGAATTAAAGACGAAAACCCTCTACCTAAACCCTTTTTTGCCATTATTTATCTCCTTCTATGCGTGCTACGATTTCTTTTGCAACAGCTCTGTAAGCCCTTGAGCCCTTACTGAAACGATCATAAACTCCTACCGGCACACCATGACTCGGCGCCTCAGCCAATCGAATATTGCGCGGGATTGGCGTTTCAAAAACTTTTCCAGGGAAGAATTTTTTAACTTCCTCATAAACCTGCCCACTCAAAGTAGTGCGCGAATCAACCATTGTCGGCAAAACACCTAGCAAGTCTAGGCTTGGATTCATACCTTTTTTAACAAGCTTCATACTCTCAAGCAGCTGGCCAAGACCTTCCATAGCATAAAATTCAGCCTGCACCGGCAAAATCAGAAAGTCACTCGCAATAAATCCATTAACTGTAAGAAGACTCAAACTTGGCGGAGAGTCCAAAATTACATAGTCATATTCTTCGCGGACGGCTTCTAAGGCTGATTTTAAGCGCGTAAATCGCCCCTGAACATTAGCAAGCTCCACTTCGGTATTTGCCAAAACTGGCGTAGCTGGAGCCAATTTAAGATCACTATACTCAGTTTCAAGAATTACATCTTTTAGCTCAGCCTCACCCGCTATTACATCTGCCATTGTGAGCTTTAATTCGTTCTTATCTACACCCAGGCCGCTAGTAGCATTACCCTGAGGGTCAAAGTCCAAGAGCAAAACCCTCTTTTTCATTTTTGAAAGAAAATAAGCGATATTGATCGCGCTAGTTGTTTTACCAACACCCCCTTTTTGGTTGGTTATAGAAATCACCTTCATAGCCCAATTATACCACAAAGTGCTTTTGGTTGCCAATAAAATATGCTTGTTGACTTATCCACATCTCTATGATATAATGTTCTAGATATAAATTAACAAATCAAAGGATTTTATGAAGAAAGCAGTCGTAAAAGTTGGCGGTAAGCAATTTATCGTTAGCGAAAAAGAGACCCTTCTGGTGGACCTCCTCCCGCAAGGAACTAAAGAGCTCAAACTCGACGCTTTGATGCTAATCGATGGCGACAAAGTGGAAGTTGGAACTCCTATAGTAAAAGGCGTGAAGGTTTCCGCAAAAGTTGTTGACGAACTTGTAAAGGGCGAAAAACTACGCGTAATCCGCTACAAAGCGAAAAAACGCGTCCACACCGAAATCGGACATCGTCAAAAATATACTAAAATTGAAATTACATCAATTAAATAAACTACTTAAAACTCGAAGGCGGCCAGCCTTAAACCCCTCAACTTACTCAACTGAGGGGTTTTAATTTTGTTGTTCTTATTTTTTATACATACCCGCCCTACCGCTACATTGTCTAATGTTTTTACTCATAAATAAAACCCCTCGCTACAAGGGGTTTTATTATTTCAGTATTTATTACTCTTCTTTATCTTCAGTTTTAACTTCTGAGTTATCTTTTTCTGACTTCTTACCTACACCTTCGGTTGCTTTTTTAAGCTCCTCGTGGCTTCGGTACCAGTATGCTACACCTCCGACTATTGCAGTCATTGCAATGATCATAAGAGCAGCTTCCATTGGTCCAGTTTTTGGCAGCTCAGTTGGCAATACTGGCTCGTCTTCTATACAATCTGGATCATTTGGTTTTAGATGTTCTTTTCCAGGAACTTCACACCATTCCTCACACTCTTTTGAACCTTCTGGAATACCAGGTTTGCATTCGGTCGGTTTACAGTCAACATCAACTTCAACTACGGCGTTATCTTCTTTTCCGCCGTTCTGGGTCTCGACTTTAGCAATATTATTTAGTCTATTCACACCACACTCTAGCTTATCAGCGCTATCAATTTTCAGTTTATAAGTAACTGTAGCGGTAGAGTTTGGTCCATAATTCCCAATATTTATTCCGTTAGTGAACATATTGTCGGCAATACTTTTTCCGTTAGGATTTGAAGTATTGACCAATTTTCCACTACCTTTTATTAGGCTTACACCTTTTGGTAATGCATCTTTCATTACAACGTTTGACTGGTTTACAGTTCCGGTGTTTTTATAAGTAACTTTGTATTCGATTTCTGCACCAGGCTTTGCTTTGGCGTTATCTACGAATCCATTACCTACAGAAACTTTCTTACTCATTTCAAAATTTGGATAGTCAGCTACTAAATCGTAAGTTACATATCCAGCAAAGTCTGCACATCCGGGTAACACACCATTTAGATCACTCCAGCCTAGATATGTTCCACTCTCGTTGAACAAGCTTGATGGCATTACTCGTCCGCTCACTGCACCACCACTGTGTATTTTTGCGCTCGCTGGAACGTATCGCATTGCTACGGCTGTAGTTGTAGTTATATACGCCTCGTCCCAAACCTCTTTTGGAGTCGCATTTGATGATGAAATGATGGCGCTAATTTTACCTCTTTCGCCGGGTTTAACTTGCGAAGGGACTTGGACGGACATTTTAGTATCTCGAGCCATTCCCTTGTAATCATTCTCTTTGGTGTTCAGTCTAGATTTAGCATTATTATGGAAGTAATTATATACTTCATATGTATGACCAGGTACAATCTGCAATTCATTTACAAATTTACCGCCAGCTGTTTTATCTCGGATAAGGACGAAGTTTCGTTCATCACCATGCTCTGGATTGTCTGTGATTGCATTAAATACTACGTGGTCTGCTGGCTCAGCGCTAGTATAAGTAGGCCGATTGGCTGGGCCACCCGCATAAGCAGCCCCACCGATCATTGCCATACCAGTTACAAGTAATGACGCTACCGGTATGAACAATTTATTTTTGATATTAAAGTTTTTCATTTTACCTTTCCTATTTTGTTTTTATTCTGCCTTGGACTGCTACCTATTTAGGTCGACCATCTTCGCCCAGCATATCCGCTATATCTTCTATCGCTCGATCTTGGTCCACGTTGGTTTTTTCACTATTGTCGGCTTGCTCTTGCTCCTCGACTTGGTCTTGATAACCGTCAACCCAATTGTTCGTTCCACCGCCTACATCTGTCGCTTCCTCATCATAATTCACCTCTACCTCATATACTGGGTTGTCTTCGGTGCCGGTAACACCGAGATCTGTTTCAGCTCCAGGCGCAGGACTCTCCGAATTAATGTTTGGCGAATCCGTTCCGTTACCAGATTCGAATGGATGATCTGTGTCATCAGTTTCCGGATTGTATGTTACTTCATCAGGGTGAATGTTGGGATTCTTATCAACTCCGCCATCATATTTTTTACTATCGTCAGTTTCCTTAGGTGGAGTTTCAGGTCCTTCGGGCGTCTCAGGGATTTCAGGCTCTTCTGGGATTTCCGGCTCCTTTGGCTCATCAGGTGTTTCTGGAGTTTCTGGCGTTTCTGGAGTTTCTGGAGTTTCTGGAGTTTCTGGCTCTTGTGTTGGCTCAGGTTCTTTCTCCTTTGGAGTCTCCTTTTCTGGAGTTTCATTTTCCTTTGGAGCCTGCGGTGTTTTAGGGCCGTCAGGATTGCTTGGAGTTACGACTGGATAATACGACTCACTCCAGTCAATGATAGTCTCTGGCTCACCATGAGTAACGGTTAGCTGAAATTTACAAGCATCGCGCCCAGATGTCACTGCTTCAAGCTTAGCGTTGCGATAGATGATATCATTATCGGTAGTGGTATCATATCCAGCACTAGTACTGATTGTAAAGTTACCATTCTCATCCATAACAGCAAATGTACTTGTATAACTTCCAGTAAGTGGTACAACTTCGGCAGTAAGGCCTTCCATCATTTCCGCCATTAAGTCGTAGTTTTTACCATAAAGCACCGGGTCTGCGTTGATCGCATTCACCATTTCGGTAGCTTTCTCTAACGAGTCAACTTTCACTAGGTCGCCCGAGGTATCATACATTTTTAGATCTTGACCATGTTCAATATTACCGTTCAAGAAGAATGAGGTTAGAGATAGTCCATTTTCATAAAATGCCCTCATGGTATTTTCTTTAGTTTCTTCAGGTGTATTACCAATCTCGATAGGTGAACCAAAACTATATTTATTTTCTTTCTCGCCATTAAAGTTTTCTGCTGTTTTGGCATAAATTGGATTACCTTTTTCGTGATTATCGAAGCTGTATTCTTTTTCTGATTCGCTAGTAAACCTACCCTCATTATCGATTACAAATCTTGCTTCTTTAGATAATTCTTTACCATCTAGGTCTGTAGGTTTAGCTTGAGTATCACCACTGAAAGTCGAACCCGCACCAACTTGTTCGGTTCGATCTTGCTCAGGTTCTGATTCGTTGTTTTGATTAAGCGCATACATACCGCCAGCAAATCCGACTAGGGCTATCGCACTAATAGCAGCCTTACCAAATTTGCTCTTCTTTAATCGGTTAAACCAGCTTTTCTTTTCTTTAGATTCCGCTGCAGTCGGTTCTACCTCCGCCACATCTCCTCGCTCAAACTTCTCATCAATTTCCTTAAGATCTTCGTCAACCTTGGAATTCAACTCAACAGCCGCTTTAAAGTCCTCTTCGCTAAATTCTTGGACTTCAGGTGTTGCTTCTTGAGACTTAGACACTTCCTGAATAGTTTTTGCGACATCCTCGACAGCTTTAGTATTACCTACTGGTTCCACATCTTGCGGTAGATCCGCTGGTGCAGTTTCCTTTTCTAGAGTTGCGCGCTCAAAGTTACTCAATTTGTCGTAATCTTTACTCGCAAGAATATTTAGATATTCTTCTCGGGTTGTTGCGCCGTATTTGTCAGCTTGTCGAGCTTCACCACGTGATAGAAACATCGCTTCATCCGATCCGCCGAGATTGCTAAATTTTGGTCCTTTTTCCATTTTTGATCCTTATTTTTTGATTTTTGTTTTATTTTATCTATAGTTTATATATTAGCATAAATGGTTTGATTTGTCAATAGCTAGAAGGCTTTGAAGCCAAACACATGGCCTAGCGCCCTACCAACTTGAGATGAAGTCTGAGCCACAGTCTTAGATCTTCTGGTGGCTTTGCGCATTGCATTAGATTCCTCTAGATCTTGAGCAGATACCGCTAAATCTGGCCTAAAAGTAAAGCCGTCTCTATCGGCGTATGATGTAAATGAGGCGCCATAATCTTCTAGATATACATCCTCGCGGTGACTTTCTGCCTGCGCCTCAAAATATTCTAGCGATGACGACTCGCGGTCAACCTCTTCAAAGCGGCTAAAAATATCGAGAACTTCTCGCCTGCTTTCGACTTCTTTTTGTTCGTGGGCTTGTTCTATCTCAGCCTTCTGCTCATTTGAAAGGTTTTCTGATTGAGCCTCCAGCGCACCCAAATCAAACGATTCAAGCTGTTCAAAACTCTGTTCGTTTTTTACGTTTTCTTGATTAAATTTTTCCATTTTTGCCTTTTGTGTTTGTTTTTTATTTTAAAAATAACTTATACTTTCATTATAGCATAAGTTATTTAAAATGTCAAGGGTCTGTAGATACAATAAAAGCGCGCTGCAAGCGGTATTGAGCGCGCTTTTCATTTAAGAACAGTAAATTAGCGTTTGCTTAGCGTAATCTTCATCTCTTCACCGTCAATTCTTACGGCTGTTTCAAATTCTGGTGCGTCTAGCAGTGCTTTTGTAAATTCCTCTGCTAGAACTTCTTTTGCGATTTCGGCTTCAAACTGGTCAAGTGCTCGCTTTAAGCTTTCGCTAGCAGTTTCTAAGCCTAATTTTATTCTATCATCAACGTTCAAACCGGCTTGTTTGCGCGAATTCTGGATATGGCGGATGATTTCGCGGCTCGAACCTTCGGCTTTCAGCTCATCTGTTAAGTTGAGATCAAGTGCAGTCTCTTCGCTACCGAATTCTACCGCTTTAACATTTAATTCTTCCATCAAAATCGGTGCGAAGTCAAACGTTTCGCCGTTTTTAGCCACCATTACTTTGGCGAGGGGCTGACGAATCTTCACACCATTCTTCGCACGAAGCGCCAACGCCTCATTAACTTGCTGGCGAACTTCTGCCATATCGGCCAAGATATCCTCGTTAATCTCGCCCGCTTCTGGCCAATCCAAGAGGTGAACGCTCTTTCCGCCAACCATATTTGACCATAATTCTTCGCTCAAGAACGGCACAAATGGAGCTAAGATTAGAGACAAGTAGCTCAAAACATAGTGCAAGGTTTTGTAAGCCTGGAGTTTGTCATCGCCATTTTCGCTCTTCCAGAAACGGCGGCGCGAACGGCGGACAAACCAGTTCGAAGCATCATCAAGCATTGGCAAAACACCTTCCAGCGCACGCGGAATGTCGTATTTATCCATATTTTCAGTAATATCGTTGCGTAGTTCGTGCACGCGACTAACAATCCATTTATCAAGCGGATTAGCAAGCTCCGAACTCGGATCTTTTAGCTCGCCTGTAAATTCCCAACCGTCAACTTCAGCGTACATCGTGAAGAAATCATACATATTCCAGATCATCGAAAGCTTACGCGCGGTATCGTTGACATCTTTGTCGTGCAGAGCAAAATCTTCCCCGCTTAATAGTGGCGAACTCAGAAGCAAAAAGCGCAGGCTGTCAGCCGAATATTGATCCATCAATTCGTTCGGATCGGTGAAATTGCCGAGACTTTTACTCATTTTTCGACCATCATTTCCAGCTACCACACCAGTAGTGATGACATTTTTGAAGGCGTTTTTACCAAATAGTGCTGTGTTTACAGCATGAACGTAGTAGAACCACGCTCGAACCTGACCAACATATTCAACAATGAAATCGCCTGGGAAGTTGGCTTCAAATTTTTCTTTGTTTTCAAAAGGATAATGGAATTGCGCAAACGGCATTGAACCACTCTCAAACCAGCAGTCGAGCACCTTTTCGATGCGTGTATATTTTTCGCCGTCAATCTCAAATGTGATGTCATCCACCCATGGTCGGTGATAATCCTCTAGTTCAACACCCGAAAGATCCTTGAGCTCTTGGTATGAACCAACAACTTTTATTTTGCCGCTTTCAGATTTCCAAACCGGCATCGCTGTCGCCCAGAAGCGATCGCGCGACAAATTCCAATCTGGTGCGGCTTCGATATTTTTAGCGAATCGGCCGTGCTTGAGATGACCCGGGAACCAGTTAATATTCTCATTTTCTTCCAGCATCATCTGTTTCTGGCCGTCGATATCAAAGAACCAGCTTGGAATTGCTCGATACATAATTCTCTGTTTACTGCGCGGATTAAACGGATATTCGTGGCGAATCATCTCCGTTTTCCAGACGACACCCTCTTTTGTAAGCGCCTTCGCTAGCATTTTATTCGAACTAAAGACTTCGTAATTTTCGAGGCTTTCTTCAACTTCTTTCTCAAAATTATTAGTACTCTTTGCTATTTTTTGAACCGTCTTAACGCCAGATTTTCCTAGGATTTCGTGGAAATTTTCACCAAAATTTGAATTAAAAATCAAACTCAAACCTCGTGAAACTTCGTCAAAGTAAACACCAGAATCATCCAAGACATGTAGCCGCGGAATCTTCTCAGACTCTGCCAATGTAAAGTCTTCCTCACCGTAAATCGGCGCAATATGTACAATTCCAGTGCCAGAATCGGCCGAAACATAGTCCGCCGCCCAGATTTTGGCAAAATTTTCATGGTTAGATTTTTTATTTGACATCTGGTTCATATCTTCTGCAAAAAGCTCGTCGTAATCAAACCATTTTTGCATTAGAGGTTCATATTCTTGGCCAACCAAATCTGCACCGTCCACCAAACACTCTAAATGATATTCAAGCGGTTGATTTCTTTCATCAACTAAGACCTTCTCAATCAAATCTTTCGCTAAAATCAAATACAAATCCTGACCATTTTTGTCTTGAATTTTAACCTTTGCATAAACCAAATCCGGGCTAATTGCTAGCGCCGTGTTTGCGGGTAAAGTCCAAGGTGTTGTTGTCCAGACTAACAGATGGGTCTCTTCTTTTGAGCCATCTGGATCGACAAAATCTTTTAGCTTGAATTTTACATAAACACTCGGATCGGTAACCGTCTGGTAGGCGTCATTATCCATAGTGACTTCATTTTTCGAAACCGGCGTAGCAAATTTCGTGTCGAACATCAAAACCTTTTCACCTTCGTAGATCTTACCCTTTTCATAAAGTGTTTTGAAAGCCCACCAGACCGATTCCATGAACTCTTTATCCATAGTTTTGTAGGCATTTTTAAACTCTACCCAACGACCGATTCGATCAATTGTATTCTCCCACAAACCAGCTGTCGCCACCATACTTTCGCGGGCGGTAACGATATAATCTTCAAGCGAGATCCTAGTGCCGATTTCGCGACGATCAGTAATATTAAGTTTTTTCTCAACAAAATTCTCTGCCGGCAAGCCATGGCAATCCCAACCCCATCGGCGCTCAACGCGATTACCGAGCATGGTCTGGTAACGCGGCACGGCATCTTTGACAATCGAACTCAGTAGCGTTCCGTGGTGCGGCACACCTGTAATAAATGGCGGACCATCATAAAACACAAAAGATTTGTCGGCCGAGCGCTGTTCAACTGACTGCTCAAATGTTTTTTCTTCTTTCCATTTCGCTAGCACCTCCGCCTCATATTGCTTGGCGCGCTTTCTTGAATTTGCTTTAAATTTCATATTCTCTCCTTCCATTTCTCTTCGTTAAATCCTACCAAAACCTCATCTTCTAAAACCAAAATTGGTCGTTTAACCAGCATCGGATTTTTAGACAAAATCTCTAGCTGTTGCTTTTCCGTCATTTTTAGCAATCGATTTTTCATATCCGTCTCACGATACAAATTGCCGCTAGTATTAAAGAATTTCTTTAGCTCTAGACCCGATTTTCGCCAGTATTTTTCTAGAGTTTTCTCTGGAATTGGCTGCTCAGTGTAGTCAATTTGCTCAAACTTTACGTCAGCTTCCTCTAGAAATTTAATCGCTTTTCTACAAGTTGAACATTTATTATAGCAATAAATTATCATTTTATCTCCTACACTTCTTGATGAGCTAAGTTTTAGCCCGTAGCGCATTTCCTCCAAAATAAAAACTTCTTTTAGATATCAGAATTCGTTTACACGAACGGTACCATCTGATTTCCAAAAGAAGTGTTTCTTTTAGCGCTTAATTTTAGCTTTTTCGGAGCTTTCCCGCCTGATTCTACTAGGGTAAGACCGTTCTTTCAGGTGGCGTTCATGGGTGATGACCACTATCTCTAATAGAGTTGCCGTATGTCTTAAATTATACCAAAAAATACAAAAATCGGCAAGTAAATATCTGATTTTAGGCGTAATAACTGACTTCATTAATAGTCGGCAATGGCCGGCCACGCCACATATGCAAGACAGACCCTTCGTCAGAAACAGAAATAATTGTCGGGTATTCAACAATATCATACGCTCGCAAAAACCCTTCATGAATGCGAGATTCCGGATCCATCACCTCTAATTGTTTGCCTGTTTGCTGCTCAAAATCGCGCAAATAGTCTATAACTTCACGCGCGTGATCACTATGTTCTTTATAAATTATTATAGTTCTCATTAATTATTTCCTCCCACTTCTTTCTTGCTCTGAGCTAAGATCTCCTCAAAATCATCAATCGTTTCAAACTCATGAAAAACACTCGCAAAGCGAATATAAGCTACTTTATTAATGTCAAATAGAGCTGATAAAACTTCTTCACCGATCTGCCGTGAAGAAACCTTTGTCTCTTTTCTTAGGAGATTATCTTCTACACGGTTAATGATTTCTTCAATCTGCATATCGCTGACGAATTTGCCGACTGCGCGGATAATAGAATTTTGCAATTTTAAACGATCAAAGTACTCTTTACCGCCATGGCTTTTCATCACCACTATTTGCGGCTTTTCAATACGTTCATAGGTAGTAAACCTCACCCCATCTGGCGCCAACCTACGCCTGCGAATAGACTGACCATCTGATGATGTTCGGCTTTCTAAAACTTTAGTTTCGTCTATTGTGTATTCTTCCATCTATTCCTGATTCTTTTTATTGCGTTTGCGCCGTCTTAGAAAGGCTGGAGTGTCGTTTTCATCATCTTCATCTGCGGTTGCCCAAATATTTGAATCCTCTTCCTCACTCGAAAAATCACTCGCACCAGACTCATCCTTGTCTAGTTCCATATCAATAGCTTCTGATACAGCCGAAGGCTCGTCTGATTCTTCTGTGTCTAGAGAAAAAGTTTGCTCAACAACACTATCTAGAGTTTTAACTGGTTCAGGCTCTCCGTAAAGACCATCAAACCCAGTTGCGATAACAGTAATGATTAGCTCATCTTCAAGATCTGGCTTCAAAGTTGCGCCAAATATAATATTAGCATCTGGCGAGACCGCACTAGTGATAATTTCGGCAGCCTCTTGGATCTCGCTCATACTCATATCATAACCACCACAAACGTTGAATAGGACACCACGCGCACCATCAATCGAAACTTCAATCAGAGGCGACTCAATCGCTTGTTGCGCAGCCTGAGCGGCTCGATCTTCGCCGCTAGCACGACCAATCCCCATCAATGCAGAGCCAGCACTACTCATAACAGCTTTAACGTCGGCAAAGTCAAGATTAATTAGACCGTGTTCGGTAATAAGCTCTGAAATCCCCTGAACACCTTGGCGCAAAACGTCATCGGCAATTTTAAAGGTTTCAAGAAGTGGAGTTCGGCGATCAATCGTTTGAAGAAGGCGGTCATTTGGAATTGTAATCAAAGTATCAACTGAACGTGAAAGCTGACTGATCGCCCAATCAGCGTTAGTTTTACGCTTAGCACCTTCAAAACTGAACGGACGGGTCGCTACGCCAACTACCAAAATTCCTAGCTCGCGAGCGATTTCTGCTACCACATGGCCAGCGCCAGAGCCTGTTCCACCACCAGCACCAATCGTCACAAATACCATATCCGCACCCTCAAGTGCGTCTTTAATCTCTTCACGAGACTCATTAGCAGCTGTCTCACCAACTGACGGATCAGCACCCGCCCCAAGACCATTTGTAGTTGCATGACCTAGGTGAATTTTAATATCGGCTTTTGAATTATGAAGCGCTTGAGCGTCAGTATTCATAGCGATAAACTGCACGCCACTAAGACCGGCGTCTTTCATGCGGTTAACGGCACTTCCACCGGCACCACCAACACCTACAACTTTTATACTAGCGAATGTCTGAACTTCATTTGGTATTACTTCTGGCATCTTTTCTCCTCTTTACTACTCCAATTATAACAATTTATTTCTTTTTTCCAAATAATTTTTTGAAAATTCCTTCACCCCTACTAGAGTTTACTTGTCCGGAATCGGCGTAGTTTACATCTAGTAGCATCAATCCTATCGCTGCTGAGAGCTCAGGTTTGGCGATTTTTCCGGCAGCGCTATTGATTTTACTCAAATCCGCCACTTGCGACGCCAACTCAAGATGGTTTTTAGCAAATTCATTTATCTTTCTGAGATTAGCTCCACCACCGGTCAGTACTACACCACTAGGTAATTTTTTATCCTTGCCAGCTCTCTTTAGCTCTTTTCGGATTGCGTTAAAGATCTCTTCTAGTCGCGCTTCAATAATCTCATCGATATCTTCTACCGCAAAACTATAATGCTCCTTTTCGCGCTTTACCATTACATTACGCCGTTCACTTCTAGGGATCGCTGTTCCGTGCTGGATTTTAACAATCTCAGCTACTTCCGGCACAGTTTTAAGACCAATCGCTAGATCGTTAGTGATATTCGAACCTCCAACTGGAATTACTCGCACGAATTGCAAATCGCCATCTTCAAAAATAGCCAAACTGGTTGTTGATGCACCAAAATCAATTACCGCTACACCGCTTTCCATCTGAGATTCGCTAAGTACGGCTTTAGCTGAAGCCACAACACTAGGAACCACTTGATCAGGTGCAACATTCGCCATTTCGGTAGTTTTGCGTAAATTGCTCAAATATGGAGTTAATGCTGAAATTACATTCGCATCAACCTCGAGCCTAGACCCCGTCATACCGAGCGGATCACGAATACTATCTTGACCGTCTAATTTATAAGAATGCGGCACAAAATCCAAAATCTCCCTATTAGCTGGGATCTTACCAAGGGTTGCCACATCTTCAAGTCGTAAAATATCAGATTCGTTAATCTCATGGTCAAGCGCACCAATCGCGATCATACCATCGGTTTTAGTACTTAAAATATGCGAACCATTTATACTAATTGTAGCCCGGTTTACCTGGAAACCACTAACCCTTTCAGCCTCGCCTAGAGCCTGATCAATAGCTTTCGCTGGCCCCGATAAATTAGAAATAACACCTTTGCGCATGCCCGAATTCTTAGCTTCACCCACACCAACGACGGTTGGCTGCATCTCATCGTTCAAGCTTGCCACTACACACTTAATGGAATCTGTCCCGATATCGATTCCTACCACATATTGAGAATTCTCGTTCATAAATTTATTATACCGCTAATGCCAAAAAATCGCAAGTTTCCTCTACTAAAAACAAAAAGCACCCTTTGAGGTGCAGTTTGTAGGTTATAATATCACTGGTGCTGGGAGAAAGATTCGAACTTTCGAAGGCATCTGCCGGCAGATTTACAGTCTGCTGTGTTTGACCGCTTCACTATCCCAGCGCGTAATCTAATTCTGGAGCCACCTTTCGGATTCGAACCGAAGGCCTGCTGTTTACAAAACAGCTGCTCTAACCAGCTGAGCTAAGGTGGCAAAACCTAGATTACATAGACGATTATACACGAAGATTTTAGATTTTTCAAGCACAAAATTGAGTTTTTTGGATATAAAATAAGCTCCGGTTATTATTCGGAGCTTATTAAGTGAATTTTACTCTAGCGTCAGGACCTCCACACCGTCTTCGGTCACCAGCACAGTATGCTCAAAATGCGCGCTCAGGCTACCGTCTTTCATATAAACACTCCATTCGTCGCCGTCTTGGCTAAAGTTTACTTCACCCTTGCCGAGCGAAGTCATTGGCTCAATGCAGAAGGTGTCGCCCGCCTGCACCACGCTACCGCGTCCTTTTTTACCAAAATTCGGCACTTCTGGCGGCATATGCATTTTGGCGCCAATTCCATGCCCAACTAATTGATTAACATTGCCTAATTTTGATTTCTTAAGCGATTTTTCAACCGCCGCACCGATATCTCCAGTTTTAGCGCCAGGCTTCACAACAGCTATTCCGGCCGCTAAGGCTTTCTGGGTGTCGTTTAGTAAATGCTTCACTGCACCGCTAGGATTTCCGCCAATATATGAGGTTATGCAGGCATCTACCATCATTCCTTTATACGAAATAACCATATCAAAGGCCACTACATCACCTTCTTCAAACGGCTCGCCATCTGGCACACCATGAACTACGCAATCGTTTTTAGAAATACAAACTACACCCGGAAAGTTAACATCTGGTGTTAGGTACGCCGATTCTGCGCCATATTCGGTAAGTTTTTGACGAGCGAATTCATCCACTTCTAGCCCAGTTACTCCTGGGCGAGCAAATTCGGTGATTTCACGTAAGATTCGAGCTAAAATTTTACCACCCTGTCGCATCGCTTCAATCTGTGCGGGGGTTTTGTCGCCCGTGATTAAACTAGTCCGCACGCCGCAATCTCCTCCATCACACGGTCGTGAACCTGTCCGACCGTACCAGTTCCGTCAATGTGCGCAATCGCCACACCTTGTTCGTTTAAGAAGTCCAAAACCGGGTACATTTCTTGGCGATAAATTTTTAGTCGCTCATCGATCACTTCTGGTTGATCGTCAAGCCGACCACGAATCTCTAAACGGCGCAAGACTTCACTGCGCGGAACTTCTAGAACGATCACTAAATCTATTTTCCGATTACCGTGATCCTGGCTATGTTGCACCAGCCATTTAGCCTGCTCTAATTGCCGCGGAAAACCGTCTAAAATCACTTTTTGAACACGATCATCAGCCCGATCAAGCGCTTCACCCATAACTTTATTTACAATCCCTGGGTTGACCAATTTACCTGTTGACATTTCCGCCAAAAGTTCAGGATCCCGGCTGTCGCGCAGCAACTGCCCCGCGCCCAACCAGCGCCAATCATTGCGCGCTGCCAGCAAATTGCCCTGAACACTTTTTCCAGCTCCGGCTGGACCAAAAAATATAACCATTTAATTTACCTTTTGTTTTAATTTAATCACTATTAACATTGTAGCATAAAATAGTGATAGTTGTAAATTTTTAGATTAATTGTTGGCGCAATAAATTCCGCCAGATTCAAGATATATAGTCATAGCTAAGCTATTCTGTCCAGATCGCGGAACAACCTGTTCCCCTTCGCACCTAGAAGCCCAATATACTCTCACGAGCGTTCGACCAATGTTGTCCTTCATATTTGTATGATGTATAGTGTCACCAGCGTAAAAAGTATATTCATTCCCGTCCGGATCTTGAAATATGCTACCACCAGCCTTTAAATAAACATCTCTGAACTCGACGTCCCAGTTTGTGTTACGAACCCTGACCTGCCCACTATTATTCGCCTGATATTGTGCCATAGAAGCCAGTGCGCGATCAAGATCTTGTTTACGTTGGGTGTCTCGCTGATTTCTCTGCAGTGCCGGTAGAGCTATGAAGGCCATTAGAAAGATTAGGCCTGCAATAGCAAGAACCAGAACTACTTCGATAATCGTAAAACCAGTTTGTTGTTTGTATTTCATATTGGATTTTGTGGGTATATTGTATTTATGCTTATTCATAACTCTATTTTATGCTAATAAAAAGTCAAATTGACTTTTTATAGTGTTTGTGATATAATTAGGATATACGAGTAGAGATGCACACTCGCCGAGTTAGAAGTCGGCGAGTTTTTTATTTGTTTTAGCCGTCGATACAATAGACTCCGCCACTTTCTAGTCCTATCATTAAAGCGTATCTATTTAAATACGTAAATGCTCCATAGCCACTCTCACTTAATTGCTCAATATCTCCATTATCGGAGCACTTGGATCGACCGTATTGGAATATCCAGACGTCAGTTCCCGTTTCGGTGTATTGAGGCCTCATATTGTATCTCGTAGGACCAGACGGTTGAGTGATCCTGAGGTGGTAGCTTCGACCAGACGGGTCTCTTTTAGGTATATCATAAGTATAAAACTCGTTATTACTCATAACAGCAAATTTCAAGGGTATTGTACCGTCGGTAAGCCGGTAGGGTATTCTTCCTTTATTATTAGCTTTATATCTTTCAAAAGCATCTTTTAGCAAAGATAAATCTTGCTTCCTCTGTGCATCTCTCTGATTCCGTTGCAAAGCCGGTAACGCAACAAAAACCATTAAGAAAATCAGTCCCGCAATCGCCAAAACTAATACCACCTCTATAATTGTAAAGGCGTTAGTTTGTGAAGAACTATTCCATCTTCTATTTAAGGCTGGTAAAGCCTGGGCTAGCGCCCTCGAGCGCCTGCCTTGAAGAGAATGATGGTTTAGTTCTGGATTGAGAGTTTTATTTTTAAACATAACCTAATTCTACTATAAAAAAACTAAGTCAAGCCAAAAACAGGCCTCACTTCAACGCAAGGCCTGTAAATAGAAGTTAAAATGCAATTTATTGCAATTTAGCTTTCACAATTTGCGAAAGTAACGCGCCATCAACGCTCGCCCCAAGTTTACCTTTAATTTCACCGATAATTCGCCCCATATTCTTCATATCTTTACCGATTTCGGCAACTTTTTCGTCTACCAACTTAGCCAAATCTTCTTCCGATACCATTTCTGGCAAATATTTTTGTAAAACTTCGGCTTCTTTTAGTTCATTTTCAGCACGCGCTTCATCTAGCATACTGGCGGCTTCTTTACGTTTTTTTACTTCTCTTGCCAAGATTTTTTCAATTTCAGCATCAGTTAAACCTTCGTCGCGCTTGCCAGATTTTACCTCTTCATCCAAGATTGCCGATTTCAATCCACGCAAAACATTAGTTGTAAAAGCATCACGCGCAAGCATTGCAGTTTTTAGATCTGCTGTAATTTTAGTTTTTAGTTCCATATTTCTCCTTTTTTACTAAAACAAAAACAGCTGACCGAGGCCAGCTGAATCTGATATTTAGCGAATACCTAATCGCATTTTGTTTAGCTTTTCAGCTTTGCGCTCGTTGCGAATGATCGCTTTTTTGCGGCGCTCAGTCTTACTGATCGGCTTTTGAAAGCGCATAGAAGACTTAGCTTCGCTCAAAACTCCACTCTGCAAAACCTTTCGATTGAAGCGACGAATGATGTTTTCGTTAGCTTCCTTCTGGTCTTTTCGTGTTACTTGTATACTCATATACTTCCATTATATCACTTTTAGCGCGCGAAATCAAGCTTTTGACTGCTTGGAATAAAAATCAATCCACTGACTCAATAGAGACGATTCCGAGTACTCTTTTGCGATACTAGAAGACTTTTTGGCTAGATCGTTGAGAATTTTAGGATTTTTAACAATTTCTTTGATTTTTTTGTCCATTTCGGACAGATCTTGCGCTGGTAAATATTTCCCTTTCAAGATAACTTTGTACAGATCTAAATCACGCAGCATAATTGGCGCGCCACAGCTAGCGGCCTCTAGAATCGTCATCGGAAAGAGTTCATTGAAACTTGGCAGCAAAAACAAATCCACGGCGCCATAAAGATCAGCCATTTTCTCGCGATCAATAATCCCTAGAAAATTTAGATTTTTTGGAGGATTTTCCATCATTTTTTTGTATTTTTCATATCCGTCGGTAATTTTACCAAAAGAAAATCCACCCGCCCAAATAAATTTTACACCTGGATTCAATTTGGCCAATTTAACAAAATCATCAATTCCCTTGCGCTGCTGCACCTGGCCAGCACCCATCACGACGGTCTGATTATCGCTAAATCCCATTTCGGAACGAACTTTTTGACGCTCAGCCTTTTTTAACTTATGCCATTTGTCCTTGCTAACAAAATTCGGAATGTAAGTAATCTTCTCTCTGGGAATTCCAAAGCGCACCAAATCCTCGATAAAACTAGGGTTCACAACTACCAGATGATCCATATGGCCATAAAAACTAGTTAGGTATTTATTAAAAATCATCCGTGCCGGTTTTGGTAATCTCAAACTACCTTCTAGAGTTTCAGGTAAAAAATGAACATAACCAATTGTTCGCCCGACTCGCTTTTTATTAAAAGTCGTCAGATAAAAATTAAAGTCAACCGTGTGATAATGTGTAATATCCGCTTTAATACGCTTATTTTCATGGATTTCAAGCTCACCCTTAGCATCTCGCTTCAGCAGGTTTATTAGCTCCCGATAAGCGCCCGAAACACCTTGCCCTGCTACCTTTTCCGAAGAGCTCAACATATTAACTGCAATTTTTTGATTCTCTTTACTCATACTAAAATTATAGCCCATTTTCTGTGATATGCAAAATCATACCCTCTACAGATCTACGACCGCGCCATTCATTTAGACCTAAATTAAACATTACATCGACAATTTCGCCCGGTTCAAACACAAATTCGCTCGGCGCATTAAATTTAATCATTTTAATTTCATTTTTACCATCTGTAAAAGTATATTTTATGTGCTGTTTTTTGTCGCCCATATCCTGGCGATGCTTAACGATGAGATTTTTCACAGTAAATATCGGCTCTTCATTTCCCGGACCAAATGGTTCAAGCTGCTGGATTTTACTGTATAATTCAAAGGTCAATGGCGACAAATCATCAAGCACAACATCTGGTGCCGGCAAAAGCTTAGCTAGCTGATTTTTGAGATTTAAGGACTTATAAAATTCATTCACCAGCTTGCGAAAATCGTCAATTTTATCAGCTGGTAGAGTTACGCCGGCCGCCGCATCATGACCGCCGCCTTTAATAACCACATCTTCGGCCGCATGAACTGCCTGGCTAGCCGAAAAATCGCCAAAACTACGCGCGCTACCTTTGGCAATTTCACCCTCAATACTTATCACAAAAACCGGCTTTTTGAATTTATCCACCAAGCCAGACGCCACGATACCAATCACGCCCTCATTAAAACTCTTATCTGCAACTACCAAAACCGGGTCATTCTTATAATTTTCCGCTAATTTTATAGCTTTTTTAAGCGATTTTTGCTGTAAATCGCGGCGTTTTTTATTGAGTGCAAAGAGTTGGTTGGATTTTTCTAGCGCCAGCAAACCATCACTTTCAAAAACCAAATCTAATGCCTTTTCGGCAGTTTCTAGCCGCCCAGCAGAGTTAATCATTGGCCCCAAAACAAAACCGAGGGTAGAAGTTGAGATATTTTCAGTATTAGTAGCTACCAACATCGCCTTAATACCAGGGCGACGAGTTTTCTTAAGAACTTCAAGACCCCAGTAAACATTCTGGCGATTTTCACCTTTCATCGGTACAATATCGCACACCGTACCAAGTGCCACTAAGTCAAGTAGCCATTTTTCATGACCATTTTCTAAACCTGACAAATGAGCACTCAAAGCCTGTGCCAGCTTAAACGCCACCCCCACACCAGCAAAAATATTAGCTTCAGGATATTTATTTTCTGGCCGCTGCGGGTTGACTACCGCTATCGCCTCTGGCTGGACTTCGGCAATATTATGATGGTCCGTCACGACCACATCAATACCCAAATTATTTGCAAGCTCGATTTCTTTATGATTCAAGCTACCGCAGTCAACCGTAACAATCAAATCCGTACCGCGCTCATGAATCAGCCCAACCGCTCGCTCGCTTATGCCGTAGCCATCAACAAATCTATCCGGCAAAAAGAAGTCAACATTCTCAAAACCAAACTTTTCAAACGCGTCCAGTAAAAGCGCACTAGAAGTTACACCGTCAACATCATAATCACCATAAATTGTAATTTTTTCTTGATTTTTATGAGCTTTCAGTAGTCTTTTAACGGCTTTTTCCATATCTGGAAGCAAAAAAGGATCGTGTTGATTTTCATATTTAGGGTTTAAAAAATCTATCAATCCAGCGCAATCAATTTTACGCTTATTTAAAATAATTTCAAAAATTTTATCAGTCAATTAAAACCCCTTAAAATAGTCTCTATCGAACGTTAGTTCGATTTACAGATGAATCGGCCGCAATTCGGCGAGCGCCGCGCGATACAGTTTGTTGATCTCTCAACTTTATTACAATCGTTTGAAGTTCTTTAAAAATCAAAAAGTTAATATTAACCGAGTAAACAAAAGTATTCTTTTTCTTCTCTACATTCAAAAAACCAGCTTTTTGCAACTTATGAAGCTCGCGCTGAATATTCCCCGGATCCTCTTTGATCAGCTTAGCTAATCCGCGCACATGCATCTTAATAGCTGGATAGGTTACAAAAAAAACAACTATCTTACGTCGAACCCTCGATGTGATAAAAATATCCAAATCAATCATTATACTTATTCTTTCATTTACTATTCTACTTGATTTTTTACTTTTTTACAACAACCATTATTGCCAGTTTAAAATAATATCGTTAATTTTCCTGACCGACTCCTCATGACTAGGAATATCATTATCGTCATAATAGTGGTTTGTATCTAGATAATTAGCTTTTACATCAAGCACATGAATTTCGTCGGCAGTAATATACAAGCGGTCAATCGCTGAAACACTTGCGACCGGCGAAATTACAATCAATTTTTTATAGCGAACCGGCTTTAAAAAATCAATCGCCACATCAATAGAAGACTGATCGCTTAGCCCATCACTCACCAAAATAATATTGCGATCTCTTAGTAAATCAAGTTCAACCGTTCCACCCTCACCAAGCAGGCGGTTGATTTTTTGGAAACTTTCTCGCTTTCGCTGCTCAAAATAGCCAAAGAATTCATTTTGGTAGCCGTCAAATTCACCTTGTGTCATAAAAGAATTGCGTACAAAATTACCATTCTGCGAAACGCCACCAATCATTAAACCCTCGCCAGGAATCTCAATATCTTCACTAACAATCATCGTCAATACGCTGTGCAAACGCGCCGCAACTGGTTCACCCACTAAAATTCCGCCATCATTTAAGGCCACCACCGCGCAATCTTCAAAGCGATATTTTTCAAATAATTCACTGGCTATTTTTTCACCAGCCTCCGCCCTACTTTCAAAATACATACTCTTATTCTATAATAAAAAGTGAATATGCGCTACTATGAAATTGCACCAACTAAAATTATCCGCTCCGGCAGCGATTTTTTCACTTATCATTCTGACGAGGACTTGACTGTGGGGCAAATTGTCGAAATTCCCGTGGGCAAAAAACAAGCCATTGGTGTGGTTTGGTGCGAGGTAAAAAAGCCTAAATTTGAAACTCGCGCGATTAGCAATATTGTGGAAGCACAGCCAATTCCGGCACATTTAATAAGTCTTACTGACTGGATCAGTCAATATTACGGTACGCCGCTGGCTCAAGTTTTGAGCGGAATTTTGCCTAGTGGAGTCCAAAAAACTAGGCGAAAATTGGCCGAAAAAGTGGGCGAACCATCTGTTAAATACGATCGAACAAATTTTTTATTCACTACTGATCAGCGAGCTGCGATACAAGAACTAGATAACATAAAATCTGGCACGGTTATTCTGCACGGAAAAACTGGTTCGGGCAAAACCGCCGTTTATATTGACCAAGCTAAAAAAATTATCGATAGCGGAAAATCAGTTATTTTGCTAGTGCCAGAAATTGCACTAACTTCACAATTAGTCAAAAACTTCGAGCAAACTTTTGATAACATAAAACTGATCCACTCCCGAATGACCGAAGCCGAACGTCACAAAGTTTGGCTAAAAACATTAAACGACCAAACTCCGCAGGTGGTTATTGGCGCTCGCTCCGCCCTGTTTTCACCTATACAAAATCTGGGGCTAATAATTATTGACGAAGCCCACGAGCCAAGCTTCAAACAAGAACAAACGCCAAAATATTCCGCCTTGCGGACTAGTAGTTTTTTGGCTCGTACCCTTGAAATTAAAACAATTCTAGGCTCAGCCACGCCGCTCGTAGAAGATTATTTCTTAGCCGAAAAATCCGCCAAGAATAGCCAAACTCCGATTATTAAAATGACTAAACTTGCAAAATCAAGCGCCAAACCACCCAAGATTGAGCTCGTAGACCTAACTAAAAAACATAATTTATCCAAACACCGGTTTTTCTCAAACCAATTATTGAAGCAAATTTCGGCAAACCTAGATCAAAACAAACAGGTCTTGATTTATCATAACCGCCGTGGTAGCGCCAGTATCACCACTTGCCACGAATGTGGCTGGACGGCACTATGCTCGCATTGTTTCTTACCTATGACGCTACATATAGATAAACATAAATTAGTTTGCCATGTTTGTGGTCAGCAAGAAAAGATCCCGACTGCTTGCCCGGTTTGCGGTGAAGCCGAAATCATTCACAAAGGCATCGGAACCAAAATGATTGAAGACGAGATTCGTAAGCTCTTCCCTGGTAAAAATATTGCCAGATTCGACGCCGACAGCGAAAAAGATCAAACTGTTGATAAACTTTATGATGAAATTGTCAGTGGCGAAATTGACATTATTATCGGTACGCAGGTCATAGCTAAAGGTCTAGATATGCCAAAATTGCAAACCGTGGGCGTAGTTCAGGCTGATGCCGGGTTAGCGCTGCCAGACTTCACCTCTAGCGAGCGCAATTTCCAGTTGCTAGCCCAAGTAATCGGCCGAGTTGGTCGGCACGCTAGCGATACAAATGTTATCGTGCAGACATATCAGCCCGACAGCCCATCGATTCAGTTCGGTATCAAACAAGATTACGACGGCTTTTACGCACACGAGATCGCCGTTCGCGAAAAAACCAACTTCCCGCCGTTTGTTTACATGCTAAAACTCACTTGTGTCTACAAAACCGAACGCTCTGCCATCAAAAACGCCCGCACCGAGACCACTGCAATTCGCGCTAAATTCGGCCGAAACGTCCAAATTCTAGGTCCAACCCCAGCATTTTACGAACGAGTTGGCGAAACTTACCGCTGGCAAATCATTATTAAAAGCAAAAAACGCGGCGACCTACAAAAAATCGCCGCAGAATTCACCAGCAAACCACACTGGCGAGTGGATATTGACCCGCCGAGTCTACTGTAGATTAAACCTCGATAGACCAGGAAAAGTGCTAACAGATTGAATTATCCTCAAAAAAGTGCTATAATATACCCTAATGAAAAAAGAAGATATTATTACTTTGCCAAATGTACATTTACGCCAAAAAGCTGAGCGTGTTCATGTGATTACAGATGAAATTTTAGAGATTATCGACCAAATGGTTGAGGCTAGCTTAGACTGGGAAAAGGCTCATCCGCACGAGATTTCGGCCGCGATTGCTGCGCCACAAATCGACAAAATGTACAAAATTATTATTGTCCGTAGCGATTTAGATGACAAAACTAACCAAGATTTCACTGCCCTAATTAACCCTGAAGTCGTAAAATTCGAAGGCGATATAATTGAAGATTTTGAGGGCTGCCTCTCTATTACCGGAATTTACGGCCGTGTACCGCGCCACGAAAAAGTACGCGTCAAAGCGCTAGATATTTACGGTAATGAAGTACGAATCAAGGCCGACGGCTTTTTAGCTCGAGTTTTGCAACACGAAATTGACCACACCAACGGCATCGTATTTATCGATCACATCTGCGACAAACAAGACGCTTTTTACACCTTAGATGACAACGGCGAGCTGCAACCATTAGATTACAAAAAAGACATAGAAAACAATTCTGACCTCTGGGACGATCTCGAAGATTAGCTTTTATCTTAATATTTTGATAGAATTAAATTATGAATAAACCAATTATTTTCTTTGGTACGGAGGATTTTTCAGCCACGGCGCTAGAGAAATTAATTGAAGACGGCTTCGATATTGTAGGTGTTATTACTAAACCTGACTCCAAAAAGGGTCGCGGGCAGAAGATTTCGATGCCAAAGGTTAAAGAAATTGCTCTACTTTGCCAAATTCCAGTATTACAGCCACAAAAAATGAGCGAAATTGTTGATTTTATCCAACAATTTGAACAGCCAGCTGGCGTGTTAGTGTCGTTCGGCCGGATAATTCCACAAAATATTATCGATTTATTTACGCCCGGAATTATCAATCTGCACCCTTCCTTGCTGCCAAAATATCGCGGCCCTAGCCCAATCGAATCGGCAATTTTGAACGGCGACCAAGAAACTGGCATATCGATTATGCAACTTTCTGCCAAAATGGATGCTGGCCCAGTTTACTACCAAAAAACTATCCCACTTAGCGATAGTGAAAAATCAAGCGACTTATATGAGACCACCGCTAAAATTGGCTCTGAAGCCCTTTCAGAAACCCTACCAGCGATTTTAAGCGAAAAAATGATTCCCAACCCACAAGATGACACTAAAGCTACATATTGCAAATTATTATCCAAAAAAGACAGCTTAATAGATCCCACCAAACTAACAGCCAATGAGGCCGAAAGGCAAGTTCGCGCCCATGAAGTCTTCCCTAAAACCAAGCTCGAAATTAACGATTTTCTATGCATAATAAAAGAGGCTAGTGTCATAGACGCCCCGCATCCACCTACCCCTCTCGAGATAAAGTTTAAAGATGGCAAATATCTATCCGTCACACAACTAATTACGCCAAATGGCAAACAAGCAGACGCTAAAAGTTTCATAAATGGCTACCTAAAATAATATCACTCAGATAAATGAGTGATATTATTTTATTATCAAGCCTTAGCCTAGAATTCTATCGGTGTTTGATCGTAGTTCGCTCTTCATTTCGTCAACCACAGTAGCGATAATTTGCGTAAAATCTGGACGATTTATAGACAACCACTTCATAGCTGCGTATTCTGACAGAATCCGCCCTTCACCAGCCTCTTGAGATTGCGCTTTTAATGCCTTAAAAATCTCATCTTCGGTGTAATTAGGTGAATTTTTCGACAGCCACTCCGCTACATATCCAGGGATATTATCGATAATATTCTCAAATTCCTGCATTTTTTCAACAGTCATACCGTCAGCGATACGTTCACCTATGCGAACTTGTATCTCCTCTTGGATATGCTCTTTAAATGAAGCTTTTTCGGCTTCCGGCATATCACTTAAACCAATCTCATCAAAAAATCTATCGTCTAATTCAAACATTCATTTTCCTTTTTTAATCTATTTTTATTTTATCACACCGCAACTAAAGTTTCAAACCGCTTACGATTTTAGAGTACGGCTAACAACTTCGCGAGTAAAGAATTCTAACTTATCGCCAACTTCTAACTGAATTTTCTTCTGAGTTTTTAGTGAAAGACCACACATTTCACCCTCAATTACATCTTTAGCTTCTTGCTGCTGACGCTGAACTTTAGAAACTTCCACTTCAGCAATTTGTTCTTTTTTGCGAATCACGCGAGTTATCAGACCAGGATAGATTTTACCTGAAGTCACCTCTCCACCGGCAATAATCTCTTCTTTCATTGTCCTAAATACACCTTTAACGTCAAGCGTACCAACTTCAGTCTCAACCACCTCTGGAGCAAGTAGTTTCTCCATTTCGGCACGCACATCATCAATTAGTTCATAGATCACCTTAAAGATACGCACCTCTACGCGGTCACGCACAGCAATTTTCTTAATAGCTGCTGGCAATTCAACATTGAAGCCGTAAATAATCGTATTTTCACCCGCAGCTGCCAAGCGCACATCATTTTCAGAAACATTACCAACGCTTGCCTTTACGATATGCAGATTAATTTCGCCATCAGTATCGATCAAGCGTAGGCTATCAGAAACAGAGGTTAAGGAACCTTGCACATCGGCTTTAATCAAAATATTCAAATCAGCCGCATCGTGCTGCTGATTCATCATCTTTAGCAAATCTGCGCCAGTTACATTGGCAGTCGCAGCGTTGCGTGCAGCCTCAGCTTTGGCATCTTGTGAGGCTTTGCGAGCCATCTTTTCATTTTTAACAATCTTAAATACGTCACCAAATTGCGGCAATTCTTTAAAGCCAGTTACAGTAACAGGAGTTGAAGGGCCGGCTTTTTTGATCACATCACCCTTAAAATCTAGCAATGTACGAATCTTGCCGTAAGTTGTACCAGCAATAATAAAGTCACCAGTCTTAATTTCACCTTGTTCAACCAAAATCGATACCACTGAACCCTTACCGACTTCCATGTGCGATTCAATCACCAAACCTTCAGCCGCAACATCTGTATCAGCTTTTAGCTCTTCCATATCAGCGGTCAAAAGCACCATATCAAGCAACTTATCAATTCCCTCGCCAGTTTTAGCAGAAATCGGCACCATAACTACATCTCCGCCCCAATCTTCAGGATTTAGACCCTTTTCGGCCAGCTCAGCCATCACGCGGTTTTTGTCGGCTGTGTCTTTATCCATCTTATTGATCGCAACGACAATTTTCGCATTAGCATTTTGTGCAAATCGAATCGCTTCAACCGTTTGAGGCTTTACACCGTCATCCGCCGCAACAACAATCACAACCACATCTGTAAGTGTGGCACCGTGTTGGCGCAGGGCTGCAAAAGCTTCATGACCTGGGGTATCAAGCAAAGTAATCACACGATCATTGCGCTCGGTCTGATAAGCTGAGATATGTTGAGTAATTCCACCAGCCTCAACATCAACTGTATGTTTACTTAAAATTGTATCAAGAAGTGTTGTTTTTCCGTGATCAACGTGACCCATAACGGCAACAATCGGCGGACGAGGTTTGGCATCCTCCGACGATTGTCGGCGCGAATTAATACGACTCGTAACAGTGTCGCTCTTCGCCTTTTTCTTGATTTCAACATCTTCTAGACCAAGCTCTTCTACGATAATTGTTGCCGTTTCAAAATCAATCCGTTGATTAACTGTAGCCACAATTCCGTTTTTGAAAAGCTCACCAATTAGGCTTGTAACGGGCAAATTTAAAGCGCCAGCCAACTCATCAACAGTAATTGAATCCGTTATATTTACGATTTTTTTCTGCGCCATTACAAACCTCCTATTGGTTTAATTTTCGCGTTTTAGTCTTTCAAAAACACAAATTTTTATTTTATTTCACTAGACTTAGTGAAATTTTTCGACTGTCTTTGTCGATGTCGATTACGACAAATTCTTTTCGCTCATTTAGAGTGAATACATTTTCTGGGTCTGCATCATCACCTTTACCAAGTTCTGAAACGTGAACCAAAGCCTCAACAGCTGGGCTGATCTGCACGAAAGCGCCAAATGGTGTAATTCGAGTTACAGTTCCCTCAACCTTACTACCTTTTTTGATTTTCTCAACTTGGCTCATCCAAGGATCTTCAGTAAGCTGTTTCATGCTTAGGCTTAGACGATCTTTATCAATTGAGATAATTTTCGCTTTAATAGTATCACCAACTTTTACGTAATCTTTAGGATTGTTTACACGTTCCCAAGAGATTTCTGAAATGTGAACTAGGCCTTCGATACCTTCAACGTTTACAAAAACGCCAAAGTCTACAACACCAGTTACAATACCTTCAACCGCATCACCGATCTTCATGCTTTCAAAGCGTTCGTTTAGACCGTCTTTGATTGCTTCTTTTTCGCTGAAGATTAGCTTGTTTGCTTTTCGGTCGGCGTCCAAGATTCGAACACTGATTGGTTTGTTGATAAGCGCATTTAGGCGGCTCAAGATTTCATCTTTGTCGCTTGCGCCTACACGTGGGTAGTGTTCTGCTGAAAGTTGTGAAACCGGCAAGAATCCTCGCACACCTTCGTATTCAACTAGTAGACCACCACGGTTTGCATCGTATGGTGTAATTTCGATAATTTCACCGCTTTCAAGTTTAGCGATTACTTCCTCCCAACCACGATCTTTAGCGGCTTTGCGCAAAGATAGCAGCACCATTCCATTATCCATTTCAGTATCAACGATACTTGCGGTAACTTCTTCACCCTCTGCTAGGCTTTTTGAAAACCCAGCTTCACGGCGTGGTACAAAACCAACACCTCTCGCACCAAGATCGATCAAAATCTCGTGCTTCTTTACAGATAAAACAACACCCTCTACTGTTTCACCTTGATTGATTTGGTTGACGCTTTCTGGAGCGCCCGCCAACAATTCATCCATTGTTATTTTGGCATTTGCCATAAGTCTTTTAAGACTCCTTCCTTTGTTGTATTTCCTTAAACACAGCCAAATAGCTCTGCTTAGAGATTATTACAATTATACACTGTTTTAAGATTGAAATCAAGCATTCGGCGCTTAATTATTGCTAATGCAGTAGACTCCACCTGATTCTAGAACTACCGAAAAGCCGATGTTATCTATTCCCAAGCTAAGCGAAGCTAAAACAGCTAGCCATCCAGACAATAAACCCCGCCGCCCTCCAACACAATTGAAAGCGAAAAACTATTAGAAGCACTGGAAAGTCTTATCTTATCGCCATCACATTTAGAGCCATAAAACACATACATGAAATAATTATAATCATCGCTAGCCACCGTTAACGGTTCTTCTAGATGCAGATCGTAATACCCAAACCAATACCGCAAACCAGACGGATCACGCCATTCACCATCGTCAGCACTCTCACTCTCGAGGCCCCTGTCATTTAATTTTAGATATCTACCGGCCAAATCATAATTCAACCCTTGCCTATCACCATTAGGAAGGTGGCGGTTATTCGCATAACATTATTGAAACGCCGATAATACCTTCGCTAGATCTTGCTTGCTCTGACTATCACGCCGATTCCTTTGTAGTGCTGGCAACGCAATAAAAACCATTAGAAATATCAAGCCAGCGATTGCAAGCGCTAAAACTACTTCAATAATTGTGAATCCAGATTTTCTATTTATAAGCATAAGCTGATTTTATTAAAAAAAAGTCGAGTCAAGTAAAACGTTGAATTATTTATTATCCAGACAATAGTATCCACCACTCTCGAGCTTAATTTGAATAGCTGAAAAAGCATTATTTCCTGATGTATCAATCAGGTTTTCACCCTCACAGTGCGCGCCGGAGTTATAATAAATCTCACCAATTTCGGGCGGACGAAGTTGCCAAAATCGTATAAATCTGTATTTTTCACCAGTCGAAGGATCGAGGAATTCCTCATCAGGTATCATATATGAATCCCGGAGAATATTTAAGTCATTATAATATGTATAATCACGAATATATCTACCCCTGTTATTAGTTTTATAATTCTGTATCGCCGACATAACGCGAGACATATCATTTTTGCGCTGCGTATCACGCTGGCTTCTTTGTAAAGCAGGCAAAGCTACAAATATCATCAAGAAGATTAATCCTGCAATCGCTAAAACCAGTATTACCTCTATGATCGTAAAAGCCATCTTATAGTTATTATGTTCATTCATAGAATAATCTTACTAAAAAAAAAAAATCTCACGTCAAGCTTTTTATTTGCTAACTTCTCCAAAAAAAGTTAAAATAGAGTTATGATAATTACAATCGATACTGGTGGAACAAAAACTTTAATTGCTGGGTTTTCTGAGCGCGGCAAAATTTTAGCAAAAACTAAATTTCCAACACCTAAACAGCCTAAAAAATACATTAAGGCTATCAGCGAGACCGTGAAGGATCTATTTGAGGAATATTTTGACCAAGATCAGGTAGACGCCATATCTGTAGCAGCACCCGCCATAGTTGAAGACGGAGTGGTTATCTGGGCACAGAACTTGCGCTGGCGAAATTTTGACGTCAAATCGGAACTTCAAGCCGCATTCGGCAGAAAAATACCGATTTTTGTAGAAAATGATGCCAATTTAGCAGGTCTATCAGAGGCAAGATTCTTAGAAAAGCCAGAACATACGGTTTTGTATTTAACAGTTTCAACTGGAATTGGCGCTGGAATCATCTCTGAGAATAATATCAACCGCGGCCTTCGCAAGAGTGAAGCTGGTCGAATCATCGTAGAATATGATGGATCAATGCGTGAATGGGAGAGTTTTGCGAGTGGCAAAGCGATTTTTGAAACATATGGAATTTATACAAGAGATATCACCAAACCTAAAATGTGGCTAAATATATCAGATCGAATTAGCCGCGGTCTTCTAGTGTTAATACCTGTTATTCAGCCTGATATTATCATTATTGGCGGCAGTGTCGGCTCTCAATTTGAGAAGTATGGGTTAATGCTCACCAACATCATCAAAGACCGCTTGCCCACAAACATACCTTGCCCGCGAATCACTAAAGCCCGAAACCCTGAGGAGGCCGTAATTTATGGCTGCTACGAATACGCCAAAGATCAGCTTGATAAATAAACTTCGGCATGATTTTCCCCAGTTTAAGTTTGAGCAATCAGACAATTTCCACTGGTCACACGATAAAAATACTGTATTTTATCCCCCCGCACATAGTTCTGATGATAATACCTACGATTTATGTTTATTACACGAGCTTGCGCACGCTATTCTAGGGCACGCAGATTACACTTTGGATATTGACCTGCTTAAGATGGAGACGGCCGCCTGGGAGTTGGCCTCTAAAGAGCTGGGGATAAAATATAGTATAGATATAGATGAAGATTTCATACAAGATAGCCTAGGCACTTATCGAGACTGGATGCACCGCAGAAGTTTATGCCCGAGCTGCAACATTAATGGTTACCAAAGGGCGGATCTAGGCTACCACTGCCCTTCTTGCGGTAAAATCTGGCAAGCAAATGAAGCTAAGTTCACTATGTTGCGCCGATACAATAAAAAA
>CAYXHY010000002.1:0-41254 GCA_964465135.1 uncultured Candidatus Saccharibacteria bacterium
GACACCACCATCAGATTCCTATTTACAAAGCCAGAAATCATGATATACAACACAATTGCGATGTTCGCCCTAACCACTCTAATCATTTCAATTATCGGCAATTGGTCGATCTCTGTTGGTGTTATCTTTAGTGTTCTGACCGGAATTATGTATGCCAATACAGAGAAAATCAATTCTCGTAACACACCCCTGCTGCCAGAAGATTTTTTGATGGTGGGTGAGGCTGGAGCGCTGTCCTCCATGATACGTATGCGGATTCTAGCTATCGCTATCGCCTTAATTATGTTTTTCATAGTTGCTAGCATGATACTGAACAAAAAGCTGAAACAACGTTATAAATTCCGATTTTCTAAGAAATATACACGTATTTTGAGGTTATTTTTAATTTTAGCAAGCTCCGCTATGCTAGTTTATCACACCGATTTTTTACGCAATCAATTTGTCGGGAATTATATGAAAGTTGATTTTTTAAATACCGAAATAAACGCTTACAATCAAGAGGAAAATTACCGTATCAATGGCTTTATTATCGGTACAATCTTCAACCTTCAGCCCAAAAAAATGTCCGAGCCAGAGAATTATTCTCAAGAAGAAGTTATGAAAATTGTTGAAAAATACACCAAAATAGCCGAAGAAAAGAACAAAGATCGCCAAGATATAAGCCAAGAAAAAATCAATATCGTTTATGTGATGAGCGAAAGTTTTATCGACCCCGAACTAGCTAGACCGCTATCTGATTATGGCAGTGAAGATCCTATCCCGTACACGCGCAGTTTGATGCAAAAATATACATCAGGATACGCTGCCTCGAGTGAGTATGGCGGCGGCACAGCCAACGTTGAATTTGAAGCCTTGACTGGATTTTCTAATTACTACCTAAATGTTATCCCCTACAGCGGTTTTGTTTCTCACATAAGAAACTTCCCCTCTTTCGCTAATACCCTAAAAAGTAATAATTACAACACTTTGGCGCTGCATCCATTTGGTCGCACTATGTATAAACGCGATACTGTATACCCTAACCTTGGGTTTAACGCTTTCAAATCTCAAGAACATTTTGAAAGCACCAACCGCATAGATAATTCTGAGTTTATTTCGGATCAATCCAGCTTTGAACAGGCCATCAAAGAGCTAAAGCAAAACGATGGTTCTTCACCGCAGTTTATTAACCTTGTAACCATGCAAAATCATATGCCCTACAAACCTGGACTTTATGCTCAAACTCAATTTTCGGTTGGAGACAAGGCCGAAAGTGTCAGCGACCAAAACGCGCTAGAGATTGCTACATACCTGACAGGCTTGAAAAAGTCTGACGAAGCTTTGGAATATTTCATCAAAGAAATTGAGCAGCTTGACCAAAAAACTATTGTCGCATTTTGGGGTGATCACTGGCCAGGAATTTATCAATATGATTCAGAAATCGGCGCCGATAAAAAGGATAATGCGCGCACGCCAATGTTTATCTATAAAAATTTCGGCAATACAAGCAGGCGCACTGATCTTGGCACGCTTAGCCTAAATTACCTTTCTACTACCGTTTTAGATGAGGTAAATGCCAAGCTTTCGCCGTTTGATTATATGTTAAAAGATGTTCAAGTCAAATACCCAGCCCTTACACGCCGATTTGTAGATATAGACGCAGAAGACCAGATCTTAAAGGATTATCAGATGATTCAATATGATATCTTGAGTGGTCGCCGCTGGAGCAATAGTAATGAATTCTTTCAGATAAAATAACTTATTTAATTATATATAAAACCTCCTCGTCATAATAACGAGGAGGTTTATTTTAGGTCATATTTTGCTATTTACCAAATACCAACTGCAAATAATCTTTCATCATTCGCGCGCCAGAGATAACTGGCAAGTAACCCGCCAACTGGCGATGAATTTGACCTTCATACCAAGTGTCGTTTTTGACGATTCTAGCTGCTCGTAGCATTTGCTCGTAAAGAGATCTCACTTCAGCTTCATAATTTGCGCCGGTGATTTCTAGACAGGCTGGAGGCGAAAGATCAGCCACGCCACCATCGGCTGTAGAAATCAAGACTTTGAGATTGCCAATATCTTTCATAAACGAGGTTCCACAAGCTTCAAGACCGACAATCGGGTTGTTGATAGCGATATCCGAACCAGCCGCTAGCGCAAAACCAAGTTCTTCGTCGTAATCTTGAATATAATGCACGCGCTCGCGCAATAAATCGTCACCATCGATCAGTTTTAACACTTGATTTAATCGCTCGCGCATCTTAGTGTCGCCTTGATGGACTTTACCGGTCAAAATATAATGAGCGTTATTCTCTTCTAATATTCGGCGCAAAATCGAGATATCTTCGAACGGCATTAGTGGTCGTTTGTAGCTCACGAAGCGGCGCTTAAAATCAAACACAGTCGCATCTTCTGGAATAAGCACCGGATTGCCGTATTGATCCTGGCGGTGTGCCAAAACTTGGTTTAGTTTTTCGCGACCAATCTTTCTTAGGGCTCGGACTTCTTCAATCTTCAGATCACTCAAGCGCTCTTTATAATCATCGCTTGGCAAACCAAACCTATCGATAATCCCTTTTTCGGTGTAAGCCGTAACAATTTCAGGTATCACCCAGGTTTCAAGATCGATACCATTTGTAACCGCTCTAAACTTCACTTTGTCGCCATTCACATCTTGATAATCAGCCACTCGCGCATGCAACCTAGAAACACCATTTTTCGCCTCAGCTAGCTCAATTGTAAGCGTACTTAGTTTCAAACGACCATCACGGAACAAACCGCTCAACCAAGTTTTTAGCGCCTTGCTTTGGATATTCGGCATCACAATGCGACTAAATTGATCATAAGAAAACTCGCTCTCGGCAGCCTGCACCAAAGTATGATTGGTATACAAAGTATGCTTGCGCACGTACACAATCGCCTCATACAAGTTCATTCCGTTGCGAACCAACTCGTCTAATCGAGCTACAGCCGCAAAAATCGTCGCTGTTTCGTTCAGTTGAATCACCGCTGGGCGTAATCCAACCATTTTTAGAGCCGCATAACCGCCAAAACCAAGCGCTACTTCTTGATAAAGACGATGATCACCACTACCGTCTCCGGCGTAAAGCTCGCCAAAGTTAGCTTCGCCAATCGTCAAAAAGCGAGTGCTACTAAAGATTTTTTGGAAAACATTAAGGCGGGTTGGTGGCATGCCCTCGGTATAAATTTCTACGTCATCTAAATACTCGAAACCATACTCCTCTGGATTCACCTCCCAGACTGATTCAGTCTGCTCTAAACCGTAAATGCCTTGGCGGTATTCGTGGCGATAAAACGGCGTAACACAAACAAATGGAATCTCGAGTGTCTCTGCCACTCGGCGCGTATCGGCCGCCAAAACGCCCAATCCACCGCCGCCTTTGATGCCATTGGTTTTATCGTAAACTTCCATCGTAAAATATACGTATGGCCGCTCAGGCGATAATTTCTTTGTTAAATGCTCGCGGTCAATCGCCTGGTAAAATTCCGCGACGTCTTCAATATCTTGTGTGTTCTGCTGTCTGTTTATTCGATCGTAATAACTTTCCACCAAATGTTCCTTTACTTTATCGTTCTTATGCTTCTTTGATATATTTTAACAGATTTGAGGTTTTAGTGCAAATAAAAATACCCTGCGTGGATTGCAGGGTATTTTTACGAAGGGATTACTAAGCTTCCGCTTCTTCTGCCACTTCTTCTTTTGGCTGATTGCGGCGCAATTTTTCAGAATTCTTGATTGAACGCTGCTTTGGAGCTGCCTTTTTCACCCATTTCGGCATCTCAATTCCGGCCTCTTCAAGTAGTTTTACCACTCGTGGAGTTGGCTGAGCGCCATTATATAAGTATTTTTCAGCTAAGTCTTTTTCAACTTTTGCTTCTTTGGTATGTGGGTTGTATGAACCAACATAGCTAACTACGCGCCCACTCGACGGATGTCGATGCGCTTCCTGAACCGCAATACGATAAACAGGATACCCTTTGCGACCTAGTCGCTGCAATCTGATTGCTAGCATCTGATTTTTACCTCAATTAAATTATTATCTGGTTTATTTTATCAAATTTCGGGGCGAAAGTCAAGGCTTAATCTTGTGTAAAGCGTGATCATATCGAGGAGCAATTATCTAATTATCAAGTAGTCGTCGACAGCTTACAGGGTACTAGTGCAAAGATACTCACTAAAGACGAGAGTGTGAAGCATCTAGTATAGTAAGTGGCATTAACAGTCGTAAGAGCGTCAATAGCATCAATATATCTTACAAGAACGGCCAATACATCATCATTATAGATTTCAAGTAAATCACCTATATACGGCAGAGCCTAAAACTCTGCTTTTTTCTTGCCTAAAACCCCTTACGTCTACTTGCATTTTTTGGCAAAATGTGCTATAATGGAGGTATGTTAAAGAATAAAAGTGTTCTCATCAATAGTATTTCACGCAGCATGGAGGCCGAGGGCTTCAATTTTGAGAATGTCAAAAAAATCTTAGTGCAGAGTTTATAGAGGTGGCGGATGTCGGATCATTTTGTTAACGACATTTTACCCAATAAACTTGGTATCAAAAACCAGCAAGAGCTGGTGGACTACGAAGAAAAAATCGTAGCCGAGAAGATAATCGCTTTGCTTAAAGAAGGTGAAGCTTTTGAGCCTGATATCGAATATTTCAAACATATTCAAAAAGTGTTATTTGAAGATTTATATGATTTTGCAGGTCAATTTCGCACAGTTGATATCGTTAAAACAGATAGTAATTTCCCGTTTTGCTTTGCTCAGTTCTTACCGAGCGAATCGGAGCGGATTTTTGGCGAGCTAAAAGCTAAAAACTACCTCAAAAACCGCAAAAAACCCGATTTTATTCAAGGAATTGCCGACCTTTCTACCGAACTCAATGCTTTACATCCCTTCCGCGAGGGCAACGGGCGCACAATTAGGATGTATTTGATGATTATCGCCTATCTGGCCGGCTATCTACTTGACTATAGCCTAGTTGAAGCAGATGAAATTATCACCGCCGACCGCGCCGCTTTTGAGGGTGATGATTCAAAATTGATTGCGGTTTATAATAAAATCACCCTAGAATAGATGATAATTCTTGGTAAAATTGCAAAAAGTCACGATAGATAATCGCTTCCATGCCTAAATTCTGCGCCGCCAAGACATTTTGCGCGCTATCATCAACAAACAAACATTCGCTCAGTTTTACGCCCAATTTATCGGCTGCCAAGAGATAGATCTCTGGATTTGGTTTGATTAGATGAGCTTTATAAGATAAAATTACATCGTCAAAATATCGCTCAATATCTTGTTTAGAGAAAAATTCCTCAAACAACCCTGGGCCAGCGTTACTTAGCACGGCGGTTTTATATTTTGTGCGCAATTTCAAGATCAGATCTAGTAAATCCTGATTACGCCGTGCTCGCCTGTGCGCCGAAATAATGCTAGTTTTACCACCCGGAACAACCGGCGCGATCATATCATCGCGCACTTCAGCCGTAATTTCACCCAAATCCGCCAACTCATTCACCTTCAGAATCGCCGCGATTGACTCACTAGAAAGACCTTGGGCTAAGCTACCATAGACTGGGTCGACCAACACACCGAAATTATCAAAGATTATTGCTTTAATCATCTCTAATTTAGCGATTACTATTTTTTCCAGCCGCCTTATAAGCTTTTATCGCCGCCTTCGCTGCGTCTTGCTGCGCGATTTGCTTACTCGGACCGCTACCTTCGCCCATTTTCTTTTCACCGACAAAAACACCAAGCGTAAACATCTTTTCGTGGTCCGGACCGTCCTCGGTTAGGACTCGGTAAACTGGAGTGAAGCCATCGCGTGCTTGCGATATCTCTTGCAAATATGACTTTGGATCACGCCAAGATTCGTCTTCTAGAATCTGACCTAAGGTACTCAAAATATTATCTTCAATGTATTTTTTGGCCGCGTCATAACCCTGATCCAAATAGATTGCGCCAGTTGTCGCTTCAAACGCGTTCGCTAGAATCTGTTGCCGAGCGCGCGCACTGCCGGCCTTTTCGCCACGACTCATCCGAATCAAGCCCTCATATTCCAGCCTCTCGCCTGCTGCGCCAATACTCTCAGTTCGCACCAAAGCACTGCGCCACGCCGTCAAGATACCTTCAGCCTCTTTATAATTACGAAACAAAAAATCAGTTGCCACTAACTCCAAGACTGCATCACCCAAAAACTCCAGTCGTTCATTATGCTCGCTGGCTGATTTTTTATGTTCATTTAGATAACTTCGGTGCGTCAAAGCTGTTATTAAAAGTTCAACGTCGTTAAACTCATAACCAAGCTTTTCACGCGCCCAATCCTGATACGGCGCCACCAAAACTCCACTCATTATAATTTCTCCTGTCTAATTTTCTTCATTGCTAGCAAAATCAATTTGCCAATATCTTCGTACTCAATCGCATCTAGGGCATCAGAAAAGCTGAACCATTTGATATCGTTCATCCATTCTTCCTTTTTGATTTTATTAGTGTCGCCTAGTGCTTTTACCAGATAAACCTGGGTTGTCATCAGAACTAATTTATCAATTCGGCGGTAGCGAAAGTGGATTTTACCAAGCCAACTTACGATCTCTACATCTTTTAGTCCAGCTTCTTCACCAATCTCACGCCGAGCAGTTTCTTGCGCGGTTTCGCCCTCTTCAATATGACCTTTTGGAATCGTCCAGCGATCTTTGGCGTCTTGAATCAGTAAGATCTCAACTTCACCTTTTTGATTGCGGCGAAAAATCACCCCACCAGCGGTCGGTTCGCGCACAATCTCTTGAATTGAGTTGCGGCGAGGCGATTTAGTCTTGTTAAAATATTTCTTGAAATTATCGAGCTGCTTCTTCGCCATTTTGTTCCTCCACAAAAAGTTTAAAGGCAGTACCAAGTACACCATTTATAAACTTACTTGAATTATCGGAACCAAACGCCTTTGCCAGCTCAACCGCTTCATTGATCGCCACTTTTGGCGGAACAGTTTCTCGCATATATAGTAACTCAAATAAACCAATTCGCAGCACATTGCGATCAATTCGCGCGATTTGCGAAATTGGCCACTCTGGAGCCATTGGTTGCAGTTTATCATCTAATTCAACCTGTTTCTCTACCACGCCATAAAGTAGGTCTTCAACGAATTGTTTGTCGCCAATCGTGTCGTCGTATCGAGACATATTACGGTTGATAATTTCTTCTAGGTTAACTTTAGGATCTTCTGACTGCGAACGAAACTCGTATTCATATAAAGTTTGAAGCACTAAAATTCTACCTAAATGTCTGTTTGATGCCATATTGCGTAAGGTTCTTTCCTTTTATTTTCGGTTTATATAGTATAAAACACCAGCAAACTAAGCTGCTAGTGTTTTGTTGTCTTGAATTTGTTTGTTCAAGGCTTTACCAGATTGTTTTTTGGTTGTGTAAACCTTAACTGGTGATTTCTTGTTGACCCGTCGAGCTAGCTCAAGACGCAAATGACTGCGGCGAAGGCCAGTTTTTCGAGGACTACTTTGTTTCTTTGGCTGAGCCATTAAAGTTCTCCTTTAGGTTATTATATTCAACTTTAGGCTAATTATAACGTATTTTATGACAAAAATCAAGCTATTCGTTGAAATTACTGACACAAATAATACCACCACTTTCAAGTTTTGTCGCCGCTACAAATGTTTTTGAATATGTTATAAAATGTCAACCTGGCATTTTATAATGTTTGTGTTATAATTAGAGTATACGAGTAGAGATTAAGACTCGGCGGGTTAGACGTTCTGACAATAAACCAAACCATTCTGCCCCTCTTCTAAAATGGTCCAAACTAAATTATCACCACGTGAATATTCATAAAATTGTTCACCAACAACCATCGGTACGCTGTCACGGGTACACTTGCCGTCCACCGCGACCACTATCCTACCAAAAATAACAGACTGAGTAGATGTCACCCTACCCTCAGTACTAACACCGCTCAGATTAACCACTTTTACATTAGTTTTCAAGGACATACCTGAATTCTGAATATAACTATGAAAAGGACGCTCAGAGTTGCGCTCATGGCCAACCTCTAGACCTGCTGTATTGCCCATAGTTCGATCAACCGAGGGCGGAGTTTGACCGCGATTATTGGCTTTATAATTCTGCACGAGACCAGAGACAATTGCAACATTATTCTTATATACAGAGTTGCGCTGCGACTGCTGAAAAGCTGGCAAAGCGATAAACACCATCAGAAAAATCAAACCAGCAATCGCCAAAACGAGCACGACTTCAATGATAGTAAAACCTTTACGCTTATTCATATTATAATTCTACTAAAAAAAAAAAAATCTAAGTCAAGCGAAAGGCTCGTTTCTCACCCCATATTTCACTCTCAAAAATGCTAATGCTTGACTTTTTATTTATTTTATGCTATAATAAAAGAGTTATGGAAAATAGCATAAACAAAAATACACACATTGACCATACTTACGATTCTAGCGATTGGCAGTATGAAGAAAAACAAAAAACATCAAACTATACAGAAAGAAGCAAAAAACATTTTAAACGTGCCTTTACACTTGGTGCAGCCAGCACCACTTTGCTGATGCTTGGCGGACAGAAATTATTAGAGCCTGGTAGAGAGCTCATGCAAACAGGTTTAGATACAGTTCAAGAAACTGTTAACCCACAAACGGTAGATAAACGCCAGACCGACCTACAAATTAGTCCAACCGCCTTAGATGGCTTGGTTGATCACGAAATTGACTTTGAAAATTATACAGAAATCGAACTCGGCGATAAATCAGCCACTATTACTTTAAAAAATGGCGATGTCTTACGAACTACCGACCGTGATTACGTCAGAACTCAATCTGCTGAAGATAACAGGCATACTGCAATTCTACAAGCAGAAGAGGAGCTAGAGTTTAAAATCGATAGCCAAATATACCAAAATAATGAGACTGGTTATGTCGTCACAAATATCGATAACTTCAAACAAACCGCCAGCGGTGAGTCTACCGGGCTAAAAGATATGGTCGATGAAGACGGATGGGTTGCGATTCGATCACCCGAAATCACCTTTGACGAAGAATAAATAAGCAAGCAATTAAAAAACCGAGCTATTTTCAAGCTCGGTTTTTTAATTATTTTACAACTAAACTTACTAGCTTGCCTTTGACAAAAATCTCTTTGACGATCTCTTTACCTTCTAGGTATTTGATTACGTTCTCTTCAGCTTTAGCGATTTTCAAAACTTCGCCTTCGCCGGCATCGGCAGCTACATTTATACGTGCGCGCAACCTACCATTTACCTGCACGATAATTGTGATTTGATTTTCTTTAAGGAATTTGTCGTCAAATTTTGGCCACTTGGCGTGGTCGATATAACCCTTACCGCCAATCTGTTCCCACAATTCGCTCGCTAGGTGCGGGGCAAACGGCGCCATCAACTGATAGAGATTCATCAAAACTTCGCGCCATTCACTTGAGAAACCACCGAGTTTCAACTTATAAAGCTCGTTAGTCATTTCCATCAGTGAAGCAACGGCAGTATTTAAGCCTTCCCGGCGAAAATCTTCTGTCACTTTCTTGATGGTTTTGTGCTGAGTTTTGCGTAATTTTGCAAGTTGTTCAGCATTTTGTTCACTAATTTCAGCCTGATCACTCGCTAAAAACTCCTGAGTCAATACCCAGACTCGGTTCAAAAAGCGGTAAACGCCGGCGATTCCGCGTGGATCCCAAGCAGCATCAAGTTCGTATGGCGCAATAAACATCTCATAAGTTCGCAGCGTATCGGCACCATAACCTTGGTCGATTACTTCGATCGGATCAATCGTATTGCCTTTTGATTTGCTCATTTTCGAACCGTCTTCAGCGTTGATATAACCATGATACACTAATTTTTTAACCGGCTCAGCAAAGTTAGTTAAGCCCAAATCTTTAAAAACATGAGTCCAGAAGCGCACGTAAAGTAAGTGAGCAACAGCGTGATCACCACCAACGTAAAAATCAAGCGGTGCCCAATAATTAGCTAGTTCCGGATCCCAAGCCTGCTCCGAATTGTTCGGATCAGCAAAACGCAGTAGATACCAACTTGAGCAAGCGTAGCCGTCCATGGTGTCGGTTTCCCGGGTCATTTTTTTGCCATCAATCTCAACTGTCATAAAATCTTCATTTTTAGCCAGCGCAGATTTACCGCTGTCGTCTGGTTTGTAGTCGCTAATTTCCGGCAAAGTCACTGGTAGCTGGTCGGCAGGAATTAGGTGCTCATTTCCGTCTTCGTCATAAGCTATCGGAATCGGACAACCCCAGTAACGCTGGCGCGAAATTAGCCAGTCACGCATCTTGTAGGTTACCTTTTTCTGACCAATTCCCTGCTCTTCAAGCCATTTAGAAATTGATTCACGAGCATCAAACGAATATTCGCCATTAAACACGCCTGAGTTTACAAGTTGACCTTCGCCATGATAACATTTGTCGTCATCATTTGAATTTTCTGGTTTTTCTACAACTTTTACAATCGGTAGGTCAAACTTTTCGGCAAATTCAAAATCGCGCTCGTCGTGCGCTGGCACCGCCATAACTGCGCCTTCGCCATAACCAGCCAACACATAATCACTGGTCCAGATCTGGATTTTCTCACCAGTAGCCGGATTGATTGCGTGCGCACCCGTAAATGCGCCGGTTTTTTCTTTGTTTTCTTGGCGTTCGATTTCGCTCTTTTTAGAAGATTCTGAGATATAATTTTCAATTTTTTCGCGAGTTAAATTGTTTGTAAGGCTAGGCAAAAGTTTATGTTCTGGCGCTAGTACCATAAAGGTTGCACCAAAAATCGTATCTGGGCGAGTAGTGAAAACTTTGATTTTTTCACCCTTTGCGGCACCATCAGCTACCTCAAATTCAACCTCAGCTCCTTCGCTGCGGCCAATCCAATTACGCTGGGCGGTTTTGATCCTTTCAGGCCAATCAAGCGTGTCGATATCTTCCAAAAGCTCATCAGCATAAGCTGTAATTTTAACGAACCATTGCTTAAGATTTTTCTTCTCGACCTCGGAACCACAGCGCCAACAATGGCCATTTTCAACCTGCTCGTTCGCCAAAACGGTTTTGTCAACCGGGCACCACCACTGAGAGCTTTCTTTGCGATAAGCCAAGCCTTTTTTGTACATTTCGCCAAAAATCCATTGGGTCCATTTGTAATACTCAGGATCAGATGTATTGATTTCGCGCGACCAATCAATCGACATTCCAAGGCGCTTAAATTGAGTTTTGAAATTGGCAATGTTTTGCTCAGTTGCTGATTGCGGCGAAATACCAGTTTTGATAGCGTAGTTTTCGGCCGGCAAGCCAAAAGTGTCCCAACCAATTGGGTTTAAAACATTCATTCCGTGCTGGCGATAAAAGCGCGCCAGAGAGTCAACGATCGTGTAGCTACGAGCGTGCCCTGTATGCAAACCAGCGCCGCTCGGATACGGGAACATACCCGAAACATACATTTTTTGTTTTGTTTCGTCTTTTTTGACTTGATAAATTTTCTCATCGTCCCAAATTTTCTGCCATTTGAGTTCGATTTCATTGGGGTTATATCTCTTCATAATTAAGTATAATTATACCACAAAATTACTCAGCGCGCGAATATACCCGAGCTAAAAGCTGTGCTAATTTAGCAAACGTTTAAACGTCCTCTTCAGCAAAAGTCGAAAAGTTCGCAAAATAGTCTTGCTTGGTTTTGATCCATTTTGCATCTTGACGCACTAGATTGTCTTCATCAGAAGTAGAATGTAGGACAACTTTTACGGCTTCTTCTAGATAAATGCCGCCCTGAGAGCCTTTGAATAAAATAACACTTCCTGGCTCAGCAAATTTACGCGCCCAAGCACCAGCTTCAAGCGCGTTACGACAAGTCTTCACCTGACAGCCGCGAGCTTTGGCGGTTGGCGCAATATAATTATTCGCTTCATCACCGACTGTCACCACCCAAGAAAGCGCCACCGGATCACACAATTCGCCAATTTTTTTATGCTCACTAGCTGAAACCGCACCGAGCTCATTCATACTACCAAGTACTGCAATTTTTGAGCTAGCTGGAATTTCATAAAGAGTTTGAAGTGCCGCCGAAAGTGCCGCTGGACTAGAATTGTAAGTGTCGTCTATCAACATACTATTATTAGCACCACGCAAAACACTCATTCTACCCGGAACTGGGCGAATTTTTGCCGCACCACGTGCGATTTCCTCACCGCTCAAGCCAAGTTTAGCTGCCACTGCACAGGCTGCAATAATCGGCCGCAGTGAATGTTGGCCATAAACATGCAAATCCATTGGGATTTTCCCATATTCAAGCGTATTTAGTGCGCCTTTAAATCCGGTTGAAATATCAAAACCATCAGTCTCAAAATTATACTCCGCCGAGACATTTGAACCATAAGTTGAAATATTACTATTCGTGACATAATTAGAGAATTCCGCCGAGACGTCATCTCTATTAATTAACGCCTGCTTAGAAAAGTTCGCTGCCGCCAGCTCTTCGCGCGCCACAGCCTCAAGATTACCAAAAAATTCCATATGTTCTGGCGTAATAGAAGTTATCACGGCAATATCTGGTAATAAATATCTACCAAATTGCTCAATTTCACCCGGATGATCAGTGCCGAGCTCTTGAATTATTACTTGCGGTTCGGTCTCGCTAGGCGCTTTTATCCGCTTTCGAGCCGCTTTAAAAACTTTGTGCCACTGCCAAAAAGAGTGAATATCATCTGGAAAATCAACGCCCAAGATCGCTAACGGCGCACTCAAATGTGTGTTGTGATTGCCAGTATGTAGGCGCACACGATAGCGCTCGTTCAAGATTGTGGCGCTTGCAATCTTGGTGCTAGTCTTGCCAACCGAGCCGGCTACTACTACCAATTTAATATCAGGATGATTCGCAAAATAGTTGCGAACATATTTTTCTAATCGTTTTGTAATTCTTTTCTTAAACATAATTGTTATCATTGTACCACAAAATCGCCACTCTTTCGAGTAGCGACTGTTTAGCTGATGCGCGCCCACCCTGGGCGGCTTATTTGTGTGTTTATTTTTAGCGCTATTAGTGTTTATTTCTGGAATTCAGCGGATTTCTAACGAAACATCCGCCCTAATAGCGCACCAACTCTCCTTTATTTTAGCATAAGTGGGTTAAAAAGTCAAGCGTTTAGTTGCTCAAGCAGTAGAACCCACCACTTTCCATTTTTATGGATAAAGCATAGTTACTATACGCGGCTGCTGGTCTCAAATACCCAGCCCAGGCCGTCTCGGAATCAGCACATTTTCTAGCTCTAGCTATATAGATTGTATGATCCCTCATATCAGAAGAGCGCCAAGTTCCAGCACCGCCGCTGACCCTTCCGTCCGCACCGAGTGTTGCACCACTATAATAGAACATATATTCACTACCGCTAGGATCTAGCAGATACTGGTTATTTTCATCGACATAATTCGAGAGGAAGTTTATAGCTCTTTGATAACTGGTTCGACGATAATCTGACATCCCTACATTTCTTTCCTCAAAAGGCAGTTTGCCTTTATTATTAGTTTTATATCTGTCAATTGCATCCTTTATCTTTACTAAATCATTTTTACGTTGAGCGTCCCGCTGGCTTCTCTGTAGTGCTGGAAGAGCAATAAAAACCATCAAAAATATTAGACCCGCAATTGCTAGCACGAGGACAACTTCGATTATCGTAAAACCAGATTTATTATTATTTTTAAGCATAAGCTAATTATACTAATAAAAAAATCTAAGTCAAGCGGAAACTTAACTTAGATCTAAATACCAAACGCCAAAACTAAATCAATGGCGGATATTTTTCAATCTGATCTTGCAAATCCTGCGAAGTGAACGTTTTGCCAGCCGTAAATTCTACCCATTTCCCGCCCAGCGGTGAGTTTTCCATATCAGCCAAATTAAACACTCGGCGCCAAGCAAACCGATCGCGAACATCGCTTTCTTCATGCGGATTTACGCGGGAATATTCAACCGCGCCAAGATTAGCGAAATTGTAAACTTCGTTATTCCAAATATTATCCCACTCTTCTGGGAACATCTTTTCTAGCTCATAGCAAGCCGCCTGAATAAGCTGTTTGTGCGCCACAATCATCACATTTTGATTGGAGTTTTCACGCCACAATTTACCTTCAAAATTTTTAAATCGATTATAAACATCAAACAAACTCTCGCCGCCATCATAGCGAATATACCAGGGGTCGTCATTGGCAAGGCGTGAAGTCAGCGGAAAATGACTACGTTGCTCTTGGCGCGAAACCGTGCCATAAATTCCCCAAATACGCTCACTCAATCTGTCTTCAATATTCCAGCGAATGCCAGAATTATGCGCACTCAAAATTGAGGCAGTTTCACGCGCCCTAATAAATGGCGAAACATAAAATGAGTTGAAATATTGTAACCCTTCACCATAAATCTTTTCCAAATTAGCGCGCGCGGTCTCAGCTTGCGAACGACCCTTGTCGCTCAAACGCTGCTTCCAGTCGACACGCGAATTGATCAGTTCTTCGTGCTCGAACTGATCGTTGGCTTTTTGCGCACTTTGTACGATATTAGATTCGCTCTGGCCGTGCCGAATCATTAGTAGGCGGTAAGGTCTGCTCATACTAATTGCCTAAGCGTGAGTTGGCTCAACTTCTGCCTGCAAGACTTCACGGTTTATCATTTCGCCGTTTTCATCAAATTCGTAAACCAAAACTTGGCCAAATCCCATTTCAACTTGGGCTACGTCTTCATCAGCAACTTTATCAAGATATTTCACCAATGCACGAATTGAGTTTCCGTGAGCTGCCATTAAGATATTTTCGCCAGCTTTTAATTTTGGCAACATTTCAGATTCAAAATATGGAACAACGCGTGCCGAAACATCTTTCAAAGTTTCGCCACCTGGCACAGGATAATCCCAACCGCGGCGGATTCCGTTGAAGGCCTCTTCACCGATCTCTTCTTTAACTTCCCATTTATTTTTGCCGGTCATATCGCCGTAGTCGCGTTCGTTGATTTTGGCTGTAAAAGTAATTTTTGGCGCATTCGTAGAGTTGTTTTCGCCCAAAATTGAAAACATTGTTTGTTGAGCGCGCTTAAGTAGCGAAGTATATACTCCATCAAAGTGGTAGCCGCTTAGCATCCGGCCAATCACTTGAGCGTCAGCGTGGCCCTTCGGCGTTAAGTTTACATCTGTAAAACCAGTCCATTGACCAGTCAAATTCCATTCACTTTCGCTGTGTCGCGAAATAATTAGTTTTCCTTTATTCATATATTTATTTTAACATAATTTTACTTCTCAGGCAAAAGAAAACCGCCTTTAGCGGCGGTATAAGTGGTCTTAGACAAAAGTCTGGATGACTCGGTTCTGACTCGTCATTCTCATCTCTATATCTAGAGAAGGGTTATTAAAACCATTTTCCAGATCGACCCTTCCAGACTTAAAATCTTCTATCAATTTCTCTAGCGATATAGAGATGTCATCATCAAATAAATCAATAACGTCTCTATTCGAAAAATGAGGCGGCCTATGGTATTTTCGTTTATGTTTTTCAACATAATCATAAACAGTCCTGTCTTTAGGCTCCATATAATATATACTATCTTTGGATCGCAACCTCCACGAAAACACAACGCGGACATTTCCCACTCTATTAGCACCAGGAAGTATAAAACCGACGATTAGTCTACAATCCGTGTTAATACCATCCATATCAACAGTAAGAGAACCTTTCGAAACATAGCCATAAGAATTATAATTCCCCGACTGGGATTTTTTCAACGATTCAAAATTAGTTTGTAGAAGATCACTAGTCTTTGAATCTTTTTGACTACCTTTAATTTTTATCTGGTTATCCATTTCCATCAACCCCTCTTAAGATACTCGCTTTCGTAGCGCTGCCCTATAATAGCACAGAATAAGCATTTTGTCAAGGTTTAATCGCGCCTGCAATTGTGGTAAAATAGAGATATGGAATATGCAATTAAACAAATTAAAGGACGACAAATATTAGACTCCCGCGGAAACCCAACCGTTGAAGCGGATGTAATTTTAGAAGACGGAACATTAGGCCGAGCAGCCGTACCGAGTGGTGCTTCTACTGGTGCTGGTGAGGCCTTGGAATTGCGCGATGGCGGTTCAAGTTACGGCGGAAAAGCCGTGACGAAAGCAGTTGACGCGGTAAATACTCAAATTTCGGCATCATTGCTAGGCAAAAATGCCGGGGACCAGAGCGAAATTGATCAAATTATGCTCGATTTAGACGGCACCGAGAATAAATCAAACTTGGGCGCCAATGCGATTTTGGCAGTTTCTTTAGCGGCGGCAAAAGCTGTAGCCAATGCAAAAGGCATTGAACTTTGGAAATATGTAGCCGAGATGACTAGCTCAAAACCAAATCTACCCCTACCAATGATGAATGTCATGAACGGCGGCGCGCACGCCGGCTGGGCGACCGACATTCAGGAATATATGATTATGCCAGTTGGTGCTAAGACTATTTTTGACGCCGTGCAAATGGGTGCAGAAACTTTCCATGCTCTAGCAAAAGTTTTGAAAGACAAAAAATATCCAACAACTGTTGGCGACGAAGGTGGCTATGCGCCAAAAGTTCAAAACGGCAACGAAGAACCTCTACAATTGATTTCTGAAGCAATCGAAGCGGCTGGCTATAAATTGGGCGAAGACATTGCGTTTGCTAGCGATCCAGCTTCAAGCGAATTCTATAAAGACGGGCAATACGACCTAAAAGCTAACGACAAAGTTCTTTCAAGCGAGGAAATGGTAGCGTTTTATGAAGATTTAACCACTAAATATCCGTTTGTTTCGATCGAAGATGGCTTAGCCGAAGATGATTGGGATGGCTGGAAGCTGCTGACCGAAAAATTGGGTGATAAAATCCAGTTGGTTGGCGACGATTTGATGGTGACAAATGTTAAATTATTGCAAAAATCAATCGACCTAGGTGTTGGTAATGCGATTTTAATCAAACCAAACCAAATCGGATCTTTGAGCGAGACAATTTCAGCTGTGAAATTAGCTCAAGAAAATGGCTATAACACTGTTATGAGCCACCGCTCGGGCGAAACCGAAGACGTGACAATTGCACATTTGGCTGTTGGTTTAGGCTGTGGACAGATCAAAACTGGTTCACTTTCACGCACCGACCGCGTAGCAAAATATAACGAATTGATGCGAATCGCTGAAGCAAATCCAGAACTAGAGATGGCTCAGCCTTTCAATAAATAAACTCACCGAGTGCGAAATGCAAAAATAGCGAACTTTTACGGTTCGCTATTTTGTTTTGATAGGTTGCACTTTAGGCGAAATATCTCTCGGCGCTCGCCAACATCGCGCCAACAATATCTTTTTCCCAGCCCAAAAAATCATTTATTTTACTCCGCTCTATTAGCTCATAACTTACGACGGTACCACCACTATCTTCATGAAATTCACCAACCTTATGCAAACGCTCGGAATTGATAAGATACGCTATATTTTTCATTCCAAGCTACTTGATAACCGATTGGCCACCATTCAATAATTTCACAATTTACCTCTTCTCTAGTTTCGCGGTGCAAAGTTTGGTCGAGGCCTTCACCCTCTTCTACATGCCCACCGACCAAGCCAAAATTACCAGATTTATGCAAAACGAGGGGAGTCAAACCATCCAAATCACCAATTAAATGCGCCAGCTTCCACGGATAATCTGGAATTTCATCTTTATTCGTGACTGAATACCACTCAGTATTAACCACTTCGCCTTTATAAATAAATTTACCAATTGCATCGGGCTGTATATTCATACTAATATAGTAGTACAAGTTCCACTTTTATGCTAAAATAATAAAAAGTTAGGAGAGATTTATGAGTAAAAAGAAACCAATCGAAGATCAAGCCAAAGACAATTTAAAAGAGGGATACAAAGAAACTCGAAAAATCCTCTCTGGTAGCGCAACTAAGAATATTATTTTATTGATTTTGGCCTTCGTATTTCCAGCTGGTGGTTTTATGTTAGCCTATAACAGCTATGATGGAAAGTCGCCAAATAAAAACAGTGCAGCCAAAGCTTACTTTTTTGTAGCGCTTGTAAGTGTTATTATTAGCCTAGTACTAAAGCTATTAGGTTTTATCCTTCGCCGCGTAATCTTTCCTTTTTGGTGGTTCTAGAAATTATTTAATCATTTCCAGAAATTGCTCTTCGCTCAATAATTGAACATCATATTTTTGAGCTTTCGCTAGTTTTGAAGCGCCGATTTTCTTACCCGAAACCAAATATGAAGTATCTTTTGTGATGGCTTTCTGGAATTTACCGCCCAAGCGTTCGATGAAACGCGCTGCATCTTCACGACTCATATCTGATAAACTGCCAGTAATAACAAAAGATTTGCCAGTCAACTTACCAGTTTTTTCTTGATAATCTTGGACTTCTACGCCAAGTGATTTCATTTTATTTATCAGCTTAATATTATCTTCGCTAGCAAAATACGCCAAAATACTTTCGGCAGCTTTTTCACCGATTCCATCAGTCATCAGCAAATAGCCAAGGTCTAGTACGAACATTTTATCTAGAGTCTTGAAGCGCTCCGCTAGAATCTTAGCGGTCAAATCGCCAACGTATCTGATACCAAGCGCCGCCAAAAACCGATCGAGCGATGGCCGCTTAACATCTTCAATCGATTCCAGCAAGTTATTTACAGACAGCTTACCAAAACGATCCAGACTAATTAGCTCACTTTTATATTTTTTCAAACTATAAATATCAGCAATATCCGCAACAAAACCTCGATCAACCAAGACTTCGATATTTTTCTCACCTAAATTTTCTATATCAAGACCAGCTTTTGAGGCATAAAAAGTGAGTGATTTCTTGAGAAGGATGCTAGAGTTTGTATTTTTAAGGCGATAAACCACCTCGCCTTCTGGTCGGACAAATTCTGAATCTGGATATTGAGCTTTGAGTGCAGCTTCAAAATCAAACGGCTGGGCATTTTTTGGCCGTAAATCCTTCAATACGCCGCCGACTTTTGGAATAATATCACCAGCTTTATAAACTATCACCGTATCACCAATACGCACATCTAAGCGCGCAATTTCGTCTGCGTTATGCAAGCTAGCGTGTTGAACGGTTGTACCAGCCAGCGAAATCGGCTCAAAAACCGCCACTGGAGTCGCCGCGCCAGTCCGGCCTAAACTCAAAACGATATCTTGCACAATCGCAGTCGATTCTTCTGGCGGATATTTATAAGCAATCGCCGCCCGCGGCTGCTTACCAACAATTCCTAGGCGCGCAAATTCCGCTCGATCATTTAATTTAATCACCAAGCCATCAGTATTAAACGGTAATTCATGACGAGCCTCCGCCCAATGATGAACAAAATTCATCGCTTCATTGATAGAATTAAATTTGGCTACCTGAGAATTACGCGTAAATCCAAGCTGGGTTAATATTTCATACGCATCAAAGTTCGTCGGAATTAGAGCTGGATTATTATCGCGGATCAAATCATACGCAATAAATTTTAGTGGTCGCTGAGCCGTAATACCCGGATCAAGCTGGCGAATTGTCCCGGCTGCCAGATTGCGCGGATTAGCATATTCTGTCTCACCATTTTGCCGCCGAGCTTCGTTTAGTCTATCGAAATCGTCCTTAAAAATCACAATCTCACCACGGATTTCAGTTGTACCCGCCAAAAAATCAGCCGTAGCTTCAGAATCTATCAGATGTAATGGAATATTTTTAATCGTTCGAATATTGCTTGTTACATCTTCTCCAACAAAAGAATCACCGCGCGTCACCGCCCGCGCCAATTCTCCATTCTCATAAATTAGCGAACAGGCCAAGCCATCCATTTTAATATCAGCAAAAAACTCATGCACCAAATCTGGCGTCAACTTTTCGATTCGCTCTAACCAAGACTTTACTTCTGCTTCAGAAAAAACATCGTTCAGACTCAGCATTCGACTAGTGTGAGCAACTTTTTCAAAACCGCCTTTGACAATGTTCCCCACACGCTGAGTCGGTGAATTAGGTGAGATTAATTCTGGATTTTCTGCCTCAATAGTTTTAAGCTCCGAAAAAAGCGAATCGTAAATCGCATCATTCACGCTTGGCGCGTCTAAAGAGTGGTATTCGTAAGAATATTTATTCAATAGCGCCAGGAGCTCAGCATACCTATCTGATATATTTTTATCTTTTAGCATCACTATCAATAATTCCTCTATACAGAATATAAATATAACAAAAACTGAAAATCACCGCCGCACATATCGAAATATAAAGAGTAAATGATACAATTGCCAGTTCTCCAACCACTTCAAAAATAGAAGCTAAACCGCCAACTATTAGATAAATCGGAATCATAATTAGTAATATTCCCAGTAAATCAATTAGCAAACACCACAAAATTCGCAAAATTATCTTGATCCTGCGCCCAACTACCATATTTCCGGCGATCTTTATGGCTTGCATTGGGTAAACACCCGGAATCGCTACTACTACTAGTGCCAAAAATGAACCTGTTATCCAGTAAAGCGAGAGGGAAAGCATCAAAAATACTACCGCCGCAAACACCATGGTTTCCACTCCGCCAGTCAAGAAATCTGTACTGCGAGCGGCACTGTAAATAACCACTGAAAGCATTGCTGGAACTAATTGGACAAATAGAATTGCCGCTACAATCAGAGTTGAAATTATAGGCGATCCAGCATTATATAGGGCGTCTCGCAGTTTCAACTTATTGCCAGCAAACGAATTTCTTAATGCCCAAACAACCACCAGCCAGAGAAACATCAAACCGAGTATCAGCCAAGTTTGCTGCAATTCCGTAAGACTATCCGATAATCCTCCAGTAGAAAACACAGACACTAAGAGAAGCCCAGCCTTACCTAGTTCACCCCAATTACCTTCAAAAACATTTGAACCAGTTTCTTCTAGTGTTTCGCCCAGGAGATTGACGAAATCTTGCCCTAGTAAACCAAATGTCGCAATACCAAAAACTACAATCATTGTAAGTAAGCTCAAAAAGAATCGCTTGTTCTGCTTAATTGCTCGCCAAACCGAGCCAGTAAACTTCCAATACCCCGGCAGTCTAAGCGGCTTCACTGCATCGCGACGGCGGGTCAATCTAAAACTACGATGCGGCCGGCGAGACCGAAAATCCTTAATTCTCTGAGTGAATTTTCTAATTTTTAGGCGAAATACTATCCATAGATAATAGCCAAAACTGATTTTTTTACCATCTTCGCTGTAAATTTTTTGCTTCTTCATACCTTAAAATTTCGTACTATTTTCTTGTAATCTCTTAATTCGGCTCTCTAGTGGCGGATGCGTTGAGAATAATTTATTCATAAAACCTTTTTTGAGCGGATTGTTAATATACATATTCGCCATTGATGAATTCTGCTTCCGCATGGGTTGCGAATAATGCTGAAGTTTGGCCAGCGCTGAGATCATACCTTCTGGATGGCGAGTTAGCATCACCGCCGAAGCGTCTGCCAAATATTCACGTTGGCGCGAAATTGCCATCTGAGTTATAGCCGCCAAAATTGGTGCAATTACCGCAATTACTAAAGCGATCAAAAGTGCGATTGGATTCTTAGAATTTCGGTCATCATTCCAAAAAATCATCCTTGTTGCGATATCGGCGACAAACCCAACTGCTGCCGTCAATGCAAAAGCCGCCATCGACACCCGAATGTCATAATTTTTGATGTGCGAAATCTCGTGCGCCATCACCGCTTCAAGCTCGGCTTTATCCATAATCTCTAGTAGTCCAGTGGTTGCACAAACTAGCGAATTCTCTGGTTTAGTACCGGCCGCAAAAGCATTGGGCGCTGGGTCTTGAATCACATAAACCTTCGGCATCAAAATACCAGCCGTAATCGAAACCGTTTCAACCGCCGCATATAGTTCTGGCGCCTGCGAGCGCGTTACCTCTGTTGCACCACTCATTTTAATCGCGATTTTGCTCGACATTGTGTATTCCACAAGCGCATAAATCATCGCAATTATAAGAGTCGTCCAAAAAATTGAAATATCTTGATATCCAAACGCAAAAATCAAGCCAATTCCACCAATAATCGCTATAAACAGCGAGAAAATTAAAACCGTGTTTCGTTTATTGGTGGAAATTGAGCTATACATACTGATCTAGAATTTTACTTGCGGAGCATTTTCAACCGCCGCACGATCTTCTACCTCAAAGTAGTCGCGCTGACTAAAGCCAAGATTCTTCGCGAAAACATTAGTTGGGAAAGTTTTAATTTTAATATTCAAATCACGCGCACCGCCATTGTAAAATCGGCGAGCACCTTGGATTTTGTCTTCGATTTCTTGCTGTTGCTGCTGGAATCGAACAAAACCTTCGTTAGCTTTTAGCTCTGGATAAGCTTCTGCCACGGCAAAAAGTTTACCAAGCGCTTGAGTCATCACGTTTTCAGCTTCAGCTGCTGCTTTGACATCATCACCAGCCGAAAGTAGCCCAGCACGCGCCGCAGACACGTTCTCAAACACTTCTTTTTCGTGAGTGGCATAACCTTTTACGGTTTCCATCAGGTTAGGAATCAAATCCGCCCGATATTTTAGCTGAACAGTAATATCGCTCCACGCCTCATTGACGCGCTCGTTCAACCTTACAAGTGAGTTGTAAATGCTCCAAACAAACAGCAGAACCAAAACGATCACCGCCGCCAGAACACCTAACACAATCCACAATCCTGTCATAATATTTCTCCTTACTTAATTTATAGTTATATTATACGCTTATTCTTTGGGGATTTCAAGGTTTGGGCACGGTAAATAGCTTTAAGTAAGGAGCGCCTTCAGCAAAGAAACAAGCGCTCCTACTCCTATATATCAGTAGTTCTTTAACCTACTGCCCGCTCACCTTCTTGAATTCAGCCGTTTTGACCTTGGCCTCCAAATCCTTGCCAGCAGCAAACCGCACTCTCGCCTCTTTGATGGTTGCAGAGTTCACATCTTCTAGCTTTTCCATACCCTCACTCTTGAGCGTGGTAAAGAAATAGCCCAAATCGCCTAGATGGATAGTTTCTCCAGCAGGGATTCGGGCGGCAATTTCGTCGGTTAGAGCTAGCAAAACTGCGTGGACGTCGATATGACTAACAGTGGTAGATTTATCTGAAATACTCTGAGCTAGTTCTTTGAGATCAGTTCGCTTTACAGCGCTAGCACTGGCATAAAACTTCGCTGGATCAAGCGGCTTGGCTGGATTCTTGCGTTCAACTGGTTTGTAAAAAATAGGCATATATTACTCCTTTAGTTAATTGTTTCGCGGCGTCTATGTTTAGGGCGCTGAGGCTTAGAGTAATTGCCTTTACAGATTATAACCTTTGTCTATGCAGAACAGGACCTTTAGAGAAACAGAACAAGACTTATTTAGAAAAGAAACAGGACCTTTTGGGCGAAGGAATAGCATCTGTATGAGCACGGGCGGAATCTGTGGGGGCAAAAACTACTCGCATATTGCGCTCAGGTAGAGGTTTAATCGTAGTTCATTTGCCCACCTCGCCTTCTTCCGTTAAATCATCATATCAGACATTTAGCTAATTCCTTATTGACCGCCCTGGATTTGGCTGAGGATAATGGTGGTGTCGGTCAATTGTTCGAGCTCTTCGGGGGTTAGGGATTTCTTTTTGCGTTCGAGTGTAGTCTTATTATGCACAGTACAAAGCTTTTATTTCTTTAGATTTTTCTTAGATTTCATAATCAGCCCTATAGCGACCATCCCGACAGTATAGACCACCAGATTAGTGATGAATAGAAGCCTTAACTCGTTTGAAACTAGTGGGCAAGAATTTACTTCAGAGATATTACAATTTCGGCTCTGATACATATTGAGCTGCGCGAGACTATTAGTCATAATTGCAACTGTTGCAAAAGCTACTACTCCAACTTGGAGTAGTCGTGGTGCTGCTTTCTTAATAAGCGCGAATAAGCCGAACGTAATAGCTAGTACGCCAAAAATTGAATCAAGTGCAATACCTAAATATAGTCCGACTGGGTCAGCCGTATTCGATCCGCCAGATGATGTGAGTAGTGAAGCTGCTGAAAATAGCATAATCCCACCGACCAATAATGCCACTAAACCTAATAAAATTAGATATGTATTTTTAGTTTGTTGTTGTTTCATTTTATTCCTTTATTTTTAAGCTTAACAGTTATGATTATACTGGTTTCACTATTAAAGTCAAGACCCTTGACTTTAATAGAGTAGTTTATTATAATTGCTAAGGATTTAAAGAATAGACACCATAATTCTGAAAGGGTGAGCACATTGAAAAATACAAAGGTTAAAAAGATTTTGTTGGTTATTGCTGCTGTAGTAGGTATATTTATAGCTTCTAAGCCAGAGGAGGCCGAAGCTGCGTCTAATTATGCAATCACATCCAGCTACACTGTTGTAGCGAATAGCCCAATGGGTATTAATAAAACTATTCATATGCAAGCATACAACAATAACAAGCATCACTTTACTGACATTATAATGTATGACAAATATGGTGCAGTTGTATGGCAAAAAAATAACGCCATCGCATATTCAGGTCAAGGATCCTTCTGGTGTGGACCAAATGTCGCTAAAGTAGCCGTCAGGGTAGGATACAGTAATCCTCTCGGCTTTTTCTCACCCAGGGTGGGATCGATAAACGTCTGGTATTAACTTCTTGGTAGCATATTAAAGAAACGTCTATTTTTTAGTCCAGCCCCTTCATCATTGAAGGGGCATTTTATTTTAAATTTATTCACAGTTTCGGATATCTAGATTTTAGATCTAGATAATTGCAAAGAACTCAAAACCACCGAAACCGAGCTGAACGCCATTGCCAGGCCGGCCAGTTCTGGGTTTAGCGTCACGCCCCACGCGACGAAGGTGCCGGCGGCGATTGGGATACCGAGGGTGTTGTAGATGAAGGCCCAGAATAGATTGAGCTTGATGCGCTTAAAAGTTTTTTGGCTGAGCTTTAGGGCTTTGACAACATCTTGTAGGTCGTTTCGCATTAGCACTATTCCACCCGATTCGATGGCGATGTCTGTGCCAGACCCCATTGCGATGCCGAGGTCGGCGCTGGCTAGAGCTGGTGCGTCGTTGATGCCGTCGCCCACGAAGGCAACTTTGTCTGATTGTTTGAGTGCGTTGATTTGATCGGCTTTTTCGGCTGGCAACACACTAGCCACTACTTCGTCAATCCCGATTTCATCTGCAATTGCCTGGGCTGTGTGCTGATTATCGCCAGTGATCATCACGGTTTTGTAGCCTAGTTTTTTGAGTTGTTTGATAGCTTTAGCTGAAGTCTTTTTTGGTTCGTCTTGCACAGCGATTAAGCCCAAAGCTTTTTGATTTTTGCCCACCACCATTACGGTTTTAGCTTGCTGCTCTAGTTTGAGCATTTCGTCTTCAATTTCTTTTGGCAGTTTTAAGCCATCAATTATTTTATGGTTGCCGATAAAGATTTCACCACCGCCCAAATTCGCCTTAACACCCTTACCTTCAACCGCCTCAAAATCCTTGACTTTCTGCAGTTTGATTTTAGATTTCTTGGCCTTTTCCAGAATCGCTACAGCTAGCGGATGCTCGGAATTCTGTTCGAGAGCGGCGGCGATTTCTAATACTGAATCATCGCCAAAAATATCCGTCACGGCGGGCTTACCAACCGTAATTGTACCAGTTTTATCAAAAGCTACTAGCGAGATATCGTTTGAAGCCTCTAAAACTTCACCGTTTTTGATCAAGATTCCCATTTTGGCACCGCGGCCAGTTCCGACCATCAGCGCGGTTGGTGTGGCTAGACCAAGCGCACACGGGCAGGCGATGATTAGCACCGCGATGGCGTAAAGCAGCGCCGCGGTAAAGCTGGCACTAAGCAGCACAAACCAGACGAAAAATGTCAAAACCGAAACGATTAAAACCGTTGGCACAAAAATATTCGACACCGAATCAACCAGCTTTTGAATCGGCGCCCGCGAAGCTTGAGCTTTGCCGACTAGCTCAACAATCTGCGCCAAAACTGTATCTGCGCCAACTTTAGTCGCCCGATAAGTAAAAGTCCCTGAGCCGTTGATAGTCGCGCCAATCACCGCGCTGCCGGCAGTTTTGCTGACCGGCATACTTTCGCCCGTCACCATAGATTCGTCAATCGATGATTTACCCTCAATAATTTCACCATCAACCGGAATCTTCTGCCCCGGCCGCACGCGGATAATATCGCCCGACACAACTTCTTCTATCGGTACTTTTTGCGCCTTGCCTGCGCGAATAACTTCGGCTTCTTTAGCACCAAGATCAAGTAATTTTTCTAGCGCGCTTGAGGCTCTACCTTTGACGATTTCTTCAAAAAGTTGACCTAGCAAGATAAAGGTAATCACAAACGCCGCCACCTCAAAGAAAACCGGCTGGTGCGTAAACATTGCATAAATGCTGTAGATATACGCCACGCTGGTGCCGATCGCGATCAAAGTATCCATATTGGCGTGATGATTTTTCAGCGCCGCCCACGCGCTATCGATAAAAGGTTTGGCGGCGACCAACATCACAACAGTTGTCAGCGCAAACATTGTGTAAGCGTGACCTGGTAAATGCCAGCCAATTAGCGGATTCAAAATCATTTCCACCAACATCGGCAGTGAGAAAACCAGCGAAATAATAAAACGGTTTTTCAGACTCATTATTTTACGACCACCTTTCCGAAATACATATTCATCCCGCAGGCGTAATCAAATTCGCCAGCTTTTGAGGTGTCGAATTCGATCTCAACGGGCTTATTGAGCGGCAAAGTTCGCTTGATGCCAAAATCACTAAAGACAATTTCTTTTAGACAGTTAGATTTATCCGTTCGGGTGATAGTCAGCTGAGCTGGCACGCCTTTTTCCAGCACGACAACGCGCGGTGAATACCCACCGTTGGCTTCGATTTCAATTTTTTGCACGCCGTTTACTTTGCTGGCCCGAGCGGCAACATCTTTATTCTTCTTAAAAAACCACCAAACAATCAGCGCGATCAACCCCGCACAAATTATGCTTGCAATTATCTTTTCCATACCGATCCTCCTATTTTTACTTACGTTAATTTAATCACGATTGATAGATTATCGCAAATTTGTTGCAATAAGCTCCAGTTTTTGCTAAAATCAAACTAAATGGATGATTATAAACAAAAAATCAAGCAACACAGCTTGCGCGACACTCAGCCGCGCCGATCGGTCTTTATGGCGCTGGTGAAATCTGATACACCGCTTTCGATCCGCGAGCTGACCAAAAAATGTAATCAGATTAATCGCACAACAATTTATCGTGCGCTTGAAACACTTGTCGAAATTGACCTTGTGCAAATTGTACCGATCGGTTGGAAGCAAAAATATACCGTAGCTAGCAACATCGCGCCAGAAAAATACTTTGTGCATTGTTCTCATTGTGGCCGCGATATGCCGGTGGAGTCGCCCGAATTACGCCACGCAGTAGAAGGAATCAGCAGGCAGACCAACTTCACAATCAATGTTTGCGCGTTTACGCTATCTGGTACGTGCGAAAATTGCAAATAGTTTTAGTTAAGAATCGCCACACCAATATTTAGATATGTTGCAAACATCACCCATAAAATATACGGTACAAACAAGCCAAACGCCTGCACAGAAACCTTATAAAATTCGCGCATTGCCCAGATGATGGCGGCGATTAGAAGTAAGATCACTACAAACGCTAACCACGGCATCTGGAGGCCAAAGAATGTAATCGACCAAAGAGTGTTTAGCACTAACTGCGCAAAAAACGCCACATAAATTAGCGGGGAATCTTTTTTATCTTTCTTAGGCAAAATCCAAACTAAAAATAATGCAATCGCAATCATCAGATAAATCACACTCCACACTGGACCAAAAACCTCATTTGGCGGCAAGAGCGGCGGTTTGTCCAAGCCCTAGTACCAAGTAGGAATATTCGGTACAGTAGCTAGTGACCCGAGTCCACCCGCAGCAAAGACTACAATTAAACTTAATAAAAATTGACCTATCCGTTTAAGAGTTTTCATAGTTTAATTATAACATAAGTTTGAAGGCAATAAAAAATATCACCCCGTCAAGAAGTGATATTTAATAATTTCTGGTGCGCAAGGCGGGAATCGAACCCGCACGGATTATTCATCCAAGGGATTTTAAGTCCCTCGCGTCTACCTGTTCCGCCACTCGCGCTTGTTTTTATTTTAGCACGAACAGCCCATCAAAACAAGTGATTTTATTTTTCAATATAGTCAAGAAGAGGCGCAATAACTGCCACAAATAGAGAGATCACTCCAATCACACAGAATGTTGCCCAAGCTTTATCTACAGCATATTCGGCGTCGAACCAAATCGCTAGAACCGATACAAATGCCATCAAAGCGCCGGATACGATCATAATCCAAACACAAGTTTTTTGAATTGATTTTACAGCCGCGCTTGTAGGCTTTTTGCCATTATTTTTGATCATTTCTGGAGTCAAGACACGTTGCTCTTTTTGTTTTGCCATATCTTTTTGCTCGTTATTTTCGCTCATTTTGACCTCCTAATAATTTCATTTGGAGGCACCTACCGGATTTGAACCGGTGTAAACGGTTTTGCAGACCGCTGCGTAACCACTCCGCCAAGGCGCCATAAAATCATTATAGCATAAGTTCTGAGGGTGGGCAATGCAGAGATTGCTAGTGCTAGCCTTATAAACGATTCTTCTCGCCCGTATCCATATCTTGCACGATAAATTCACCGCTCACTGCTTCATCAGCACCGATTGGCACTACATATTTCACGCCGCGTTTATCGGCAAATTTGAAGGATTTTTTAATATTCATATCTTCCAGTAGAACTTCAACCTTTTTACCTTCAGCTCGCATCTTGTTCGATAAATCTAGCGCCACAGCAACTTCATTTTCGGTAAACGGCATAATTAGATATTCAGCTGGAGTTTTTTGTTGAAATTTAAGTAAACCAAGTTCGCGCAAACTCCAAAATAAGCGAGTTAAGCCAATCGAAGCACCAACGCCAGGCAAAATTTCTTTAGAATAACTCGAAGCCAGATTGTCATAGCGTCCGCCGCTAGCCACTGAACCAATCTCTCTAAAATCATCAAGCACCGTCTCAAAAACTGTACCGGTGTAATAATCCAAGCCTCGCACAATTAGCATATCGAGCTTAAAATTATCCTCGCTTACACCCATATATTTAAGCGTTTTAGCAACTTTTTCCAGTTCGTTAATTCCGCTCAAAAATCGTGCATTATTTTCAAAAGTAGTAGCTAGTTCGCGCAATTTTTGCAGGACTTGCTCAGATTCGCAATCGATTTTGATAAATTCCAAAATAGCTTGTTCAGATTCTTCACCAAGATTTAAATCTTTTAATTGACGTAAGAAATCTTCATCAGAAATCTTCTCCGCTCGATCGATTAGCGCCATAAGCTCCGAAGCTGAAGCTTCAACGTTCAAGCCCTCAAACAAACCGCTCATAACATTACGATTGTTGATGCGTAGCGTAAATTTACCCAGATCAAGGTCTTTAAAAATAGCATAAATTACAGATATAACTTCGGCGTCATAATTAAGGCTGAGTTTTTCGCGACCGATCACGTCGATATCACACTGATAAAATTCACGAAATCGCCCACGCTGTGAACGCTCGCCACGATAAACTTTACCAATCTGGCTGCGTTTGAACGGAAATGTCAAATGGCTAATATTTTCCGCCACAAATCGCGCCGTTGGAACAGTCAAATCAAAGCGTAAGCTCAAATCATTATCGCCCTTTTTAAAGCGATAAATCTGTTTTTCAGTTTCGCCACCAGCTTTTGCCAGCAAAGCTTCGGTGCGCTCAATCACCGGAGTATCGATCGCCGCATAACCAAACGCCGCATGATGAGCTCGAGCCACACTTAAAATTCGGTCAAATTCCATTTGCTCTTCTGGCAGCAACTCCATCATGCCTGGTAGCGGTTTTGTATTTAGCTTCATCGATTCTCCTTGTTCGTTTTCTATATTTTAACAGATATTAAGCGAAAATTAAAGACCGCCATTTCTAGCGGTCATGAGTTAAAGTTTTTAAATAATCTTCTAAGAATTTAACCCATTGGTCGTAGTGATTTTCTTCAAAGAAATTATACAAGAAATTCACCATCGCCTCATACCGAAATCCAGCTTCTCGCTGGGCAACTTTGGTCATACATAAATTTGGCACAATAAACAACTTTTCAAAAAAATGGTTAATAAATGAATCTGTACTTGAATCGTCGTTAGTGTATTCACCGTACGAAATCGCAACATTCGGCTTTACATTTGGGTCAAAAATCATCGAACCAGCTTCACCAATACGCGTATTCAAGCCTTTTCTTAGAGCCTTCTCGATCGCATACTGATAAGCTCGCGTTATACCTGTAACACCAATCGCATCGCACAAATCTGCGTCAGACACAATTTCGCCCTCCAAGCTAACTGGACGGACACCTTTTAGCGCTTTTGAATAACCCATATTTTGAATTACTTCAATCACGTGCGCCTGAATTTGCTCACCAAAACCAGCCTCAGTCATAATCCGCCGTGTATTTTCTAGTGTTTCTGCCGCTTGTTTGCCGACCAATTTGTAATCGTCAACATCGTGTAGCAATGCTGCGGTTTCTACAACTTCTAAGTTGACATTTTCGCCGCTTTTCAACAATTCTTTAGCAAAACTCATCGCCAGCTTGCGAACACGCTGAATATGATCAAATCCATGCCCGGTCTGGTCTTTAGATAATAATTCTTTAACTTTTTGCTCAATTAATTCAATGTACGTCTAAATCACCCCTAATATATTAGAATACCCTTATTATACCATATTTTGCACAATAATGCAATAGAGACGCCCTTAATCAACTAAAAAACCGATCACTTTTCAGTAATCGGTTCCTTAGTTGGTGGCTCCTCCCAGACTTGAACTGGGGACACAAGGCTCTTCAGGCCTCTGCTCTACCAACTGAGCTAAAGAGCCACACACCAACTATTATACACAGTCGGTGGCAGTTTTTCAAGACTATTTATTTCTTGATCAAATCGCTGATTTTGCCAGTCAATTCTGAAGGCATAATAACCAGAGTTTTTTGTGAAGGTTCGCTCGAAATCTTCTCAAGTGTTTGCAAGGTTCGAATATTGATACCACCTGGAGTTTGGCTCAAAAGTTTAGCCGCTTCACCAACAGCCGCAGCTGCCGCTTTTTCACCTTCGGCAGTAATAATCACCGCACGGCGCTCACGCTCAGCTTCAGCCTGCTTCGCCATCGCACGCTTCATATCTTGTGGCAATTCGATATTTTGAAGTTTCACGTTTTCCACGTCGATTCCCCATTTATCGGTTTGCGCGTCTACAATTTCTTTAATCTGCTGCGAAATCTCTTCACGCTTTGAAAGCAAATCGTCAAGCTCAAAGTTACCCGTTACATCACGTAGCGCGGCTTGAGCAAATTGGCTAGTTGCGTATACATAATTTGTAGTTTCAAGCACCGCTCGTGAAGAATCAATCACGCGGAAATACACAATCGCATCTACACCCACGGTGACGTTATCTTTTGTGATAACTTCTTGTTTTGGCACATCGATTGGTGTTGTTCGCACGTCAACTCGGCGCATAGTTTGAACATACGGAATCAAAAGTCGCATACCTGGATCCTTGATGCCACTAAACCGACCAAGCGTCAAAACCACACCACGCTCATATTGATTGATAATACGGACACCTGGTGCTACGAGAAAGATTAGCAAGATGACCAGTAGAAAAATTATTTCCATAAACCTCCTTAATTAATATTTAAATTATAGCAAGTTTTTGGGCTTACCGCAAGCAACCTACGACTATAGTCAATCTAAAAAATCTTCTCATCGCCAATTTCCTCCGGCAAAAAACCTTTGCCGTGTTTGAAATCAGCCTTCCATTCGTAATCTTTGCCGTAACCTAAATCCTTCATCAATTTGGTTTCAGGATTTCGTAAATGTAGTGGCACTGGAATATTTGGCGATTTAGCCGCCAAACTTTCCGCTCGATGCATAGCATCAGTCGTACGGCGGGATTTTTTGCTTAGGGCCAACGCACTCGCCGTATGGAATAAAATATATTTCGCCTCTGGCATACCAACTCGCTCCACCGCCTGAAACGCATTTAGTGCCAATTGCAGCGCGCCGTTTCCAGCCAGACCAATATCTTCTGAAGCAAAGATAACCATTCTACGAGCCACAAATTTCGGATCTTCGCCCGCTTGCAACATCCGCGCCAGATAGTACAGCGCCGCGTCGGCGTCGCTACCACGCATACTTTTAATAAACGCTGAAATCACGTTGTAGTGCATCTCGCCCTTTTTGTCGTAACCCGGCAAAACTTTTTGCGCCGCTGCCTTGGCGTCTTTGAGCGTAATCTTGCCAGATTTCTTAGTCAAGGTCAGAGCTAATTCTAGATTTCCTAGTGCCGCTCGAGCATCTCCAGCAGAAATCTCGGCAATAAAATCTATAGCTTCGGCGCTCACTCGCTTATCTAATTTCTCTAATTTTACCGCGTGATCTAGAATCTCTAGTAGTTCATTTTTACCTAGTAATTCCAGAGTTAAAACTCGACTCCGGCTCAAAAGCGGCGTAATAATTTCAAAACTTGGGTTCTCAGTCGTGGCGCCGATCAGCGTGATCAAACCACTTTCCACGTGCGGCAAAAAAGCGTCCTGCTGGGCTTTATTGAAACGGTGGATTTCATCCACAAATAAAATTGTCCGCAATTTCAAATTCCAATTCTGGCGAGCAATTTCCACCACTTTTGTGACGTCTTTTTTGCCAGAAGTCACCGCCGAAAGTTCGATAAACTCTGCCTCGGTCTCGCTAGCAATTATCCGCGCCAAAGTCGTTTTGCCCGTACCGGGCGGACCCCACAAAATCAAGTTCACCGGCTCAGATTTCTCAATAATCTTAGTCAAAATCTTACCATCACCAATCAAGTGATTTTGCCCAATCACATCATTCAGCTTCTTTGGCCGCATTTTTTCGGCTAGGGGGATTCTTTCCATAGGTTAATTATATCAGTTGTTATGATCTGTATCAAATTTCACATTTAAGAATACTTACTATATCCACAAGAAATCCCAAAAGTAATACGGCTACATAAAATTATTGAAATCTACCGTAATCATATCACACCCTCTAATAACTATCCGGCACAACACCCTCAAACCAAAGTTTCATCTCTTCCAGAATAAATTCTTCGTCTTTGGTTAGATCTTCGCGAGTAGCGATTTGCTGCAAGCTTTCGAGAAAGGCTGGCGTTTGCTGAGCGATTTGCTCGCTTCGCCACTCTTCCCACGCTTGTTTTTCGTCAGCGCTCAAAGCTTTTGGAAAACTCCGCGCTTTGTAATGCAGTAGCAATTCCGGCAATCTTTCATCTGCGAAATCTGGGTGGAAATCCGCCAATTTGCGCGCGTCGGCATTTCGTACCGCTTCAACCTTCGTTTTGTCGCCGTCTGGCAAAAATCCGCCATAAAGCTGGGCTTCAGGATTCGCTTTTTCGGCTTTTTCGCTTGCCGTCCTGCGCGATTCATAAATATCAGTCTTACTCTCAAGCGCCGAGCGTAAATTCTCTACAAAATGCGGGTTCTGCTTCAAAATTTTAATATGTTTTTTAATTTTAGCTTCATCAAAATCTAACCGCTGTTTATTTTCGTCGTTCAAAACGCCAAACGGTGCCACTGCTGGGCATTTGTTATACTGCAAAACCTTGGCCGGAACCGGCACAAAACCTTCTGCTTGTTGCTCTTCCCAGGTAGCAAATAGTTTCGCTGCTAGCTCACTTGCTGAAAGTTGCAAAAAATCCGTCGGATCAAATCGTGTATCCCAAATGATCACATTACGGTTCGTAGCAGGCGCAATCGGAAACGCCACCACGGTTTTTTCATACTTAGCATCAAATCGACCAGAAGTGTAAACAAACGGCTGCGGATTTTCCAGATTTACTAATTTCTGAACTTCCGCTTTGCTACGAATCTTCAAAAGATAGTCAAAAATCTGCGGTTGTTTTTCGCGGAGCAACTTCGCTACATCGATCAAGCCGTCGACATCACTCATCGCGTCGTGGGCGTTTTCGTGCTCAATGCCGTTTAGTTTTGTGAGTAATTCCAGTTTATTGGCCGCAATCTGCTCACCAAGTTCGTTTTCAACAAACGGCCAATTGATGTTTTCGGGTCGAAGCGCCCGCGTCATTCGCACCACATCTAATAAGTCCCAACGCGACCGCTTGTCTTTCCATTGCCATTCGTACGGATCATAAAAATTCCGCCAAAACAGATGCCGCATATGCTCATCATCAAATCGCACGCTATTATAGCCAACCGCAATCGTGCCTTCAGTAAAGAATTCTTCGGCTGCCATCCGCGCAAATTCCGCCTCAGTGTAGCCTTCATCAACCGTTTTTTGCGGACTGATTCCTGTCACCATCAGCGCCTCTGGGCTGGGCAAGACATCGTCATTTAGGCGAACTAAAATGTCAACTGACTCACCAATTTTATTCAAATTCATATCTGTTCTTTGCCCCGCAAATTGCATAATCCGATCTTTGCGCGGGCTAAAACCACTAGTTTCTAAATCGTAAAAGAAGAAAGTTTGTTTCATATTTCCATTTTAACACACGGGGCGTGGAAAACGCAAAGTTAGAGGTTTTCGTTCGAAGCACAAACATGGCCTCCACCCTCAAGGCGAGTTAAGAAGACAAACGTAGATTTCGCCTTTGGATGACCGGCGGGATAGTCATGCATACCTCCTGCACTACAACCACCCCCAACATTAACTATCACTTGCCCAATCTCAATATTCTGCCAACCACCATCACCGCAATAAGTCGGGCATATCGCGCCTCTCACTCGATAAAATTCGCCCGAAGACGGATCTTTATGCTCAGAAACTTTAATATAACCCGAATTCACTAGCATATTGAAGGTTCCTACATCACCGCCATTAAGGCAAGTTCCCTGATTATTAGACCTACACCGCTCATAAGCATCCAAAAAAGCTGCCATATCATTCTTCCGCTGTGCGTCGCGTTGGTTTCTTTGCAAAGCCGGTAGTGCAATAAAAACCATCAAAAAGATTAGGCCGGCAATCGCTAGTACTAATACAACTTCGATAATCGTAAAGCCTTGTTTATATTGTTTGTTTCGTTTAATCATAACCATATTCTACCAAAAAAAAAAAAAACGGAGTCAAGCGCGCGACTCCGTTTCAAGCCAAATTAATCTTCCCAATTGCTATCTACAAGTTCAAATACTTGATTGCCAATCATAATCTGCGAACTATTCACCGCCCCAATTCGTCGCAGCTCATGCTCAATCCCCATCTTGCGCATAATATCACGCAAACGATTCACGCCGTGCACGCTCATAAAGTTGGTTCGGCGGGCAAATTTCTCAATTTTATCACCCGTCACCACATAAACATCATTTTCCTCTTCATATTCAGCCGCCCAAGATTTACTAATCTCTTCTTGGCTAAGCGAAATTACCGGCAAATCATCTTCCTCTTCATCATCTTCAACAGCTTCTGACTCTAAAGCTCGCGCCGCATCAATCTCTACCCGCAAAGCTCGCAAGACTTCCTTCAAACCTTGATGCGCACTCGAAGAAATCGCCAATATTTTAGCATTCTCACCAGCCGCTGCCCGCACACCATCAATCTGCATACCAAGCAATTCTTCATCCATGCCCTCAGTTTTAGTCAAAGCAATAATTTCTGGTCGATCTAACAACTCCGGCTGATATTTCTCTAATTCACCACGAATAGTTTTGTATTGCTCGCCGATTTCGTCTTCATAAGCGTCAATTAAGTGCAATAGGACTGCGGTTCGCTCAACATGGCGCAAGAATGCGTCACCCAAGCCTTTGCCTTCACTAGCGCCTTCAATCAGACCCGGAATGTCGGCGATCAAGATGTTTTGGCCGTCAATTTCGGCCACGCCTAGGTTTGGCGTCAAAGTTGTAAAGGCATAATCGGCGATTTCTGGGCGAGCGTTTGAAACCACGCTCAAAAAAGTCGATTTGCCGGCATTTGGAAAGCCGACCAAACCAACATCCGCTAGTAGTTTAAGCTCTAGCTCCGCTTCAAAAGTATCACCCGGCTCGCCCATTTCAGCCACACGCGGTGTCTGACGGACGCTAGATTTAAAGTGAGCGTTACCAAAGCCGCCATCACCGCCTTTGGCGATTATTGCTTCTTGCTCGTCTTGGCTGAGATCCGCCAAAACTTGACCATCACATTTGACCAAAGTACCCACCGGTACCTTAACGATTAAATCTTCACCCGAGCGCCCAGCTTTATTGCGCTTTGAGCCGTTACCGCCCGGTTTAGCTTTTAACTCTGGCTTGTAGCGGAAGTTTAAAAGTGTATTCAAATCTTTGGTCGCCTTGAAAACGACGTCGCCACCGCGACCACCATCGCCACCATCCGGACCGCCCTTTTCTACGTATAATTCGCGCCGAAAACTGACCGCCCCATTGCCGCCACGACCCGCTTGAACAAAAACTTTCGCTGTATCTACAAACATATTACTGTTATTATACCATCTTTCGAACAAAAAAGCGACCCCAGTTTTGAGGTCGCTTAGTTTTTTGATTGATTTTAGTGAATGTAGTTAAACGCACCAACAGATCCAGCTGGAATTGTTCGACGAGCAATAACGTTCCATCCTGCAGGACCGTTCATCTCAGAGATCTCAACTGATCCATCTGGGTTGACGGCTTCCACAATAGCTACGTGTCCATAACCACCACCATTTTGCATAATCGCACCTACTACAGGAGTACGGTTGACAGCAAAACCAGAAGCACTACCACTTGAAGCCCAAGAAGTTGCATTACCCCAGAAGCTACCGATAGGGCGACCGATTTGAGCACGACGCTCATATGCCCACCAAGTACAGTATCCATATGCATATCTGTTACCTACTGAAGCTGAAAGATTCGACCGATATGAAGAGTTAACAGTTCCACCACTCTGGTATCCTGTCACTATTGGCGCCACTGCGGCTACCGTAGGTGCTACATATTCTGGGCGTTCTTTTTCGGGTAGAACACCATCAGGGATAACCAATTCGCGACCATTTAGATCTTTCTCTAACTCAAGGTTATTAAATGAGGTAATCCTTTCGGCACTCGCACCATATTTTTCAGCAATCTCCTCGACAGTTTCACCATCTTGAACGGTATAAATAATACCATTAACAGGCAGAATTTTAATCTCTTTACCGACTTCTATATCGTCATTTTTGATACCGTTCACCCATTTAATAGTTCTAGCCGTAATGCCATTAGCTGAAGCGATAGAGTCATATGTATCACCATCTTTTACAGTATAGTACTTAATAGATTGGTTTGCGATAACCGCCTCTAGAGATTGAGGCTTGATAACTGCGATATTGCCCTCTTGAGCAAGATTTTGCATAACAGATAGGGAAACCGAAAGCTCAGCCGCATTAGCAGCAACTGGCAAGTTAGCTGTTTCAGCTAATCCAGCAACCACATTCGCCTCTACTGTTTTGTCCACCAAAGCCACTTTGACTTGTGGTGCGCTCGCAGATACAGTATCAGAGCTGCCCGCAATGGCATTTAACTCTGGTGTGGTTTTTAGAGTATTAAAACCTAAAGCAACACCTGCTATCAAGGCTATGAATACACTAGAGTAAATAGTTACTGATTTTTTATTGAATAATTTCTTAATTTCTAATTTAGTTTGGGAATTTCCCGCAGTTTGATGTCGATTTTGAATAATTTCGACGTCTTGTGAACCAAGGTTCACGGTTTCTTGATTACGAATAATCCTTCTCCCGCATAGCACATTGCTGCGCTAGCTACTACCGTAATTTTGCCTTTCTAGTTAAAGCTAGAAATGAGTATGGTGTCGACCTTTATTAGTTAATATTAGTGAATCGTATACCCTTTTGAGCAATTTCTGGCAGGTTCCTCAATTTAGATCTTAACTCCACGCTTGTTTTAGGGGTTTTAGACCGCAAAACAACATAAAATCTAAACTGATTTACCTCTTAATTATAGCAAACTTTAGCCCAAAAGTCAATATCTAGCTAACTTATTAGCGTGAGCGTTGTGGAAAACCTATAAGGCAAAGCACTTTTGCTGGCAATACTGAATAGTATTCTGCTGATGTTCGGCGTCAGTAGCGGCAAAATACAGTTTGTCGTCGTCTCCGCTTAAAAAGAATAGGTAATTATTGTCATCTGGCTCAGCCACCGCTTGTAGCGCCGAAGCACCCGGTGTAGCGATAGGTGTAGGTGTTAGACCACCGTAAATGCGCGTATTGTATGGAGAGTCCAAGCCATATTGCGCTCGCGGATTGTCTAAGCCGAGCTTGATTGCCGCATATTCATAAGTCGGATCAGAACCGAGATTCATGCCTTGAGCCAATCTGTTATAAAACACCTTGGCTACGGCTTTTTGATTTTCGATATGCGGTTCTTCTTTTTGTACGATTGAGGCTAAAATTATACCTTGATACAGATTCAGGCCGTGTTCAGCGTATTTATCTTTAAGGCTGCCATCAGTGATCGCACTCTGCATCTCTTTAAAAGTCCTACGCAAAACATCTTCTACTTTAACACCACGGTCAAAACTGTATGTTTCGCCGTAAATATAGCCTTCTAGATCAGTTTCTGCGGGCTTATCTGCAAATAATTCCGGAAATTCAGCTGAATAATCTTTAGCTAGCGCCAAATCTACCTCTACTTCGTCGAAACCAGCTTTAATTAACACATCTTTTGCCATCTGAACAGTTCCGCCAGGCAGGAATGTTAGGCTTATCGATTGCGATCGACCCTCATTTAAAACAGTTACAATTTCAGCAATCGTCATTTCTGGCGATAGCTGATAATGGCCCACTTTTATATTGGTTTGTTTATTCAAAATCGTATACAATCTAAACGATTTCCAGTTTTTGATTAGGCCTGCGTCTTCTAATCTGCGACCAATAGATTCAACACCTTCACCACTTTTTACTTCAAAATCTTGAGTTTCGCCAGAGGTAGAGTAATTTATATCTTGACTATAAACTACAAAGAAAGTTGCGCAAAATACCACACCAAAGCTAACCAGAGCGCCAATTATGAATAAAATAATCTTACCTAAGCCTAATTTAGGTTTTGGCTGGTTTGATTTTTCTGCCGGTTGGTCTAAAGCTATTTGTTTATCCACTAAAAGTTCTCCTCTAAATAATCTTGTAAAATAATCGCCGCTGCCGTCATATCGATATCACCCTTGGAATACGGCTTTTTGTAACTTTTGAGCCGATCTTCTGCCTGAATACTAGTTAGACTTTCATCTTGAAATACAATTTTATCAACTGATAGCTCAAAATTTTTGGCAATTTTCTTGGTATATTCACTCTGAGCAGTCTCTTCACCACTCTGATTTCGCGGCAACCCAACAACTAGAATATCGATATTTTCACGCACGATCATCTCGTTTATATCTGTAATTTCTGAGTGAGTTTCTTCATCCACCGTGACCGTTTCAAACGGCACAGCAATACGAATGGCAGAATCTGCCAAAGCCACGCCAATCCTACGCGTACCAACATCTAGCGCCATTAGGTTCTTAGCCATCTAATTATTCGACCGTAAATTCGATTTTAATTTTATTATCATTATTTGGCACTGTTCGCACCCAGAAAAATGAGAATTTGATATCTACACTCTTCACGCCATCGATAGATTTAATCTGAGACTGAACTTCGCCGTAGCGTTTCTTTTTAGATTGGTCTTTGATTTTTTGCTCATCAATATTTGGTCCAATCTTACCACTAGTGGTCACAACTAAGCTAGTAGCGCCATCACCGGAGATAAAGTCAGAGAACGCCGCACTATCTACGCCGTTTTGGTAGATTTTTTGTTCTTCTGGTTTATCTGATTGGCTCTTCATTTCAGATTCAAGAAATGAAGTTAGTTGTTTTTTGTCGACTGCCATCAGAGTATAGGTTGTATCAGACTTAATAGATGCCTTACCGCCTTCGGCCTCTTCGCCAACTTTTGGTGAGATTGTAGCTTCTGCATATTCCGCTTTATAGCTATCATCAATAATTTTGTAAGAATTTCCAAACTTTGAAACTAGTTCAGACTTAACATTTTCGTCTTTTTGATCTGTCATTTTCTGTTTAGCGTCTTGAACATCTTGCTCTGTCACAACTTTAACAGTTTCTTTACTACCGCCAGACATAATTTTACCACTCGCTGTAACCGCATCGATTGGTGAAAGATAGGCACGAGCCGAAAGATTACACTGTTCACCGATATCAAGTGACTGTACAGACACATCTATCGTACCTGGGATACTGGCCTGACCACCCGACCAACGACCAGTAGCCCCTGGGATAACGACATTACTGGTTGTAACAAACGTACAGTCGCCACTCGAAAAGCCCGTTCCTGACTTAATAGTTATGCCTTCAGATTCAGTTCTCTGTGATAAAGTTATAGTACCTTTAGCCTTCTCACCAACTTCTTTTTCACCAGTCGCTTCAAATGAAATCTCGGCCTCTTTTTTGATGGTTTCTGTTTTAGAAAGCAATACGCCATCGTCTGGCTTAGCCAATTCTTCATTGGTCGTGAGATCAACTTTATTCCTAACATTCGCAACAGTCGTTTGGGCGTTAATGACAATAGTTGCAGCCGGAGCAAACCAGATCGCCCACACCAAAAATACGATCAAAACTAGCGCACCACCGCCAATCAAAAACATCTTTTTGCGAAAATCGGAAAAATTAGGTACTTTTTTACCGGCTTTTCCTTTTTGCTTGGCTACATTCGGCTCTTTTTTACTGAAAGTTTTATTGTCATCAATATCTAGATTACTTAGTAGATCTTCTTCTTTTGATGGCTTTTTCTTCATAAATGCCGCAACTGGTAGCTTTTCGCCGTCAATCACGTCTTCGCCGTCTATTTCTAGAGCATCAATTTCTGGGATCTCAGGCTTACTCTGAAGGGTTTTTGCCACAGGGATTTTAGCCGTCGCCGCCATAGTCTTTATCGCAGGATTATTAGAAATTAAAACTACGCGCTTATCAGCTTGGTCAGAGGTACGCGCCAAAAGCCGCAGATTTACCGCACTACGCAAAACACCGGTATTTTTTGGCGGAACTAAAGCAACGATCTTTTCTTTGGCCTGCTTAACCTTATTTATTACATCTGTTATATCATCTTCACTGTCGATAT
>CAYXHY010000003.1:0-10468 GCA_964465135.1 uncultured Candidatus Saccharibacteria bacterium
CTGTTTATTTTTTACTTTTTATTTTCAATATTATGAATAAACTCATATTACCATAAACTGTATGGTTTTGTCAAGCCTTTTTAGATAAAATACTTTACTTTTAGGTGATTTTAATGTATAATCTATTTTGAATTGTAAATAATAACCTAAACAAAGGAACTAAATGCCAATTATCAAATCTGCTGTAAAGCGCATGCGACAAACTGCAAAGCGTCGCGAACGCAATATCGGTATTAAAAAAGATATCAAATCTTCTGTAAAAGCTTTTGTTGCCAAGCCAAGCGCTACTGCTCTGTCTAAGGCTCATAGCGAACTAGACAAAGCCGTTAAAAAAGGCCTAATCAAAAAGAATACCGCTGCCCGCCGCAAAGCTGCTCTATCAAAAGCCGCTAAAGAAGCTGGCGTAAAGCTAGAAGCTGCTAAAAAACCAGCTGCTAAAGCTCCAGCCGCTAAAAAAGCTGCGCCAAAAGCTAAAGCTGCAACTACAACTGCAAAAAAAGCTCCAGCCAAAAAACCAGCTGCCAAGAAAACTACAGCTAAAAAAGCTGACAAATAATCTTACAGGGCCTAAAAAGACTTGCAAACCGCAAGTCTTTTTTGAATCTGCATAACTGGGCTGCTACTCTACTCTAGGTACGTATACGTTGCTATTACTATTGTCTAAGCAAACTTTACCACCACCCTCAAGCTTATATTGTATAACATAACCTTTTGCTTGAGCGCCGGTAGTTTTCGCTGCAAGATTTTCACCGTTACATTTAGCACCACCACTTATATAGATTATGTGATCAAACTCTTCTGGTTCATAAAATGATGTTTCGCGCCCCCAGTATCCAAACATATCCACTCTATACCCAGACCCGTCCGGATCAGAGAACTCACCTTGGTCGGCTTTCAAGTATCCATTGAGGATTACTTGATTAAATCCTCTGCTATCATCATCGTAAACATAAGGTAGCCTCAATCTTCCAGAGCTATCAGTAGCTCTTGCGTTATTTATAGCCCACCTATTGATAGCGTCGGCTAATCGGCTCATATCGTTTTTACGCTGAGAATCGCGCTGACTTCTCTGTAGCGCCGGTAGTGCAATGAATACCATCAAGAAGATCAAACCGGCGATGGCTAGCACGAGCACAACCTCAATGATCGTAAAACCAGGCTTTTTTATTGGTTGTTGTTTTGCATAATTTAGCTTAAGTGTTTTCATGTACCTATTCAATCACATTTGCATTTAAATAGCAAATAGGTAGGGTGCCTAGATGTTTTTATCGTAAAATTCTAGACCTTCGGCCGCGCGAAATTCCCAATCCTTTAAAACTGGGTCAAAAATTCGCCAGCTTTCTAATATCTCTTTTTGGCTCACGAAAAAGTTCTTTCGATCTGTGATTGCACCTAGAAAAACTTGTGCGTATGGCGGCGTATCAGTGGCGTCATCGGCTATATTGATTAAAAGTGGCTTACTGCGTTTGCTTGTGAATTCAATCTCAATTTTGCTCTGTTTTTTAGCCATAGCTTTGCCGTGGCGCAGGATGAAATTTACGCCTTGCCAATCTTTTGCGCTAGAATTAAGTTGAATTTCGCAAAAAGTCTCGGTGTTGGAGCTTGGATTTTCTACCTCTTGGCGGTAGCCTTTGTATTGCGCGCGCTTGGTCTGAGCAGACATATCACGAATATTATTGATATTCTCTAGCGCACTGGCTCGCGCCGCTCTAAAATTGCGGTTCTCGCCCGCTAGAATAGTCGCTAAAATACTCGCTAGATGATTTTGCACAAAATCTCTCAGTGCGCCAGTTTGTTCATAAAAAATCGCCCTACCCTCAATATCGAGTGTCTCGTGGGCGGTAATTATAACTGATTTAATCTGTTTTTGGAGCCTTAAATCACGCAGTATCTGGTTTTTTTCTAAAATCGCTTGAAGCGCCCGGATTGGTGTTTTCATCAGATAATGATCAACCCTCAGGATCTGTTTTTCGCTAAAATATTGGCTAGTGCGGGCGAAGAATTCCTCGGCGCTCTTTAAATCGATTCCAAATGGTTTCTCAAATAATATCTTGCAATTATCCGAATTTAAACCGGATTTTCCTAATAATTCCGAGATTTTAGCGGCCGAGGTTGGTGGTACTGAAAGGTAAAATAAAACTTGAGTTTCGCTTGCCTTCCAACCGTGTTTTTTGCGCCTAGAGCGCAAATGTTGCTTCAGAATGAGATAATCATCAAGATCGGCCAGATTCATCTTGTGAAAGCTTAAAATTGGCGTTAGGAGTGATTTTTGAATATTGTCTTTGCCCAGAGACGATTCTAAAACTGACTCTGTACTGATTTGGCGGCGTGAAATGCCGATTACTTCAAGATCCGTTGATGTGACTGACTTTTCGCTCAAAACATAATCGAGTGCAGGTAGAAGTTTGCGCCTGCCTAAATCACCAGTTAAGCCAAAAATCACAATCTGGGTTTTCATAAGTCTATTTTAGCACAAATTAGTACGGCAAGCCATTTAGTAGTTGGGTGATATCGCCAAACGAGGTAATATAATAAAATACCACCCCAAAAATTGTAATAATCATCGCCAGAGATGCCAAGGTTTTTTGTTTAGATTTTTGACCGACTGCGTATTCAAATTTTTGCCCGCGTTTGTATCCGAGGCTGGCAAAAAAGAGTGCCACGGCCCCGCCTGGTATGCCCGAACCAAAAGTCGCGAAACTTAAGATCAACGCTAAGACCCCAAACATCTTTTCTTCATCCTTGATTTTAGAGTCACGAACAGATTGGTATTCGCTCAAGATTTCTTGGTTTTTTAGTTCATCTGGTTGTTTGGGCAGATCTTTATCCATAAGTATATTTAAACATTTTGTGAATTTTAATTCAAGAACTGGTAAAGGACAAAATAAAAGACCCCGATAAGGAGTCTTTTATGAGGTTAACTAATTAGACTAGTTATTTAGGCAGTAGATACCACCACCTTCAAGTGAGATAGCTACGGCAACTTTGTTGTCTCCGCCACCAGCTACACGTGATTCACCTTGACATTTTGCGTTAGCATAATATGAAATAGCGTAGAAGTTAGTTGAAGATGGGTCTGCAGTAAGCGCAGAAGCTAGAGTGATTGTATATTCTGAACCTGATGGGTCTGTGAATGTATCACCACCAGCTTTCATATACTGAGTGATAAATGTAGATAAATCACCTGATCCTGGAACTCGTCCTCGGTTGTTTGTTTGGAAGCTGTTGATAGCTGACTGTACGCGGCTTAGATCGTTCTTGCGTTGTGTGTCGCGTTGGTTTCGCTGCAAAGCAGGAAGCGCGATGAACACCATCAAGAAGATCAAACCAGCGATGGCTAGCACAAGCACAACTTCGATGATTGTAAAGCCTTTTGCTTTTTTTGTTTGTATGTCTTTCATTTCCTATATTTCCTTTCACTAAAAGTGAATTAGTTATATTTACCTCCTGATATTATCATAACCATAATGGTAGTGTCAAGACCTATTTCAACCGTTTCGCCACGACCAAATGCCGGCTCCGAAAGTCATAAAACTAAGTACCAGAGCTAAAACGCCGAACATCTTTTCTTCGTTTTTAATTTTAGACTCACGAACGGCCTGATATTCGCTCAAGATTCTTTGATTCTTTAGGTTATCTGATTGCTCATCTGGGGCTTTATCCATAAATACATTAAATCATTTTGCGGATTTTAATTCAAGGACTAGAAGAACCTAAAATAAAAGACCCTTTATCGGGGTCTTTTATTTTAGTTAACTAATATGATTAGTTATTTAGGCAGTATACACCACCACCTTCAAGTGTGATGGCAACGGCAACTTTGTTTGCTCCGCCGCCAGCTACACGTGCTTCACCGTTGCATTTTGCGTTGGTGTAATATGAGATAGCATGAAAGTTAGTTGCGTGTGGGTTTGTAGCAAGAGCTGTTTCTGCAGTGAATGAATATGCTGTTCCGCTTGGATCTGTGAATGAGTCACCGCCAGCTTTCATATATTTGTCTGTAAAGCCTGTAGCTCCGGTAGCAACTATTTCTGCTGCTGTTGGTACTCTTCCGCGGTTATTCGCCTGGAAGCTGTTGATAGCTGATTGTACGCGGCTTAGATCGTTCTTGCGTTGTGTGTCGCGTTGGTTTCGCTGCAAAGCAGGAAGCGCGATGAACACCATCAAGAAGATCAAACCAGCGATGGCTAGCACAAGCACAACTTCGATGATTGTAAAGCCTTTTGCTTTTTTTGTTTGTATGTCTTTCATTTCCTATATTTCCTTTCACTAAAAGTGAATTAGTTATATTTACCTCCTGATATTATCATAACCATAATGGTAGTGTCAAGACCTATTTTACACCTTGTGGCGTGAAAAAGTCTAATAAAAATGTTATACTAAATATATGAAAATTTTGGGAATTGAGAGCACATGCGATGAAACCGCCGCGGCGATAGTTGAATATAAAGGTGAAATTACAAGGGGTAGTTCGCCGAGGCTGGATTTATTGTCTTCAGTGATACATTCGCAGATTGATATTCACGCTCAGTTTGGCGGGGTTATACCAGAGGTAGCGGCGCGTTCGCATATTGAATATGCTAATCCGGTGGTGCAGCAGGCGCTAGGTGATGCTAATTTGACATTTTCAGATATTGATGGTATAGCCGTATCTTATGCGCCAGGTTTGGTTGGTTCCCTGCTAGTCGGTACTCTGACGGCGCGGACTTATGCAGAGGTTTTAGATAAACCGTTTTATCCTATTCATCATGTTGAGGCTCATGTTTACGCTAACTTTTTGAACTCAACCCCGCCTGAATTCCCTTTTTTAGCGCTGGTGGTAAGCGGTGGGCATTCGCAAATTGTACTATTCAGGGCGCACGGTGATTATGAAATCTTGGGTGAAACGCAAGATGACGCGGTGGGCGAAGCTTTTGATAAAGTGGCTAAAATCTTGGGCTTGGCGTATCCTGGTGGTCCATCAGTGGCAAAGGCAGCTTTAGGGGGTGATCCTAGCGCTTATCAGCTACCAAAAGCTCGTTTGAGCGGAGAGTACGATTTCAGCTTTTCGGGCCTTAAAACGGCAGTGCTGCGGGCAGTACAAAAAGAAGTTGGCGTTGATCATACCTTCCCTTCGTTTGAGCTGGCGGATAAATTAAATCAGCAGCAGCGAGCCGACTTTGCGGCTAGCTTTCAGCGGGTGGCGGTAGAGACTTTAGTAGATAAAATGAAATTGGCGGTTGAAAAATACCAGCCAAAGGCAGTGGTTGTAGCTGGCGGTGTGGCGGCTAATCAGGTTTTGCGGGCTGAAATGGTCCACCGATTGAGTGGTTTAGTACCGAATGAAATTATTTTTACCGTGCCAGAATTATGCACAGATAATGCCGCTATGGTGGCAGCATTGGGTATGTTTAGAGCGGCGCTAGGCGAACCTGCTAATCCACTTGAGTTAGAAGTTAAGCCTTCTCTTTCGATGCGCGATTCGCGTTGGTAGAAGTAGTAAGCCTGAGTATAGGAATTGGATTAAATCTTAAACTTCCGCACAATCTTTTTACCCAATGGCAAAAGGTGCGACCACACAAAATACATTGGCGAAAGCGGCTTATCATAAGTGCCGCAAAATTCATCTTCATGATCAGCAAAACCACGCTTAAAGTTTGAAATACCATCGTTTAATAAACCGTTGACGTCATATTGTTCTACTCCAGCTGACTGCATCTGCTTAATCGTCAGCCATTTCAAGATGTAATTAGCTCGTGTCGCCTGCCCTCTCTCTGTCACACCACCATAAAGTTCAAACGCAACTTTATCAGATTTGATTGGCCATAAAAAGGCTACTAATTCTTGATTTCGGGTTAGTCTATTGCCGTATACTCGTTCGAGATTTAAACGCTCGGGATCGAGCTCTTTTGAGGTATCGATCTTCATTTTTATTTCGTTAGCTATTGATTGGTTGCTTTGTCCTTCATCTTCTGGCTCAATAATAGGTGCATAAGCTCCATAGATCGGTGCATTGCTACCAAGAATTTTGCGCAAATCTTTGTAGTATTGGCGCGGATGAATACCAAAACCTGCTCGATCGGAGGTTTCTTCGTAAATCTTTAAGCAATCTTCAAAATCGTCGTCGTGTTCAATTGGTCGGACTGAGATTTCATCTGAGCTTTTACGGATATACTGGCGAGTTTTTTTGCTCATTTCAGATAGTAATTCATCATCACTTTTCTTGAGGTCAATTAAGATGGTTTTGGGCAGTAAAATAGTGTTTTTGGCGGTTTTCCACCCCTGCTCTTTTAGTAATTGAGGTGGGAACTCTTCCCAGTCAGGTTCAATACTCAAACAGACCGGCTTTGGCTTAATGTCTTTAGCACAATAATTGGCGATTTCGCGCATTAGCTTTGCTCTTTCGGCTGGTTTTTTAGACATAATCAAGGCGCCCCTAGGAATGTAAGCAAAATTATTTAGCGGCCAAGGTAGTTTACGGGTTAGAATTTGGGCAGCTGCAACCACGTCGCGGTTATCGCTTTTTTTGTAATCGGCGTATTTCTCGGTAGTGTTCCGTATAAAAATACGTCTAACCTGCCAGTTATGGTTTTTCTTGAGTTCACCCCATCCCCACGTCTGTAATGGGTGCCCTTCGGCTGAGTTTATGAAGTTATCCCATTCAGATTGTTTTTTTATCTCGACAATTTTTAACATAAGTCTATTATACAACAAAAATCTATGTTATAATAGTAGGGTAAAACAAAAACGAGGAAAAACAATTCGGAGTTCGCTAATTTCATCGAGTATTTCGCGTGAAATGTGGCTTAGAATTCGTTTTATTTCTCGTGAAATACAATTCGTTAATCAGTAAAATGGAATATCTTGATGAAAATAACTAAAACTTATGAACCAAATAACTATGAGCCGGAGATCTACGCCTTATGGGAGGCTTCTAATGCTTTCCGCTCAAGCGGAGTGGGGCCGAAATATTCAATTGTAATGCCGCCGCCAAATGCTAATGGAAATCTGCATATTGGGCACGGCTTGATGGCGGCACTAGAGGATATTTTGGTGCGTTATCACAAAATGAAGGGCTACGATGCGGTGTATCTACCAGGCGCAGATCATGCTGGTTTTGAAACCTGGGTGGTTTATGAGCGGCTACTATCTCAAGGAGGGAAGAGCCGGTTTGATTTCTCGCGTGACGAATTATATAGCCAAGTTTGGGATTTTGTGGCTCAGCAGCGCGGAAATATGGAGCTCCAATTGCGGGCTCTAGGTGCGGGCGCTGATTGGGGAAACTTGACGTTCACACTAGATAAAAAGGTGGTTGACAGGGTGCATGCGACTTTCAAGCGGATGTGGGATGAGGGCCTTATTTACAGAGGTGAGAGGATTGTTAATTACTCTACTAAATACCAAACTTCATATGCTGATATTGAGGTTGACTACAAAGAAGAGAAGGGCAAATTGTGGACGATTTCCTACCCGGTTTTGGGCGAATTCGGTGAAATTACCGAATATCTTTTGGTTTCAACCACTCGACCAGAAACGATGCTTGGTGATACTGCCTTAGCAGTTAATCCAACCGACGAACGATTTGAAAAGATGGTTGGCAAAACTGTTCAAGTACCGCTTGTAAGGCGAGAAATTCCAGTTGTAGCCGATGATTATGTTGATCCAAATTATGGTACGGGTGTTGTAAAAATTACACCATTTCATGATCCAAATGACTTTGAAGTCGGTAATCGCCATGGCCTAGATAAAATCCAAGTGATTGGCTTTGATGGATTGATGACGCCAGAGGCTGGCGAAGATTATGTTGGTTTAGAAGTTCTAGCGGCGCGCAAAAAAGTGCTAGAAGATTTGAAGAAATCTGGTAATTTGCACGGCGAAAAGGAAATTGTACATATGGTAGGCTATGACTATAAGTCTGGCGAGCCAATTCAGCCACTAGTAAAAGAGCAGTGGTTTATCAAGACTAATCCGCTGGCTAAACGCGCACTAGAGTCTCTAAGAGCCGGTGAAATTAAGTTTACGCCACATAACAAGATGAATGTTTTAGTGAATTACCTCGAGAATATTCGCGACTGGAACGTTTCACGCCAAATCCCTTGGGGAATTCCGATTCCGGCTTTTGTGAATGAAAATGATGATAGTGATTGGATTTTTGACGCACGCGTGGATCAATCTGAGATTATGGTTGATGGCAAAAAATATCTACGCGACGAAGATACGCTTGATACGTGGTTTTCGAGCGCTCAATGGCCGTTTATTACGACCGATTATCTAGAAGGCGGGGAGTTGTCAAAATTCTATCCAAACTCAGTGATGGAGACCGGTCACGATCTATTATTCCCATGGGTTTCACGAATGATTATGCTCGGTCTTTATTGCACTAATGAAGTGCCGTTTAAAGAGGTTTATCTGCACGGAATGGTGCTAGATGAGCACGGTCAGAAAATGAGTAAATCTAAGGGTAATGTGATAAATCCGATGGATATAATTGCTGAATACGGAGCTGACGCCTTTCGCTTAGGGATTGTTTCGGCGCGAAGTGCGGGGCAAAACCAAGCCTTTGCGCGCGACAAGGTGATTGCTGGGCGAAATTTCTGCAACAAACTGTGGAATATTAGCCGGTTTGTGCAAGATAAAATTGGCAATATGACCTCTAGTCGTCCGCCAGAAGCTTATACTTCTGCCGACCATTGGGTGGTGCGCGAATTGACCAAGGCTCAGGCTGAAATCGAGCATAATATGGATAATTACCGATTTTCAGAAAGTGCAGATTTGATTTATCATACGATTTGGTCAACTGTGGCCGATTGGTATATTGAAGCGGCTAAAACTCAGGAGAACGACGAGCTTTTGGCGTGGATTTTGGAAACTTGTTTGAAGATTGCGCATCCGTTTGTACCATTCGTAACAGAGACGATTTGGCAAACATTACCTTGGACTGAGGGGATTTTGGCTAACGAGACGCTAAATGAGATGATTAGCTATGATGAATATTCAGCTACCGAGTTTGAGCGCGTGCAAGAGTTGGTTAGCGAAATTCGTGTTGTGTTAGCTGAGCTACCAGGCAGCAAGCGCTATGATTTGCTATTCTTGGACGATAAAATGGTTGAAGAAAACGCCGATTTAGTCAAGCAACTGGCTCGTTTACCTCAAGTTTTGATGACTGATGCGCCGCGTGGCGTACAATTGGCAGCAAGCGGTCGTGGTGTGTGGCTAGATGTTCCGGCTAAAGTTTTGGACGAATACAGAGAAAGCCTTGCTGCGCGAATGGCCGAGACAAAGACAGAGGCAGAGAAGCTAGAGGTTCGGCTGGCCAACAAAAATTACGTTGAACGTGCGCCAGAGCATTTGGTGGCAGAAACTAAGAGCGAGCTAGCTTCCAAGCAAGCTCAAGTCAAGAAACTGTCGCGTGAAATTGAAAAATTAGATAGTTAAAAATTTTATTTATAGCTCTAGTAATCAGGCTGGGGCTATAATTTATAATAAAATTATGCTAAAATAAAAACGGTCTGGAGAGATGGCCGAGTGGTTTAAGGCGCACGCCTGGAACGCGTGTTGGGCGGAAACGCTCTCCGGGGTTCGAATCCCCGTCTCTCCGCCAGATGAAATTATTTAAAATACAACCTTGAAGGCATAGATCAGGTTAAGGAAAAGACGTGAAAAAGATGATCGTTACCCACCTAAGATTATACCCTCGCACAAAATAAAGCGAGGGTTTTTATTCAATCTGAATTTTGGTGCAGGTTTAGTTTATGCTACAATGGTTTTATGACAAAAAATGCAAAAATTCTTTGGATTGATTTAGAAATGACAGGGTTGGATCCGGCCGAGGATCGGATTTTAGAGGTGGCGGCGATTGCTACTGATTGGGATTTTAATGAAATTGCTACTTATGAATCGGCGGTGAAGGTTGATGAATCGATAGTAGATAGTCGGATGGTGGGCGATTTTTGGGAAACTTTTAGTGAAACTCGTGACGCTTTGAAGCAGCAAAATTCAGCAGCAGAGCTAGATGCGCAATCAGTTGAAGCGCAATTAATTGAGTTTATAAAAGATAATTTTGCTGAGGAATTGGCGGCAGGCGAGAAGATTATCTTGGGTGGAAATTCGATTCATCAGGATCGGCGCTTTATCCGCAATGAATGGCGCGAATTAGACAAGATGTTGCACTATCGAATGCTTGATGTTTCGGCGTGGAAGGTTGTGATGAACGGCAAATTTAAGCGAGTGTTTGCTAAGCCAGAAGAGCACCGTGCGCTTGATGATATTCGGGGTTCGATTCAGGAATTGGAATTTTATTTAAAGAAAGTGAAGAAATAATATGACACGTGATGAACTAAAACAATTTTTGCTTAGTTTTGAGGCTAGTCAATTGCGCCAAGACGAGAAAAGAAAACTAGAGATTTTTGAAGTTGACTTTAATGTTTTGGCGGAAATCTGGCGTACGAAATTGGCGGATCCTACAAACTTGGGCGAATTTGATTTTGTG
>CAYXHY010000003.1:10478-39529 GCA_964465135.1 uncultured Candidatus Saccharibacteria bacterium
GGTCAGAAAGTATTGGCTCATATTGAAAGTCTAGATGATGACAAGGCAATTTTTGCAATCTTGCACGAAGGTAGCCCGGTGAGGGTTGATATGAAAACTGGTCGCAATCTGGCAAAATTACTACGCGAAACTCACGAAAGTGTTGTTCCGAGCAAATTGATGAATGAACGCGAATGGAATACTGTAATTGGTTTTGGGCAAATTGACGCTGGCGAAATGATTGATCTGTTGCGGCTGAGTTATCGTCTGACTACCGAAGGTTAAGATGATTGCTAAATTTGGTAAGTATAAGATAAAATATAACGCCAATGATTACCGTTTGCTTGCTAGCGAAATAAATATTTTTAACTATTTTTTAGTAGGTTTGTTCTTGATTGGCTTTGGAATTTTAGGTTATAATTCCGGCGAAGTTGGCCTGAGGTATAGCTTCAATATTTTAGGGTTGGCATTTATGGCGCTTGGTATTTCTAGGATGTTAGACGGCGCCCTGACTTATATTTACAAGAAATCTGACAAGAAGCTATTTGTAATTTTGCAACACAGTTTGGTTTATTTTGTGATAGGATTGCTAATTACTAGAGTAGAGCGGATAGATGTTTTGTTGTTTAGCTTGAGTTGTTCGCTATTCCTAGGATTTATAGGTTTTACGAAATTTATTAGCTATGTTTTATTGCGTGATAACCAGGTCAAATATAATCGTGGTAATTTAATCTTGGCATTACTTTATGGTCTAGTGAGTTTAGCGGTTCTAATTAGCCCAGATCTTCACATTGATGATTTGGTGAAACTGATTTCAGTTTGGTTGATAATATATGGACTTTCGTATTGGTCCTTTTGTTTAATTGAGGTGGTGCCGCAGGCACAACGTAATTCTATAAAGCGAAAAATTAGACTACCGCTTCCAGTATTTATTGCGATGTTGCTACCAGATATCGCCAGGCAGAATATTAATAAATTGGTTGAAGTTAATCCGGACGAAATTAAATCTCGACGGTTGGCGGATGACAAAAAACCTGATATTGAAGTCTTAGTACACGTTGGACCGAAAGGTTTTAATCGGATTGGCCACGTGGATTTACTGTATAAAAATAAAATTATTTCATATGGTAATTATGATGAAGATAGTCGAGCGATGTACGACTTGATTGGTGATGGGGTTTTATTTATGGCTGAAAGTCAAGAATATATAAATTTGGCGATTCGCGAGAGCCAGAAGACCTTAGTTGGATTTGGTCTGAGTTTGAACAAGGCTCAAATTAAGGCGATAGATAGGCGCTTAGCTGAAATTAACAGTCAAGTATTTGAATGGTCGCCCGATAGCCGTAAGAAATCACTCTACTCAACAAAATTAAAAAATGAGGCTGGAGCGAAATTCTATAAATTTAAATCGGGCAAATTCAAAAAATACTTTGTATTTACCACGAATTGTGTGTTGCTTGCCGATCAGATAATCGGGTCTTCTGGATTAGATATTGTGAAAATTAATGGAATTATTACGCCCGGCAGTTATTATGATTGCCTGAACAGGGAATTCAAAGCACGCAGCGGTGTAGTGGTTTCCCGAAATATTTATCGGTAATTTACGGCAAATTGTTTTTGTGTTATAATCATAAGTAATATGCAACAAGACAACAACCCAAATCAGCAGCCGCAAAATCCGTATACTATTGATTATTTAAATCAGATTGCACCTAAGCAGAAGCAGCCATTGTTCGATAAGACAATGATGATTGTTTTTGGTGTGTTGGCATTTGCTATAGTTGCATTTGTTGGGATGATGGTATTTTCTTCAGCGCGCGGCGATTCTAATTCCGAGACACTACTACGGGCATATTTTAAAGTCCAAAAAACCAATGAATTAGCGACTAAATATCAGGGCCGTTTGCAGAATTCTGATCTTCGAGCGATTAATTCTGGCCTTGCCACGACTCTTTCGTCTGATGAAACTAAACTAAAAACCCTATTAGACAGTAGTAAGATTGAGATTCCGAAAGCTGAAAAGAATAAAACGCCGCCGAAAATTATATCTCAAGTTGATAGAGATATTGCAGAGCTTGACAAAATTCTAGATGATGCTTTTTTAAATGCGGTGCTAGATAGAACATATGCTCGTGAGATGAGCTACAATCTAGATGTGATTAACAGTCTACTAAAACGAGTTGAATCTTCAACCCGGTCTGAAAGTTCAAAAACTACAGTTGGTGAAATTATTAAAAGCCTAGATATTTCGTCTGGCCAATTTAGGGAATATTCTCAATCAGATAAATAATCTGTTTTACACGCACTATATGTGGTAAAATATAGATATGAATGACGCCAGAGATGAGATCCGCTCTAGGGTAAATTTAGAGGATTTGGTAAGCGAATATGTTGAATTGAAGCGAGCCGGCAGGAACTTTAAGGCGCTGAGCCCGTGGACAAACGAGCAGACGCCTAGTTTTATGGTGAGTCCGGATAAGCAGATTTGGCACGACTTTTCATCTGGTAAAGGCGGTGATATTTTTGGTTTTATTATGGAGGTTGAAGGTATGGAATTCCGCGAAGCTCTAGAATATCTGGCGCGTAAGGCTGGCGTGGAATTGGCGAATTTTGACTCAAAGCGTTCGGCGGAAGCGGCCAAGCAAAAGAAGAAATTATATGAGATTTCATCGCTGGCGACCCAATTTTATCAATATTGTCTAACGAAAGACAAATCGGCGGCTGAATATGTACTCAAGAACCGTAAGCTAACAAAAGAAATTATTAAAGAATTCCAGATTGGCTATGCGCCAAATTCTAAGCTACTACTCAGGAATTTTCTAGAAAAAAAGAAATTTTCGCTTAGTGATATTAGGTTGGCTGGTCTACTAAATCGATTTGATGGTGATTTATTCCGTGGTCGAGTAATGATTCCATTAATGGATCCGAGTGGTGCGCCAATTGGTTTTACTGGCCGTGCACTAAAAGATGAACCGAATTCGCCAAAATATTTAAATACTCCGCAAACTACGCTTTATGACAAATCGCGACATGTTTTTGGCTTGTCGCAGGCTAAGCAGTCTATACGCCGCGATGGTTTTGCGGTGGTGGTAGAGGGCAATATGGACGTTATTGCTAGCCACCAAGTGGGAGTGAAAAATGTTGTAGCTACTGCTGGTACGGCGATGACGGTACAACATTTGAAGTCTTTAGCTCGGTTTGCTGGTGATATCCGCCTCTGTTTTGACGCCGACCAAGCCGGCGTAAATGCTACGGAGCGTGCGATTGCGTTGGCACAAACGGCTGGGGTTGAACTTTCGATTATCACACTCGACCAATCGGCGGGCGAGGCAAAAGATCCTGATGAATTGATTCAAAAAGATGCTAATTTATGGAAAAATTCTATCGCACATCCGCAGCCGGCGGTTGACTGGATTTTTGATCAATACGAAAAACGACTTGATACCAAATCTGCTAACGGCAAACGGCAGTTTTCGACAATCGCTCTAAAATTAGTGGAAAGTTTAAATGATCCGGTAGAAAAAGAGCATTATTTAGATGAAATTTCGCGCCGGATTGGTACATCGCGCCAAGCATTAGTAGCTAAATTCTCAGATGTAAAACAGAAACCAAAGCCAAAGCGACGCACTAAAATTGATAAATCCACCGTAGAAAAAGCTACGCCAAAAACCGAGCTTTTGTATGAGGAGGATTTACTTGGTTTGGCAGTTGCGCATAAAGAATCAGCTGAATTATTGCAAGATTTACCGGAAAATTGCCTAGATGCTCCAGAGCGAAACGAACTTCTAGGAATCTTAAAGCAGAATAATCGTGAAAAATTGAAAAAATATGATAACTATGTTAAAATATTGCTATTAAAAGTAGATGAACGCTACGACGGCTGGAAAACAAGTGAAGTCGCGGTAGAAATTACGCGTTTAGTCCAAAAAGTGCAAAAACAACACCTAGAAAAACAAAAAGACAGCTTACAAGATCAGCTTAAAGATGCAGAAATTCAGGGTGATGATAATCTGGCGCGTGAGCTTTTACTGGAAATTACCAAATTAAATAAGGAGATAAATAGTGGCAAAATCTAAGAAGGAAACCAAATTGTCTGAAGAAGTAATCAACGAAAACGGCGTAGTTGACGCAACTATGAATATAAATGATATTGATGAACCTGATGTTAATGAATTAGCTGAAGAAGATGAGGATCTAGCTGATGATGACATTATGTCTGGAAGTTATGTTGATGATATTTCAGATGACAGCGTTCGGATGTATTTGCGCGAGATTGGTAAAATTCCTCTTTTGACACATGACGAAGAAGCCGTGCTTTCGCGAAAAGCCGCAGAAGGTGATCGGCGAGCTAAAGACAAAATGGCCGAAGCGAATATGCGTTTGGTGGTTTCGATTGCTAAGCGATATTCTGGTCGCGGTCTAGATTTGCTTGATTTGATTCAAGAGGGAAACACTGGTCTGTTGCGCGCGGTTGATAAATTTGATCCAGAAAAAGGCTTTAAATTTTCAACTTACGCCACTTGGTGGATTCGCCAGGCGATTACACGTGCGATTGCTGACCAGGCGCGAACAATTCGTATTCCGGTGCACATGGTTGAAACGATCAACAAACTAATGCGTACTCAGCGCCGAATGACTCAAGAATTGAACCGCGAGCCAACCACAGAAGAGCTAGCGAAAGAACTCGAGATGGATCCAGAAAAAGTTGAATACGTCATGAAGATTAAGCAGGATATCTCATCACTTGATGCCGGAATTGGCCGCGATGGAGAAGACGGCGAAGATTCAACACTTGGAGATTTTATTGAAGACGAAGATACTGCTAGTCCAGAAGAATCGGCTGCTGGTCAGTTGCTTAAAGAACAGGTGCGTGAAGTGCTTTCGAGCTTAAGCGATCGCGAACAAAAAATTATTAAAATGCGTTTTGGTCTCGATGGAACTAAAAGTCATACTCTAGAAGAGGTTGGTTTGGAATTTGCGGTGACGCGCGAACGAATTCGCCAGATTGAGGCCAAAGCTTTGATGAAGTTGCGTAAGCACAAAGATTCAAAAAAATTACACGAATATCTAGATTAAGGAGAACGATATTATGAAAGATAAATTATTACGAATCGCACCAATTCTGCTGATTATTGTGATTGCAATTTTGGCAATTGCGGCTTTGGTTAGCTTGGGGCAGGCGATGTTTGGCGGTGGTCAAAATACACAAACTGATGGATCGGTAGATACGTCGATTGAAAGTTTGTTGAGTACTGAAGTTGGCCGTAGCGTTAAAATGACAGTGCGCGGACCGATTGTAGCGGATGAGAATTTCCGATCATATGTAGTAGAAATTAGTCCGAATGAGCGAAAACTTGTAACTTACAAAGGTTATCTCGAAAGTGTGATTGATGAGGTGAAACTGGATAATAATACAAAGTCATATGATGAATTTGTACACGCTCTAAATAAAGCCAATATCATGAGTGGTAAACAGCTAGAAGGCGAAGCTAACGATGTGCGGGGAATCTGTGCTGGCGGGCATACTTATGATTTTGCGATCCTAAAAGATGCTGAAGTTGAGAAAAACCTATGGACTTCAACTTGCGACGGCTCAACTGGATCTCTGCAGGCCAACACAAAACAATTACAAAATCTGTTTATCATCCAAATCCCAAATAGTAGCGAAATCGTTCGTGATTTGGGCGTTGGCCGTAACTAGGTCATTTAAAATAATTTTAAATTAAATATATACGCATTCTAACTCAAAAAATGTATTTTTGTTTAATGTCGTAAAATGTGATGAGGAGAGAATAAATGCCAGAATTGCCAGAGGTCGAAACTGTTGTCCGTGGTTTACGCCGTTTGATTGCGGGTAAAAATATTACCAAGGTTAGCCATGATCACGCCAAGAGTTTTCCTAATTCTGAGGCAGAAGTTGCCAATTTTATGATTGGCGCAAATATCCGTGACGTTCGCCGCCGAGCTAAGGTTATTATGATTGATCTTGATAATGATTGGTCGCTGGTGATTCATCTCAAGATGACTGGTCAGATGGTTTATCGTGGTGAAGAAAATTGGGGGGCAGGGCACCCGAATGATGATTTCTTGGCAGAGCTACCGGCGAAAGCTACTAGAGTGCAGATTGAATTTAGTGATGGCAGTAAACTATTCTTTAATGATCAGCGGAAATTTGGCTGGATGAAGCTGCTGCCGACTTCGGAGATTGTAAATATACCATTTTTTACGAAAGTCGGCCCAGAGCCGCTTGAAGATTCGTTTACTCTTGAAGATTTTACGGAGAGATTTAAACGCAAAAAGCGTAGTGTAATTAAAGCTGCTCTTCTAGACCAAACGGTGATTGCTGGAGTGGGGAATATTTATGCTGATGAATCTTTATGGCGAGCGCAGATTCACCCCGAAACTAGGGTTGAATCTCTTGACGAGCCGGATTTAGCGCGGCTTTATGAGGCGGTTCGGTATGTGATGAGTCTTTCAATCGAAAAGGGCGGTAGTACGGCGCGTAACTATGTCAACGCCGACGGTGGCAGAGGTAATTATTTAGATTACGCCAATGTCTTTAGGAAAGAAGGCACACTTTGCGCTCGATGTGGTGCAGAAATTATAAAAACTCGAGTTGCTGGGCGGGGTACTCATATTTGCCCGGTTTGCCAAAAAAATAAGGCTTAAAATGGAGAATTTAGCTTCTAAATCAATCCTATTGTACGGTGAAAATACTTTTGAACGGGCGAGAGAACTGACTAAATTATCTAGATTGGCCCAAAAAGACGGTTTTGCTATCGAAAAAATTGATGGCGAGAGCTTGGCTAGCTCGGATATGATTAGCTTAGTCTCTGGAATTAGCTTGTTTAGCGAAAAACGATTTATAATCATCAAAAACCTGAGCCTTAATTCGGCGATATGGAGTATTTTGGACGAATTTATCGCGAAAATTTCGGGTGGAATCATTTTGGTGATTGTTGAAGACAAATTAGATAAGCGGACGAAATCGTTTAAGGCGATTTCAAAGATCGCAGATATGCGTGAATTCAAGATTTTAACACCTAAAGACGCTGGTCTTTTGGCTGAGGCCGCCAGAAGTATAGCTAAATCTCACGGCGAATCTATGAGTCTAAAAGACGCAAAGTTCTTGGTGGAGTGGGTTGGAATAAGCGAATGGAAGGTTAAATCAGCGGTTGACAGGTTGGCGATAATTGGCGACCTAAGTGAATCCGCCATCAAAAAATACGTTCCTCAAACTCTTGAAAATAATGTATTTGGCTTGTTTGAAGCGGCCATTAATCGCCGAATTGATTTTATACTTACAAGCTTAGAGCCGATGCGACACAACAATAGTCTAGACGAAGCTTATCAGTTATTTGGCCTCATTTCAACACAGTTTTTTAATTTGACGGCTTTAAAAGTAGGTTCGTTTGAGGGGCAATCGGTGGCGAATATTTCTAATGATATCGGTGTAAAAACTTGGAGCCTAAGTCAGCTTCAAGGTCTTAAAAATCAATGCTCGAATGAAGATATTATAAAAATATCAAAAATCCTAGCTAGGGCAGATGATAATATTAAAAAATCAAGCGGTGCTATATGGGATTTTATAGAGAGCGTTTTGCTAGAAATTGCAGCTAGGTAAATTAGACACTTTTTGCAAAAACTTGCAAATTATGATAAAATTAAACCAATTATGGCTAAAAAAGGAAAAGGGAAAAAGAGTGCGAAAAGCACTAAAAAATCAGAATCTTACGGTTTGCCGGTTGGTTTTTGGGCGCAAGTAAGCGCAGTCTTCTTGATTATTGTAAGTTTTTTGATGGTTTTAAGCTGGTTTGATAGCGGCGGCTCGGCACCTCATTTTATTCATACTCATTTAATGAAATTTATGGGTTATACTGTGTTCGTTATGCCGTTGATATTGATTTTTAATGCAGTCGAAATATTCCGCAGTGAAGACAATAAGCTTTCGGGCGTAGTAATTTCGTCTTCTATTTTGATGGTATTATGGATGAGCGGACTATTTGGCTTAGTGCGAAACGAATCTGGTCTTTACAGTGGCGGATTTTTGGGTGAATTGTCGAACAAACTAATGCTAGGCATGGTTAATTCGGCAGTTGCTGGAATCATATATGTATTTTTGATTTTCGTAACTACTCTAGTGGTGCTGCGACTTTCGCCAATAGTGGTGATTGAGCAATTTACAGAAGCTCTAAAAGCTACTGATTCAAACCGCGATAGCCAAAAAAATATCAGAGTTATGCGCAAAGCATCTGAAGCTACTGCTACGGTTAAGTCTAAAGAAGACAAACAGATTAAGAGTGATTTTAAGCTAAATGCTGGAGTGGCGGTTTTAAATAAAGAAGAAAGAGAAGCCGGCAAAAAGGATAAGAAGGCCAAGGGTGGCTTGAATAGTTTGCGTGGTAGTGTGGCGCAAGATAAAGTAGCAGAAAGTCAGACGGCGATGTTGGCGGTGAGCGATCCGAATTGGGAGTCGCCAAGCCAAGATCTGCTAGAAAAAAATGAATCTCCAGCCGATGCTGGTGATATTAAGCAAAATGCGACAATTATTAAAGATACTTTACACGATTTTAATATTGATGTGGAGATGGAAGGCGCGAACATTGGGCCTAAAGTGACCCAGTATACACTCCGACCGCCGAGCGGTGTTAAGCTAACCCGAATTACAGCTCTGGAGACCAATATTGCCTTAAATCTAGCGGCGCAAAGTTTGCGTATTGAAGCGCCGATTCCTGGTAAACGGGCGGTTGGTATTGAAGTGCCAAACTTAAAGGCAGCAGATGTGCGACTTTACGGAATCCTAAGTTCTTCTGAATGGAAGCGTGCTAGCGAGCCATTAAGTTTTGCGGTCGGGAAAGATATTTCTGGCGAAAGCGTAGTAGCTTCACTCAATAAAATGCCACACCTTTTGATTGCTGGTCAGACTGGATCTGGTAAATCGGTGATGATTAATACGCTTCTAACTAGCCTTTTGTATCGTAATAGTCCGAGTGATATGAAGCTGATCCTTGTTGATCCAAAGCAGGTTGAAATGGCGCCGTATGAAGACATTCCTCATTTATTAACGCCGATTATCAATGATCCAGAGAAGACTATTTCGGCGCTTAAGTGGGCGGTTAATGAAATGGAACGCCGCTATAAACTGCTGGCCGAAGAGAAAATTAAAGAGATTCGCAGTTATAACAAGATGATTCGTACGCGCGGCAAAAAGATTGAAGTGATGGACGAAGCTGGGCATGTGCAAAAGCATGACGACGGCACGATGCCATATATCGTGATCGTGATTGATGAGTTGTCTGATCTTATGATGGTGGCGGCGCGTGATGTTGAGGCTTTGATTGTGCGTTTGGCGCAGAAAGCTCGTGCGGTTGGTATCCATTTGGTGCTTGCTACTCAGCGCCCGAGTGTAGACGTAATTACAGGTTTAATTAAGGCTAACGTACCGGCTCGAATTGCTTTTACGGTGGCGAGCCAGGTGGATTCGCGCACAATTTTGGATCAAATTGGAGCCGAAAAGCTGCTTGGTCAAGGTGATATGTTGTTCTTGACTTCTGATATGAGTAAGCCGCGCCGCATTCAGGGCGCTTGGGTGACGGATAGCGAAGTGAATTCGATCACTGACCACTTGCGTTTGCAGTCGCCACCGCAATATAATGACGAGATTATTAGTCAGCCAGTGCAAATTGGTAACAAAGGTGGCGTTGCGATGGGCGGCGATATGAGTGATAGTACAGATGAAACTTTTCAGGATGCAGTACGGATTGTGATGGAGTCAAAAAAGGCTTCAACTAGTTTGTTGCAGCGCCGACTAAGGATTGGTTATGGTCGAGCGTCTAGGATTATTGATGAGATGGAAGATCGTGGGATCGTTGGTCCGCCAAATGGTTCTAAGCCGCGCGAGATTTTGATTTCGAGTCTAGATGAAGTGGAGTAAGATAAGCTCCACTTTTTTACTTTTAGATAGGCTTTGACTTGACACGTTTTTTAGTAAAATAAGGTTATGCTTAAAAGTAATTTTACTCCATCTCTAAACTCCCATTCTTTCCTAGGCAGGCGCTCCAGGGCACTAGCCCAAGTCCTACCTACCTACAAAAGGAGGAAGAGTAGAGATTTACAAACCGAAGGCTTCACAATTATTGAAGTCGTCCTTGTACTGGCTATTGCAGGACTTATTTTCTTGATGGTTTTTATCGCACTTCCCGCACTGCAGAGAAGCCAGCGAGATACGCACCGTAAGCGCGACGTAGACAACTTTTTGTCTGCTGTCCAGCGATATCAGGCTAATAACAGAGGTAGAATTCCGCCTAGCGATAGTACTTTGCACGATTTCAAGATTAGTTATATGCAGACGAGTGAGGACGGATATTCTGGTGAGTTTTTAGATCCGGCAAGTGGAAGGGGTTATATTATTGCTCATAATGAAACGGGAGTTTACCCGGGTATAGAGGTTAGTGATAACCATTTGGAGTGGGCGGTAGAGCAAGATAGGAAGCTGGCTTTCTACATCGTAGGCGCAAAGTGTGATGGTCAGACTACAGTGCCGGTGAATGGCAGTAATAAAGTTGCGATAGCTATGGCGCTTGAGGGTGGCGGTGTTTATTGCGTAAATAACTAGATTAAGCAAGATCTAACTTGATTTTTTACTGGTAAATTGGTATAATAACACTAATATTAGACTCAGTTTATAGCTTAAAAGAGTATAAACTTTAACCGAAGGAGTAAGATGAAAGATTACGAATTGACAGTTCTAGTTCATCCTGACTTTGAGAGTGATGTTGAAAAACCACTTGAAAAAGTTCGCAACCTTATCAAAGCCAATGGCGGTGAGATTGCAAAAGAGGATAATTGGGGCAAGAAAAAACTAGCATACCAAATTCGCAAAGAGGATTTTGCGGTTTATGTAGCTATGGATGTAAAACTTCCAGCTGCAGCGCCTCTAAAAATTAGCAACACGCTAAATATTACAGACGAAGTATTGCGCTACCTTTTGGTGAAGGCCGAAGATCGCCCAGCACCAAAAGCTGAAGAAGCAAAATAATTGAATAAAATTTTGGAACAAAGAAAGGTTACCAATGGCATTTAATAAAGTTATATTACTAGGAAATTTGACAGCTGATCCTGAACTTAGGACTACACCAAATGGTCAAAATGTGACTAGTTTTTCACTAGCAATCAACCGAACTTGGAACAACGCTAACGGCGAACGCCAAGAGGAGACAAGCTTTATTAACTGTACTGCTTGGGGAAAAACCGGCGAAACAATTGCAAAATATGTTTCACGCGGACGCCAACTTTTGGTGAGTGGCCGTTTGCAGCAACGAACTTGGCAAGATAAAGACACCGGCAAAAATCGTAGTGCGATTGATGTAGTGGTAGAAGAATTTAGCTTTGTGAGTGACGGAAATCGTTCAGGCGATGGCGGCTCAAGTTCAGCTCCTCGTGGTGGTTCATCTTCGAACGAACCAGTTATTGAGGATATCTCAGACGATCCAATTGACCTTTCGGACATTCCATTTTAATAAGGAGTAATCATGGCAAAACGATTCAAGAAAGAAATTCCAGAATATTTTGACTACAAAGACGCAAAAACTTTGCAGAAATTTGTAAATATTTATGGTCAAATTGAGCCAGCTTCAAAAACTGGCCTAAGTGCTAAGCAGCAACGCCAATTAGCTACAGCTATCAAGCGTGCTCGCCACTTGGCGCTAATCGCTTTCGTAAATAACGCGTAAGTAGAATTTGAAAGTTTTTCTCGCTTCTTGATTGGAGCGGGGAATTCTTGCGAATTTTAAGAGAAGAAATAAAAGGAGAAAATATGTATCAGCCGACAGATTTAAAAAAGGGAATTGTTTTTCAGATGGATGGGCAGCCTTATAGGGTGGTTGAATATAATCAAAAAGTTGTCGGTCGTGGCGGTAGTATTGTGAGCGTTAAGGTGAAAAACCTAATTACTGGTGCGATGTTGCCGAAGACTTTTAAAGGTCAGGATAAGATCGAGCCAGCAGAGGTTAGTCTTAAAAAAGTACAATATTTGTACTCAGACGGTAATGAATTTCACTTTATGGATCCAGAAACTTTTGAACAATTTCAGTTGAGTAAAGATATTATAGAAGATACTGCTGGATTTTTGAAAGAGGGCGAAGAGTTGAGTTTGCAATTTTTTGATGGCAAAGTTATCAATATTGAGCTACCAAAAAATATCTATCTAAAGGTTATTTACACAGAGAACGTAGTGAAGGGCGATACAACTTCAAGCGTCCTAAAAGATGCTGAAATGGAAACTGGGATTACAGTTAAAGTTCCGTCATTTATAAAAGAGGGTGATATAATTTCGGTAGATACTTCAACCGGCGAATATCGCGAACGTCAAAAATAGACTGGAGGTCAAGGGTGGTTAAAAAAATAAAGAAGTTGCTGAGGCGGATTGCTAGTCTATTTAGTCGGCATCGCAAAAAGATTATTATTGGGGTAGCTTGTTTATTATTGGCGCTTATTTTGACGCAAGTATTTTGGCCGAAGTATTATTCTTTGCCGTTTTCTAAGGTTGGATCTGACAAAATTGGGATTATGAGCCGTGATAAGATACAGGAGACTATAGAGAACCAATTTTCTGAATTAGAGATTTCTATAGAGACGAATGTCGATTCCAAGTCTAAATTTAAAGGTGAAGATGTACTAAATAGTGGCACGATGGACGATGATTGGTTGTCTTCAGAAATGGAATATCCTTTAGTTTGGCGTTTTGTACCGTTTTCATTTTTCTTCTTCAAAACTGATATACAGGCGGTGAATCTTAATATTGATGACGCTAAACTTGATAGTTTGACCGAAGAGCAGGCTAAAGACTTATCGCGTGAGCCGAAAAATGCTATTTTTGAGGTTGAAGGCGAGAAAATCAATATAAAACCTAGCGAAGATGGCATAAAAGTTGAATCTAGTGCCGTAAAAAACGCCATAAAAGACTACGCTTTCAATCTGTCTGACAATCATATCACCTTAGAGGGTGAGAAATTGACTCCAGAAATCGTCACAGGGAATTATGAATCGTTGCGAACCCAGGCTGAAAACGCAATCGCTAAAAATATATATTTTATGATACCTATAGGTAATCGGCTGGATAAATTTGCGACATCGGCTAAAGAGCGGGCGAGTCTTTTAGATGTGTCCAAACAGGAGGATGGTGAATTTACCCTAACTTTGAAAGATGATGAAATTTCTAAATTATTTGGAGTGTTAGAAGAGAAGGTTAGGAAAGAACCGGGCGTGACGGTTGTAAAGACTATAAACGGCGAAGAAGTTGGTCGTACGACCGGTATCGAAGGTTGGGGCCTAGACTTTAATGATTATAAAAATCAGATAACTTCTAAGATGTTTGATGATGGTTCTGGTGTGGAGATTGAGCTAAAACTAAAATCTATTCCGCCGGTTGTTAGGTATGAAAGGGAATTTACTAACAGTAATAAAGGTTTGCAAAGCTACTTAGATGAGGCTACGAGAGGGAAGGGCATCTCTATTAGTGTACAGCAGTTATCAGGTGAATTTTGGAGTGCGGAATCAAATGGCGACAAGAGGATGACTTCGGCAAGTACGTATAAATTATTTATGGCGCAGTTTATTATGAATAAAATTGATAATGGCCAGTTGAATTGGGGTTCTTCAGCGCTCGGAACTAATGTTGATGGATGTATGTATAATATGATTGTTCGTAGCGCGAATGATTGTCCGGAATATTGGTTAAGTGTTTACGGCAGGAATGCTATCAATAATTATCTACAATCTGTTGGCTATGAATCTGTGTTTTCTAACTCTGGCCAGGTAGCTTCAACAACTGCTAATAGCTTGCGTAAGATGCTAACTAATTTGTATTTTGGAGATAACTTTTCGGCGGGTAACGCCAATAAGTTACGTGGTCTGATGTTTTCCCAGGTTTATAGACAGGGAATTCCAGCCGGGACGTCGGGTCGAGTCGCCGATAAAGTAGGATTTTTGGGCGGAGTTCTGAATGATGCGGGTATAGTTTATCATCCTAAGGGCGACTATGTGCTAGTTGTGATGTCGGAAGGTGAAAGTTGGGCGAAGATCGCTGAAATTACTAGAGAAATTGAGAGGATAATGTATGGCTAAAGTTAGATTAGATCACTTATTAGTAGCCAAAAAAATGGTAGCTTCTAGGTCTCAGGCGGAGAGTTATATCAGGCTTGGTAAGGTTACGGTTGACGGACGCGTGATTGATAAACCTGGATATTTTGTGGTGGACACTATTAAGCTAAAGGTGAAGCAGGCTAATCAATATGTTTCTCGAGCTGGGATGAAGCTAGAGAGTGTAGCTCAGGCGATGAAGGTAGATTTTACTAAGGCTACGGTCTTAGATGTAGGCTCTAGCACTGGTGGATTTACCGATTATGCGCTTCGTAATGGGGCTAAAAAGGTAATTGCGGTAGATGTAGGCACGGATCAGTTGCACCCTTCTTTGCGAGAGGACTCACGAATTGAGCTGTATGAAAAAACTGATATTCGCGACTTTAAAACAGACCATAAAATTGATATTGTCGTGATAGATGTAAGTTTTATTTCTTTGCGCGAAATATTGCCATCAGTACAGAAACTGGTTCAAAAGAATACCATTATTGTAGCCATGCTAAAGCCGCAATTTGAGGCGGGTAAGGGGAATATTATCAATGGAGTGATTAAAAATAATTCCCAAAGGCGACAAATCATAAAGGATTTTGAAGCTTGGCTGAGGTCTAATAAATTCTATATTGAGAGTAAAAAAGATAGTGAGATTAAGGGATCCAAAGGTAACCAAGAGAGGTTTTATGCCTTAAAAATAACTGAACAATAAATTTGTTCAGTTATTTTATTACAGGGGTGAAAATCTATTTTAGACGTTAAATCTGAATTCTACCACGTCATCTGGCTGCATAATATAATCTTTGCCTTCAGTTCGGATTTTACCATTAGCTTTGGCGGACTGTTCGCTGCCAGCGCTAACTAGATCATCATAATTTACAACTTGCGCTGCAATAAAGCCTCTTTCAAAGTCAGTATGAATAACTCCTGCGGCCTGCGGGGCAGTCCAGCCTTTTTTGATTGTCCAGGCATGAATTTCTTTTGGCCCAGCTGTTAAATAACTTTGCAATCCTAGTGTATCGTAGGCTGCGTGGACCATTTGCGATAAGCCATTTTCTTGCACTCCATAACTCTCTAATAGTTCTTTAGCGTCCTCAGAATCTAGATCCTTGAGTTCTTCTTCAAGTTTAGCCGATACGAATATAGATTTAGCAGGGGACACTAAATCAGATAGATGTTTCTGCTGCTCTGGGTCAGCTAATGTTTCTTCATCTACATTGAAGGCATAAATAACTGGTTTAGCTGTTAAGAGATGAAGGTCAGAGATTAATTCATAGTTGAGATCTTCAATAGAAGATAATAAAACGCCACTGTTTAATTGAGTAATTAAATTGTTCAGGTATTCAATATCGGATCGTATAGCTGGCTTAGCTTTGGCTTCCTTGGATAGCTTCTGGATGCGATTTTCAATTGTCTGAACATCGGCGATTATTAATTCTGTGTTTATTACATCAATATCATCTTTAGGGTCAATGCGGTCTGCAACATGAACAATATCATTGTTCACAAAAGCTCTGACTATATGGATAATCGCATCGCACTGGCGAATATTTGAAAGAAATTTATTACCGAGACCTTCGCCCTTGCTGGCACCAGCCACTAAGCCGGCAATATCAACAAAAGTGACTGTAGCGGGTAATATTTTTGACGAACCATAAATTGCGGCCAATTTTTTTAGACGACTGTCTGGCACTGGAACAATTCCGGTGTTGGGCTCTATTGTTGCAAAAGGGTAGTTTGCAGCTAAGATATTATTATTTGTAAGGGCGTTGAATAAAGTCGATTTACCGACATTTGGCAGGCCTACAATTCCGATAGATAAGCTCATTAGATTCCTTCTGTTTTAAATTTATTAGACTTATTCACTATATTTTAACATATAAAAGGTAAAAGCTCTATCTATAGAATTGATTTAGGCTAGCGGTTAATATTAGCGAGGCGTATATATGTATTAAAAATGGTTAAAATGCTTGCAAATATTATTGCGATTATGGTAAAATAAGGGCATGTTTAATATAAAAGGTGTGGGCGAATTCTTCTCGTTAGATATTGGCACGAATGCTATTCGTGTAATTCAACTCGACAAGGGTAACGACGGAAATTGGAATTTGGTAGGCTTTGGCTATACGCCGATCGATTCTCGTCTGACTGCGAACGATTCCGAAGAGGGTCGTCGTAGACTGGGCGAAGTAATTGCGACAGCTGTAGGGCAGAGTGATATCAAAACTAAGAACGTAGCGATTAGTTTGTCGTCCCAGAAGACATTTACTACAATCATTGATGTTCCTGTGCAGGACGCAAAGGAGCTTCAAAAAACTATCAAATACCAAATCGATCAATACGTGCCGATGTCGATTGAAGACGCCAAGGTAGACTGGGTCTCACTTGGCCAATCAATGCATAAGAAAGATTCGCAAGAGGTTCTTTTGGCTTCAACTGCTAAAAATTATAGTGAAGACCGATTAGAGTTTATTGAAGGCTTAGGTTTCAATGTGGTAGCCGCCGAGCCAGATTCATTAGCGATGACTAGGTCGCTTTTACCTAAAGGAGCTAGCGACGGCCGAGTCTTAATTGATCTTGGTGAGAATTCAACCGACCTTTCCGTAGTTTATGGTGACGCCCCACGTCTTGTTCGTACTATCCCGGTTGGATTATCCTCACTCGTTAAAGCAGCGGTACAAAACTTAAATATTAAAGATGATCAGGCTCGACAATTTATTTTGAAGTTTGGTCTAGCGCAAGATAAGCTTGAGGGTCAAGTTTTCAGAGCTATTGAAACTACCTTAGAGTCTTTTGTGCAAGAGATCGTAAAGTCTATAAAATTCTTCTCAACGCGATATCCCGATGTTGTTATTGGTGGAGTTGTACTTTCTGGCTACGCTGGAATGGTGCCGCATCTGACTGAATACGTTTCATCTAAGACTGGAATTGCAACTGTTTCGGGAAATCCTTTCCAATATGTTACAGTGCCCGCTAAATATCAACAGCAATTGGCTGGTGTTGCGTCAGAATTTGCAGTTGCGGTAGGTTTAGCTCAAAGGAGTAATAAATAATGATTGAAATTAACCTTATACCGGATGTAAAAAACGAGCTGCTTAAAGCTCAGAGCTTACGCAACCGTATTATATTGTTTTCGATTGTAGCAAGTATTGCTTGTGCAGGCTTGATTGTTTTGGTGGCTAGCTTTGTATTTGTAGCTCAACCATTGACTATGAGTGCTAAAGACCGCCAAATTAAAGAGGGGTTTGCAGCACTAGAAGGTCATCCAGATGTTACAAGCACAGTTACTTTGCAGAACCAGTTAAGTCAAATTGACAGCTTGCGTGCGGCGGCACCAAATACATCTAGACTAATAGGTCAAATTATTGTTGCTATTCAGCCGACTGGCGAAAACTCAGTTTCTTATTCTTCAATAAATTACGACCCAGTGAACAAATTGCTTTCAGTTGAAGGCCAAGCTTCTGGCGGATTTCCTGCACTAGAGGCTTTTCGTAAAACGATTGCTGAAACTAAAATAGTTTACCGCGAAGTACACCAAGAGAAGGGTTGTACCGCTGACGATGTAAGAAATGAAACTAACAACTGTATTAGCGACGACCTAGTTGACGGAGACGTAACGACAGAAGAGCAATCTCTCGGTGATGGCGAAGATGGATCTAAGGTTCTACGCTTTAAGCTTAGCTTTAAGATTAACGACAGTGCATTGAGCTTTACCTCAAAAGATTTTGCAGTATTGCCTCCAGGGCGAAAAGATGTGACTGACTCTAGGATCCAGATTCCGGATGATATTTTTAAAGCCAGAACTGATGTAGGGGAGGAAGAATAATATGGCTAAAGATAATAAAGATACAGCCATTCGTAAGCGACAGCTGATCGCTAAAGCTAACCAAACGATGTTTATAGCGGTTGCAATTGCGTCTGTGATTATTGGCCTAACTTCAGTATTGACAACTTTCTTGGTCCGGGAGATGATGTTTAACTTTAAAGTTCTTGAAGCCCAGAATGCAAGTATTAAAACTTTAGAGAACAACCTTATTAATGTCAAGGATCTAGAGTCTAAAATGGAGGAGTTGCAAACCAACTCAGCACTGCTGTCATCTCGTGCAGAAGTGGAAAATAATGCTTTGCGTGTTGTGATTGATGCGCTACCATCATTTGAGAACTCTGCCGCGCTTGGCGCAAGTATTAGCGACAAGTTGCTAAATGTCCCTGGTATCAAAATTGAATCTATCACCGTTGACACTTCTGCGTCAACAGCGGAATCTTCTATGGCAATGGAGGGGTCTATATCTGAAGATGGTACAGAATTAAGCGGTCCTAGGCCGCAGCCGATTGAATTTTCGTTTACTGTAACTTCTGATAGTCCAGAGAATATTCTAAATGTGATAAAGAACCTAGAGAGGTCAATCCGTACTATTAATATAACTTCGTTTAAACTAGATCAAAATACTGGAAATATGTCGTTAGCTATTAACGCCCAGGCATTTTATCTAGCACAAGCTGAAGTCGTGCTTCGTGAAAAAGTTATCAAGAGTGATGGCACAGCTAATAGCTCGGCTGATACTCGGACTAGCCAAGAAAGCGCAACAGGAGGTCAATAAATGAAAAAAACTGATATTGCAATGTTGGTGCTGATTGCCGGAGTGAGCGTGCTTATTTCGTCAATTGTACTCAATAGTATTTTAGGTGATCCATCAGAAAAGACTCGTAACGTTGAAGTTACTGATGAGATTCAGGCGGGTTTCATTGAACCTAGTGAAGACATATTCAATAAAGATGCAATCAACCCAACAGTTCCGATTATGATCGGTGAGGATGGAGTAACGCCAATGTCTGATAGGCAGCAGGCGACAAACGAAGATACAGAATAGAAATTTATGGCTTTAATAACGAACGATATTCAAGTTAGACTTGCTAAGCTCCTCTCTGAAGAGGGGCTCGTTCGAGCTGAGGTTATTTCGCAGTCTGTTGAAAGTGCTAAGGCTGCAAACCAATCTCTAATAGCCTATTTTCTAGAAAATAAAATAGTTGATAACGAAATATTGATTCACGCTATTTCGCACGTTTCAGGGATTCCATATGTTAATTTGGCAAGTTCTAATATTGACCAATCGATATTAGATTTAGTTCCTCTCGATATTGCAGAAAGGAATATGGCAGTGCCGATTGCTGAAGTTCAAAACAGGCTAGCCGTGGCGATGCTTGACGCAACTAACGTGCAGGCTGTCGACTATTTATCTAGTTTGATTCAACGACCATTAAAGGTCTTTATGGCGAGTCAGGAATCGATTCGTCACGTATTGGACCAGTATAAGACCGATCTTTCGACGGTTGATGCGATTGCGGAAAAGACTGAATTAAGTGATGCTGCCGATGCTGATATGAAGCGTTCGGTGCAGACGATTGTTCAAGATTCGCCAATCTCAAAAGCGTTAAGTACGATTTTGGAATATGCTGTCCGAGCTAAAGCATCTGACGTTCACGTGGAGCCGCTTGAAAAATCACTTAAAATTCGCTGCCGAATCGACGGTGTTTTGCGTGAAGTGATGAACCTGCCCAAAAGTATTGAGCCGGCTTTAGTTTCGCGTATTAAAATTTTGTCTAATTTGAAGATTGACGAACACCGAATCCCTCAAGACGGTCAGTTCGCCGTTAATGTGGCCAACAAAGAAGTTGACCTTCGTATCGCGATTAGCCCAGTTATTTGGGGTGAGCAAGTGGTGATTCGTCTGCTTGATAAATCTGGAAGCTCATTTGACCTTGAGCAGATGGGTTATGCCGGTCGTGCACTTAGAACAATTAGAAAGGGTATTGCTGCACCAAATGGAATGGTGCTTACGTCTGGTCCGACTGGTTCTGGTAAGTCCACCTCTTTGTATGCTTTGATCAAAGAGATTAATGATGAATCTGTGAATATTATTACACTAGAAGATCCAGTTGAGTACAAAATGGATGGCGTAAACCAGATTCAGGTTAATACTGATGTTGGGTTAACTTTTGCAGCTGGTTTACGTTCTATTTTGCGTCTTGACCCGGATGTTGTGATGGTTGGTGAGATCCGTGACGGTGAAACCGCTAATTTGGCTGTGCAGGCAGCTTTGACTGGACACTTAGTGTTCTCGACACTACACACCAACTCGGCGGCTGGTATTTTACCTCGTCTTTTAGATATGGGTATCGAGCCGTTTTTGATTGCTTCAACCGTTAATACGATTATCGGTCAGCGTCTGGTTCGCCGTGTGGCTGAGAAGCGGAATGTTTATCAATCGTCGCCGCTAGAGACGAAAAGTATTATGGAAACCGTTGGACATCTACTACCAAAAACTAAAGAGGAGGTGGCACAGGTTTCGGCCGATCTAGGCTATAAAGATCTTCCGTTGGCTGGCCAAAAATCGTATTCTCTAGTGAAGGGTAGGGATACACCACAAACTCCAGGTGGATACAAGGGGCGTGCTGGTATTTATGAGGTCATGGAAGTGAGCGAGGAGGTGCAGAAATTGATTATCAAACGGGCTACGGCGGCCGAAGTGCAAAAAGTGGCTGTCTCTCAGGGTATGATCACTATGCGCCAAGACGGGTATCTCAAGGCACTGACAGGATTAACAACAATAGAAGAAGTAAATAGGGTAGCAGCTGATACTGCATAAAAGGGAAGGAAAATATGGAACAACAAGATTTAAGAATAGAAATTTTACTAGAGGAAGTGGTGCGTAAAAATGCCAGTGACCTTCACATTCAGGTTGGCTTGCCGCCAATGCTTCGCCTAGACGGTGCGTTGACACCTTTTCCTGGGTATAAAGCTCTTAATGAAGAGCAGGTCGAGATGCTTGTCTTCTCGATTCTCGATCAAGACCAGCAGCAAATTTTAACTAAAGACAAAGAGTTCGATTTCTCATTTGCATTTGGTGAATTGGGTCGTTTTCGTGTTAACGCCTTCCATGAACGCGGAAATCTGGCTGCAGCCCTTCGTTTGATCCCTAATACGATCAAAACCGTTACTGAACTTGGTATGCCACCAGTTGTTCAGACCTTTGCGGATTACCCACGCGGACTAGTGCTTGTTACTGGTCCGACTGGTTCTGGTAAATCAACTACACTTGCAGCACTGATTGATAAAATCAACTCAGAGAAATCGCAGCACATTATCACAATTGAGGATCCGATTGAGTTTACCCACAAAAGTAAACGCTCGGTAATTGTTCAGCGTGAGGTCCACTATGATACTTACTCATTTAGTTCAGCTTTGCGTTCAAGCCTTCGCCAAGACCCTGATGTGGTATTGATCGGTGAGATGCGCGACCTTGAAACTATCTCAGCCGCGATTACGATTGCTGAGACCGGGCACTTGGTGTTCGCAACACTTCACACCAACAGTGCTTCGCAGTCGATCGACCGTATGATTGACGTTTTTCCGCCACACCAACAGTCACAAATTCGCTCACAGCTAGCTAATATTTTGCAAGGGATTTGCTCGCAGCGTCTAGTTCCTTCAATCGGTGGCGGTCGTGTGGTGGCTGCTGAGGTTTTGGTTGCTAACCCAGCTGTACGAAATATTATTCGTGAAGGAAAATCTCACCAGCTTGATGCTGTTATCCAGACGGGGGCAGATCAGGGCATGCAAACAATGGATCGTACGCTAGTTAAGCTAGTTCAGACGGGGGTTATTACTTATGACAATGCCCGTGAATATGCAGTTGACTTATCGGAATTTGAAAGGTTAATGAGAGGTTAAAATGAAAAGATTTAGTTACGAAGCAAGAGATAAAGCTACGGGTAAAATTGTAAAATCTGAAGTGCAGGCAGAAAATGAGCATGCTGCCGGTCGCCTATTAATGGAACAAGGCTTTATTCCGATAAAAGATATCAAAGAGATTAATGAAGAGGGCTTTTTAGGTAAATTTACTAATCGTATTACTTCTAAAGATAAAATTGTTTTCACTAGGCAGTTCTCAACTTTGATTGGTGCGGGTTTGCCGTTAGCACAGAGCTTACATACTGTTGCTGAACAGACACAAAATAAGAGAATGAAGAATGTTCTTGAAGATATTATGACAAGTATTGAGGCCGGTAATTCGCTGTCCGATTCTTTTTCTAAACACCCTAATGTGTTTGACAAAGTTTATCTATCACTAGTTGCGGCAGGTGAATTGTCTGGAACGCTTGATGACTCTCTAATGCGTATTGCTGCTCAGCAAGAAAAAGATGCTGAAATGATGAGTAAAATTAAAGGTGCGTTAACGTATCCTTTCATTGTGCTATTCGTGATTTTGGGTGTGGTCGCATTTATGATGTTTACAGTTGTTCCACAGGTTGAGCAGTTATATCGCGATCTAAATAAGGATCTTCCTCTAATGACGCAGATTATGGTTAATGCATCGAATTTCATTATGAGTTATTGGTGGCTAGTATTTCTAGTGATCGGAATCTCGGTTTGGTTCTTCTTGCAGTTCCTCAAAACTAATGCAGGTATTAAATTTTCAGCATCTTTCAAATTGAATGTTCCAATGTTTGGGGCGTTATTTAGAAAACTATACATGGCACGCTTTACTCGTACTGGACAAACTTTGCTCTCAACCGGTGTGGCTATGTTAGATATGTTGACTATTTGTGGCGACGCCCTAAACAACGTAATTGTCAAAAAGAGTATCGATGAAGCAGCTGAAATGGTTCAAGGTGGTAAAAACTTATCCGGTTCTTTGAAAGATAAAGATTATATTTTGCCACTTGTGCCACAGATGATTTCGATCGGTGAACAGTCTGGCAAAATTGACCAAATGCTTGGTAAAACAGCTCAAGTTTACGAGAACGAACTTGATGAACAGATTCGAGCAATTTCTACTATGATTGAGCCGATCCTGATGCTAGTGATGGCGATTCTTGCTGGTGGTATGATTGGTGCGATTTTGGTGCCGATTTACGGTCTAGTAAATATGTAGCTAATGGAAACTATGATGATATTTATAATTTCAATTGGATTATTCCTATTCGGGGCAGTGCTAGCTAGTTTTGCTATTGCGCAAGTTTGGCGAATCCGAGCTCGTCAACTGAAACATGAAATAGATTCTGGCGAAGAGGTAGATAAAGACGAGTGGAAGAAACTTAAATCTCTAGCCGGAGTTAAGCAAAAAGACGATCGTTCAAAGTGCCTATATTGTAGCTATACTTTAAAATGGTACGATCTTATACCAGTATTTTCGTGGCTGGGTCTGGGTGGAAAATGCCGAAAATGCCGAAAGCCGATTGGTAAGCTTGAGGTTACTGCAGAAATTGCACTAGGTGCTCTTTTTGTGACGTCATTTCTTATGTGGCCGCTCGCAAACCTAGTCAGCGGAGAAGTCGCGCCACTAGAGATTGCAAGTTTTATCTTGTGGTTAGTTTTGTTGGCCATTTTAACGATTTTATTCGTTTATGATATGAAATGGTCCTTGCTCCCTTTAAACTTAATGTTGGTATTTATTGGACTGGCGGCTATTTTCTGGGGAATTAATACATTTAGCGTGGTGGGTGTCAGCTGGGAGCTTACCTCTAACTTATTAATTTCTATGATTATCTTGCCGGGTATTTATCTTCTACTAAACACCATCTCTAAAGGCGCCTGGGTAGGGTCTGGTGATTGGATTATTTCGATAGGCTTAATATTTATGCTGCCAAATTTGCCAATCTTAGCAGCTTTTGTACTATTTTTATCGAATTTTCTTGGAACTTTGTTCATCGTAGCTAGCTCGGCGATAAAAAATAAATCCCTAGGTAGAGGTGTAAAAATGCCGTTTGGTCCATTTTTGATTATTGCTACCATCTCAATTTTCTTTATTTATCCGTACATTATTAACTTTTTGAGTTTTAAAGTATAAAATAATAATGCCTATGGTATAATAGAGGTAATATGCAAAGAAGTTTTTCAAAAATAGTAGACGGATTTACAATTATAGAGGTCTCTCTGTTTTTGGCTATTTCAAGCCTTATGGCTGTAGGATTGATGGCGGGGTGGACAACTAATATCAACAGGCAAAGATATAACGATATGGTCAATACCTTTAAGTCGGAAATTCAGCAGGTCTTTACAGAGGTGGAAAACCCGCAAAATAGTATGACTCAGCGGGTGCGTTGTACTGACAATGGCACTAATATTTCGATTGTACTAGATAATAGTGGAAATACACGTGGTACAACTAACTGTATTATTTTAGGTAAAATGATTAGCTTTGCCAACCCGAGCCTAGCTGGGTTATTTAGCACTCACTACGATACGTCCAGATATATAGTTGGCCTAGATATCGACCCTTCGACTGCTTGCGGTGGACCATGCGCTAATGATATCGAAACACTAAAAGCGACTAAATTTGTGGTAGCTATAGGCGCAAATGCTCTCAATACCACCTATGCAGATACCAATAGATGGGAGGAGAAGCCTCTCGAATGGGACGGTCGCTACAAAATGATAACTGATAACCGAAGCTCCGGATCTACACGTGCCTTTTCTGGCGACTTAACTTCTTCTTGGGTTATTAATGATACCGTATTTGGTATAATGATATTGAGATCGCCGCTAAGCGGGTCGGTTATGACATTTGGTATTCCTATCGGTGTTATGTCTCCTGATAATTCATCTTATAATACTGCCTCAAGCATCAGAAATTTTAGAAATAACTTCGTGGATAGCAGACTTGTAATGTCATCTGACAAAAAAGTCGATGTATGTATTATGCCTAATATAGATAGCCGTTGGGGCTATGCTGGCATTAGCATTTTCGGCCGCGGTAGAGTAGTGAGGATCGGCAATACTGCTGCCTCAGTTGAAATAGCGCCATTGAACGGAACGGGATCGGTATCTTGTGATAATCAAACAGGTTTTAATGGAGTGCAAAGGTTGTAGGTCATGAAAAATATTTTTAAAAAAGGTGATACTATCATAGAAGTAACTCTGGCCATATCTATTTTTGCAATGCTGATGGTAGGTAGTTTATCTCTGATGAATGCAGGTTTATCTAGATCGCAGGCAACGATGCAACTAACTATGGCTAGAAATACTATTGATGCTCAGGCTGAAGCATTACGATTTATGAACAACGCGTTCATCTCGCAACATCCTCGTCCGACCGGTGAGTTTACTGGTCCAGCTAGCCAGTGGTTGACTGCCACGGCTAACTCTTCAACTTCAGCCAGCCGGTTGAATGAATGCCGATCGGACTTCAATGCTACTAATATATTAATTGTGGACACTGTAAATATGGCGGTTCGCAAAACCGGCAGTGGTGCCAATTTCGCTGAATCTGATACATATCCTAGATTGTCATTTGGGGCGGATACCAACACGATTTCGGTGCCGTCTACATATTTGGGTGCACGAGGTGTTTGGGTAGAAGTAGTTCGCCCAAGCAGCACGGCTGCCAAGTATTATGATTTTCATATTCGAGCTTGCTGGATGCCGTCAGGCAGCAATGTTAAAACAACTCTAGGTACGATTGTGAGGTTATATGACCCAAGATAATAGCCATAAACAAGGTTTTACACTTGTAGAATTGATGCTTTCGATGTCTATGGTAGCGGCATTATTGATGGCGATCGTTACTATGTCTATGCAGATGGGTAAAATATACACTAAAGGTGCAACTATGTTTGATCTAAATGCAGCCAGTCGAACGATAAATACCGATTTTACAAGATCGTTTAACTCTATTGCGTCTATTGAGTGGAATAATCCTCAGAACAGCTTTGGTGCGAATCAGAACTATGTAGTGCGACCAAATACATCTGAGCCGCAAGCTGGTGCTTATTGTACTGGTAGCTTTAGCTACTTATGGAATACTGCTCGTATATTGAATGCTCAAGCGGCGGGCCGAACCGTACCAGTTCGCTATGATGGAGCGGCAGCATCTAGTACTGAGATAAGATTAATTAAAATCCTTGATTCGTCTCGTCAGTACTGTACAGATAGTACGTTATGGACTAGAATTCCTAAAGATGGGCAGGCCATTGATCTGCTACCCCAGAGTGAATCTGGGCTGATGGTTTATGATATTAGATTCCATTCTAAAGAGGTTTTGCGTGATCAGAGTACTAATCAGAGGCTGATCAACATTAGTTATGTCTTAGGTACGAGTGACACTAATCGCGGCTTAATCGATATGTCTAATATGAACTGTCGACCACCTTCAAACGCTCAAGGTATGGAAGATTATTGTGCGATCAATAAATTTGATCTAACTGTTAGGACTTTAGGTAGGAGATAGTAATTCGTGCCAAAGAATAGAAATAGTTCTTTTTATACGGGTGGGGTGTCGATGTTTGTTATAGTTGCCACTTTTTTGATGGTTGCGATTATAGTTACTAGCTTCATTAGGCTTGCAAATAGAGATAATCAAATGGCTGTGGATCAAGATTTATCTCAATCGGCTTATGATTCAGCGCAGGCTGGGGTTGAAGACGCTAAGAGGGCTCTCTTGCAATGGCAAAAGGCATGCAATGATTCGTCTCAATCTAGTGATTGTGTAAGAATGAGTGCGGCTCTTCATCAAGGCTTAGATTCTCAATCATGTAGGTTATTAAGTGAGGTTTTTGGTATTGGTGATATAAATAGCGATGAAACTCTCATACAAAGCAGTAGCGGCGATGAAGAATTTAACCAAGCCTACACTTGCGTGAAGATCAATACTGAAACTAGTGATTATTTAGGCGAACTTCTGGCTGGATCTTCAAAGTTAATTCCCTTGAAATCGACCGCCAATTTTAATAAAATCCGTATTTCATGGTTTAGTGAGGAAGATGCTGGGTCTAGTAATGTAAGTCTAGATAATTATCCGAACAAGATGCTAAATGCGTTCCCAGTAAGTTCTAGCTGGCCGCAAAATAGGCCTTCGGTTGTTCGCGCGCAGTTTATTAACGGTAACGATTCTGGCGCAGTATTCTTGTATCCTAGCGCAAATGCTGCCATAGATTCTCAATTGGGTGGAATAAGCTCTGTTGCTATACAGACCGATCGACGACAGTTTAATAGCTCTGTTTTGACCCCCATAAGATGTGTACAGTCTATATCTGAGGGTGGATATTTTGGATATGCTTGTTCGGCCGTGATCACACTGGGCAGTAATGTTGCGCCAGGCTCTGATAGTGTGCTACGATTAGCTTTTCAATATGGCCAGACCGTAAATTATAAAGTTGAAATGCTGAGTTCATATAACCTTGTGGTTAATTTTAAAGATGTTCAGCCAGTGGTAGACTCCACAGGTAGGGCAAATGACCAATTTCGTAGAGTTCAATCTAGGGTAGAACTAGATGGTGTTAATCAACCGATACCCGAGTTTGCAGTATCAACCGATGGTCAATTCTGTAAAACGATGATTATTAGGGATAGTACAGCTCAATCGACGATTGATTGTAGATAAGTTACATCTAAAATAATTATGTTTCGCTATGAAATTTGTCATGGATCTCTTTGAGGTGTGAATCGGTGATATGGGTATATACTTGGGTTGTACTGATATTTGCATGACCTAGCATAGATTGCACCGATCGTAGGTCTGCGCCATTCATCAATAAGTCGGTAGCAAAGCTATGTCGCATCGTGTGTGGGCTAACGTGCTTTGTTATACCGGCTAACTTTGCGTATTTGTCGATAATCCTTTGCACAGACCTAGCTGACAGACGTTTATAATTTCCATCATTGGTAGGTGTAGTATTTCGGCGGCTGTAGTTTATGAAAAGGGGGACTAGACTATCCTGCCTAGCGTTCAGATAATTTTCGATCTGTTCGGCCGCATTTTTACTAATGAAAACTGGCCGATCTTTTTTACCTTTTCCACGCACCATAAATTCGCGCCGCTCAGTGTTCACATTATCGCGATTTAAATTAACTAATTCTGAGACACGCAGACCGCTAGAGAAAAGAAGCTCAATAATTGCTCGGTCGCGCAAATCGCTCTCTTTATCGCCAGAAATCGCCTCGAGCATTCGTTCGATTTCGTCATAATACAAAAAAGTTACCTCTGAGCGGCTAGTTTTTGGAAGCTCGATCTTGCTAGGGTCTAAACTTTCAATATCGCGCTTAGATAGATAGACTAATAGCCTACGCAAGGCAATTAAATGATAACTTTGTGTAGTAGTGCTAAGCTCCTGACCTTTGTCATTTTCGTAGCGGTTTAGCCAAAGCCGATATTTACGGACAGTTTCACCTTTTATGGAGCTAACTTTTAAATCGTCGGCAAACTCAACGAATCTCTCTAGATAAAGCCTATAATTTTCAGCAGTTGATTTAGATCGGCCGCCTTCAACTTCTACGGAGTCGATAAAGTCATCAATTGCTTCAGATAGATACATAGTATAAGTATATCAGTTTTTGATAAAAAGTGCTATAATCTAATCATAAATGATCAGAGGAGAGCTATGGATAATAAAATCGAACGAACTCTAATACTATTTAAGCCGGATGCCGTGCAGCGGGGAATTGTGGGTGAAATTTTGACCAGATTTGAACGGGTAGGTCTAAAAATCATCGGTACTAAAATGATTTTTCCAGATAAAAGTCATTATCATAAACACTATGAAGATATCGGAAAAATGGTAACTCGCCGTGGTGAAAAAGCCTTTGATATGACGCTTAATTTTATGACGCAAGGTCCAGTTATTGCGATGGTCCTAGAGGGCATTGAATCAGTTGAGTTGGTCCGCAAGATAGTTGGCGGCACTGAGCCAAAATCTGCTATGCCGGGTACGATTCGCGGTGATTACTCTCATATGAGCTTTGGGTATGCTGATGCGCAATCTGTTGGCATTCCAAATCTAATCCACGCTTCTGGTGACAGTAGCGAGGCCAAAGAAGAGATTGGTCATTGGTTCAAGAAATCTGAATTGTATGATTATCCGGTTGCACATGAAAAATTCACTCGCTAAAATACTTAAAATCTGGTAAAATATAACTACGCCTCGGTAGCTCAACTGGATAGAGC
>CAYXHY010000004.1:0-31983 GCA_964465135.1 uncultured Candidatus Saccharibacteria bacterium
AATCGAAGTTGTTCTCGTACTGGCAATTGCAGGTTTAATATTTTTAATGGTTTTTATTGCCTTGCCAGCCTTGCAAAGATCTCAACGTAACGCTGGCTACAAAAACAATCTCTCGCTTGTAGCTTCAGCCGTCCAGTAATACAAATCTAATAATCGGGGCAATCTGCCGCCAGATTCCATAACTGTGGATACTAATAATATTAGAGATGCGCCAAACCATCCATTTTACCGGTATGTTTCAGATTTGCCAGATGGTATTCAGGTGAAAGTTATTACGACTACGAGCGGATATACGTTTAAAACTGGTGACGGCCGAGTAGCAGGGAGGATTTTTGTAGCCAAAGATGTATGGTGTGATACGCCGAGCGGTAATTTTTATGGATTCCGTTTAGATCCTGCTCCAGGTAAAGTGGTAGTTCTTACATTACTAGAAAATTCTGCTGACTACCTGGCTTACTGCGAAAACATCTAATCGTATTGACTTTTTGTTTATTTTATGATATAATTATAGGTACAGTATAGTGGGTAAAACTACTAAGCACATTAAAACACAAGGATGGTGATTGTACTATGCATAGTAATAATTATGATGATACGTTTAGTCTGTCAACAGGTTTAGAGCTCGAAGACGAACTATGTGAATCTTTTGAGTATCATTACAAAAAACGTGGTTCACTTCAAAAGGAAACGTTCCGCCGAGCGACAAAGGTGGAGGACAAGACATTAGGCACCGATGCATTCATCTATGGGTTGCCTGTCGATTTTACCTGTGATTTTTCGGGTAAGAGCTATATGATAGATACTCAAGTTAGGATATCAACTGCTTTCGGAGAAATTAAATTCGGTGTACGAACTGGTAACGGACGTACTAAGTTTAAACAACCGGTACTGGTTATTGGGGTGGATACAGATTTTTATCTTAAAAAGTCCAATATCCCTTCTATTATCAACTCTATTTCTAATAGGATTGAAGAGATTGTTTCAGAAGGAACAGATGCTTATTGGGGTTGTTGTGACAATTTTGGACTGGAGGCTTGATTATAATGACAAGAGTGGTAGAAGCGGCAGAAAAATTTATCGTATTAACAGAGTCTGGTCGGATGCTAACAAAGCGTTCGGTCTCGGATTTATCCGACAAATTTAGGTTAAAATATTCGCTTAAAGAGGTCGAGATTGTTGGTAGAAAGGAGTGGAATAATCCAATGCTATTAGCAAAAGAATTAGCGAAGGACCCCACAGCAACTATCGTTACTATAGATCGTAGTGGTCATAAGGTGCGTGTTATATCGGGGCTCTTCGTTAGACTTTTTATGAGAGAGTCTGAGAAGAGCGATAATATTACATCTTACGAAATGATTAACCGTCTTTAGATCTTTTTAAGACCTTAGAATTTTATCTAGGGTCTTTTTTATTGAAATGTTACCACTAAATACTATTGCCACCCCCAACAAGATTATGTTATACTATAGTGGTAATGATTTTATTAGACCGTGTAACCAAAACCTATGGTAAATCTTCCACCCCTGCTGTCAACAGGGTCAGTCTTCATATTAAGCCAAAGGAATTTGTGATTCTAGTTGGTACGAGTGGTGCGGGTAAATCTTCGCTACTTAAGATGCTAACTAGAGAAGAGAAGCCAACTAGTGGCAAGATCGTGGTGGGCGGAATTGACTATGACAATCTAAAAGATAAAGATATTCCGCTACTTAGGCGTAAAATCGGGGTTATTTTTCAGGACTTTAAGCTTCTGCCAAACCGAACTGTATTTGAAAATGTAGCATTTGCGTTAGAGATTGCCGGGACGACTAATCACGAAATTAAGGCAACTGTGCCAAAAGTGATTAAACTAGTAGGCTTAAAGGGTAAAGAAAAGAACTTTCCGCATCAGTTGAGCGGTGGCGAAAGGCAGCGCGTGGCAATTGCGAGGGCGCTAGCTAGACAGCCGAAGATTCTGATTGCTGACGAGCCGACCGGAAACCTAGACCCAAAGCATAGCTGGGATATTGTTCGGCTGCTTGAAAAGATTAATGATTACGGTACAACAGTGGTTTTGACCACTCACAACGTTGAGATTGTCAATAAATTAAAACGGCGCGTGATTACGATTGACGGTGGTAAAATTACTCATGACCAATCGCAAGGGAGTTACAAACAATAATGGCAAAAGCAAAAAAAGGTGTAAATTCAAAGGTTTTAATGCAGCAAAAGCGGCGTCGGCGCCAAGTTATTACTTTTGGTCGGATTATAAAATACGGTCTTAATAGCTTTGCGCGCAACGCTTGGTTGTCTGTGGCTGCTACGGCGGTGATGACTATTACTTTGTTGATTATTTTTGGTTCGCTAGTGGCTAGAACGGTTTTGATAGATACAGTTGAGGATATTAAGGACAAAGTTGACATTTCCATTTATATAGAAAAAGACACTCCTAGCGCTGATGTGGATAAGATGAAGGAATCAATCTTAGCGCTTGAATCTGTCCGTGGTGTACAATATGTTTCGCCAGAAGAAGCGCGCAAAAATTTTGCTAGCCGAAACTCTTCAGATGAAGACATTCGCGCGGCTTTGATTGAGGCAGAGAACGAATTTTTTGGAATTTTGAATGTTAAATTGGTAGATATTGGTGACACTGAAGAGCTAAGAAATCTAGTAGATAGCAATAGCGCTATTAAAGAAAATCTTGATCCAGACCATCCACCAACTTATGCCAGCAGCCGTAAAGAGGTGATTGATAATATTGCTAATTCAATTGGCTTTGCTGAAAAGGTTGGTTTGTTGGCTGGCGCAATTTTTACAACCATCGCTAGTTTGATCATTTTTAACACCGTGCGTATGGCAATTTTCAACCGTCGTGAAGAAATTTACATGATGAAATTGATCGGTGCTAATAGAAGCTTTATCCGTGGTCCATTTATTGTGGAGGCTGTGGTATGTGGTGTTATCGCCTCGGTTGTAGCCACTGGTTTGGGTTATGCTGTAATTTCAGTCATTAAGACTAAATTAGAAACTTATGGTATTATAGTGGCGCCGCTAGCAGAAGTCTTGCAGAGTCACATTTTACTAGTGTTGTTAGCTATGATGGCGACCGGTTCACTAATCGGGATTATATCCTCCTGGACAGCTACCCGAAGATATCTCAAAATATAGTTGATTTTTAAAAGCGTTTGTGCTATAATATAAGTATAGGGGGCGAAAAATAAATATGACAAAAATTAGAAAAGATAAAAGTAGCAAAATTACAAATAGTAGCCAAAGAATCATCAGTAGTTTATTGATTGCTTCTTTATTAATTGGTAGCGTATCTATGGTAGTAAAAGACCAGTCGGTGTTTGCTAGGGATTATGATGCCGAGATTAGAGAAGTAAAAAAACGTGAAACTGAAGCACAATCTCAGGCCAACGCTCTTGGTGAGCGCGGTAAAACTCTTCAAGCTGAGCTAGATCGCTTTAGCCGAGAAAAGACAGTTATTGAGTCGCAGATCAAGATTTCACAGATTGAGCACGATAAGCTGGTCGCAGAAATTGAAAAGACTGAGAAAAAGATCGTAGATACTCGCAAGGCTTTGGGCGCGATTTTGACTGAAATGTCAATGGAAGATGAAGTTAGCCCAATCGAGCGTCTAGCTGGTAGCGAAAATATATCAGTAGCACTAGATAAATTTGAATACAAGAATGCCGTTAAAAGTTCATTAACTGCTAAAGTTGGCGAAATTCGTGAAATGAAGAAAGAGCTAGAAGCTAAGCAAGTTGATGTTGCGCGAGTGCTAGATAATCAAAAAACTCAGCAGAAACAACTTGCAGCTAAAGAGTCAGAACAGGCAAAATTAGTGGCTGAAACAAAGGGTGAAGAAGCTGAATACCGCAAATATGCAGAGGCGCTAAGCGCTGAACGAAGCAAGCTAGAGACAGAGCAGGCAGCTGAAATTGCTAGACGTGCTGCCAACTCTGGTGGATATGTAGCTTCAACGGATGGCAGCAACGGTGGCTATCCATCAAACTGGGCGAACGCTCCAATGAACGCCTATGTTGACTCATGGGGGATGTATAGCCGGCAATGCGTTAGTTATGCGGCCTTCAAGGTTGCTAGCACTTACGGAAATATGCCGTACTGGGGTGGAATTGGTAATGCCAACGAGTGGTTGCGCAATGCTAGAAATCAAGGCATTCCAAACGGGTCATTGCCAAAAGTTGGGTCGGTTGGTGTGCAGCTATCTGGAGCTTATGGTCACGTAGCCTGGGTTGAGGCTGTTAACCCGAACGGAACATTACGAATCAGTCATTATAATGTTAACTGGACTGGAACATACGCCATTTGGGATAATGTCAGCCCTGCATTCTTTGACGGATATATCTATTTTGGAGAATGGTAGACTGATACTAATAAACCCTAAAAACCGCTGAATACTAATCGGCGGTTTTTGTATTTATAATAGTAATTATGCTATAATTGAATAATGAATAGGGAACATAAAAATAGGGGTAAAAGGCAAATTCAGGCCTCGACATTGTTTATATTTGTGGGTCTTGCCTTGGTTGTGGGATTTATTGGCGGCACGCGTAAACACGAACTATTGGCATTTGCTGGACCATTGATAGGTTATAGTGTTGACGAAGATTACATCAATCTGTCTTCGGTTGAAAAGACTTTTGCAACTCTAAAGGGTAATTTTGATGGTGAATTGGATAAAGAGAAGCTAATCGAGGGTGCTTCAAAAGGTTTAGTGGCAGCGGCTGGCGACCAGTACACGGTTTATATGGATAAAGAAGAAGCTCGCAAATTTAATGACGATTTGCGCGGTGATGTTGGCACTGGAATTGGTGCTGAGATTGGTATGAGAAATGATGTGCCGACTGTTATTAGGCCGCTAAAAGACAATCCCGCTATTAGGGCCGGTATTTTGGCTGGTGATGTAGTAGTGGAGGTGAACGGCGTTTCTACTGGTGGTAAGACGGTTGACCAGGTGACGTCTGAAATTAGGGGTGAAGCTGGCACTTCAGTTAAATTGAAGATACTGCGCGGGCAAGAATTTAAAGAATTTACAGTAACCCGTGAGAAAATCAATAATCCAAGCGTAGAATTGAATATTACTGGTGATGTTGCGATCTTGAAGGTTTCTCGTTTCGACAATGAATCAGGTGCTTTAGCTAGAAAATACGCTCGTGAAATTAAAGATAAGGGCGTGAGTAAAATTATTCTTGATCTAAGAGGTAACGGCGGCGGATATGTGACTGCAGCCCGCGATATTGCTAGTTTGTGGCTAGAAAAAGATTCTCTAGTGGTGATAGAGAAGAGTGGTAATCAAGTGCAGGATGAAATCCGAGCTGGCAGCGATAATACGCTCAAAGATGTTGAAACCATCGTTTTGAGTGATGGTGGTAGCGCTAGTGCTAGCGAAATCGTGATTGGAGCGCTAAAAGATAATAAAGTTGCGAAAATTATTGGTGAACAAAGTTTCGGTAAGGGTAGTGTGCAGCAGCCGATCGATATAAATAATGGCTCACTTTTGAAGGTGACAGTGGCTAGATGGTATACACCAAGCGGTGCGAATATTACTGACGAGGGAATTAAACCTGATATTGCAGTAGAGATGACTGTAGAAGATATTAACGCCGGTCGCGATCCGCAGTTAGAACGCGCTAAAAAAGAGTTGGTAAAATAGCTTGTGTTTAAGATAGATTTAGGGTAAAATAAGTTTATGGAATCAAAGAAAAAAATCTTATTGGTGGAAGATGACGAAGTGTTAGCTAGTGTTTATCGGGCGCGTCTAGAGCTTGAAGGCTTTGATATTAGAGAAGTCCATAACGGCGAAGAAGCGTTGTCTGCGGCGCTAGATTATCGCCCTGATCTAATTTTGCTTGATGCTATGATGCCGAAGATCAGCGGTTTTGATGTGCTTGATATCTTGCGCAATACGCCTGAAACTATGAATCTTCGTGTAGTGATGCTTACTGCTCTTAGCCAGGATAAAGATCGTCAGCGTGCAGAGTCACTCGGTGTAGATGATTATTTGGTTAAGTCTCAAGTGGTTATTGGTGATGTAGTGGCGCGAGTCAAGCACCATCTAGGCATGGATATTAGATAAATAATTAATAAAGCGCCGTATCATAAGATGGGGCGTTTTTTATTGCAAATTAAAAACTGGTTAGGTATTAATTCTAACCAGTTTTTAATTATTCAACTACTACAACTGTTCGAGGAACGGTTTTACCAGTGAAATGTGATTTTTTGACTTTTTTGAAACCTACAGTTCCGCTTTTTGCGGCGTGAATTGTGTAGTTTCGGCTCATATAAGTACCCTCACCAGCCAATTTGGTTGCGCCAGTTTGTCGAACTAGGACTTCGCCTTCGTTGACTGCTTGGCCGCCAAATCGTTTAACGCCTAGGCGTTGACCGGCATTGTTGTGGATATTTTTACTCGAGCCACCTGCCTTAACTTTTGACATTTTTACTCCTTATTAGTACTAATAATTCGCGCGCCACAACTTGATTTTCGCGATAATAAATTAAATCATGTGGTTTTACGCGCAGAAATTCTTTCCTATTATACCCGAGCTCACTCAAAAAGTCAATAAGTGGAAGGTGTGAAAAATATCCATTTTTTTGCTTCCAGGCCGGTACGGCAATACAAATTTGAGTGCCTTCTGGGATTTGAGCGGCTAAATTCTTTAAGAAGTTTGAAATAATCCGGTTGCAGTTTTCGCGAACTTCGGCTAATTTCTGGTCTGAAGGTGGCGCAGAGAAGGGCTGACCAAGGTAGGTTTCGCAGATTACAGTATTTAGATTATTGGCGAAATCCCAAATAGTGTCTGTGGCGTCGGCGGTTTTTAGCGTGCCGAGTTTGCCGTGTGGGCGAAAAGCGGTTTCGAGCCATTTTAGGTTTTCGCGCGAATAATCAACCATTTTGGGGTTTAAATCGCTACCGTGAGCCGTAAAACCCTTTAAGGCGGCTTCTTGGAGTACAGTTCCAGTGCCGCAGAATGGATCTAGAAGTTGCGGTTTTGGCTGATTGTCGATTTTGTTAAATTGGCGATTTTGTAACCAAATTTGAGGTTGCTCAGCACCGGCGCCAAGGTTTATCATCGTTTGGGCGAGCTTGGGCGGTAACATCCCGATGAAAGCATCACGCTTTGGTCGATTCTGGTCGCGTTTGGCATAAGCTGTGATATTTTGAGACCCCTCGCTAATGGCAAGATAGGTTTTATCCTTTCGAACAATTACGATTATCTCGATTTTTTTGTCGCTCAGACCAAGTTTGTTGTTGTGTGAAACGGCCGTTGAGAGCGCAGCAGCGCTCGCCGGGATTGTGCGCAGAGAAGTGCCGGAATCTTTGAGTTTATTTTTGATAATACCAGTAGTTTTTTTGATTTCTGAAGGGTTAATCTTGCCGCCATAAACCGAAATTCCAAGAGTAATTTTGCCGTTCGTACCTCTAAAGTCACGCACAAAAATATCAACAATTTTTTCACTAATAGTTCGCCAATCGCTCGAACTAATTTCTTGTATAATCTCGCCAACTTTCAGAATACTACCAAAGTGCGAGATATTAATTTTGGGCGTGTTTATCAAGCAGGCTTCACGCCCCAGGACTTGGATGTTCTCGCCACCATAAATACTCTCTAACTCGGCAATACCGATCGCCGGCTGTCGGCCTAAAATCGCAATTTTCATTGTCTTTATTATAACACATGGAGTTGAGAGAAGGGAATATTTGTAGGTCTGTAATAGGTGGACTTGACTTAGATTTTTTTTTTTTAGTAAAATTAGCTTATGCTTAATTATAAACTCTCTACTCCAAACCTCTCTCATCATTTTCTTCAAGGCAGGCGCTCGAGGGCGCTAGCCCAAGCTTTACCAGCCTTAAATAAAAGATTCAAGAGCTTTTCACAAACGAATAACTATTCCACTCTATTTTTTACGGCTGGTAAGACTTGGCCAAGTGGCCCGGAACGCACAGCTAGAAAATACGGGTGGAATAGTTCTGGTCGTAAGCAGCAAGGTTTTACTATCATTGAGGTTGTCTTAGTTCTTGCTATCGCTGGACTTATTTTCTTGATAGTTTTCATCGCTTTGCCGGCTCTCCAAAGGAGTCAGAGAGATTCTCAACGTAAGAACCATGCACGATCTTTGGTGGATGCCGCAAATAGGAGGATGTCCAATAGTCGAGGTGACATCACTCTCGGTGTGGGATATACTGGTTGGTCTATGGCTCCATTGATAGCTAGCGGTTACTTGAAGGAAGATGAGATGCGAGACCCCTCCACTAACGAAGTCTATACTATGAGTAGCGCGGCGCTTGGTGGTTATCTATACGCTGGGTATCAGGATATACAGGCTGGTGAATATGGTGGTGATATTGGTGGATATTGTAGGGGAAATGTGCCGGTTGATATTTCTGGGAGTGCTAATGGTAGGAGTGTAGTTTATGTTTTTGGCCTCGAAAGCGGCGGCTGGGTTTGCGCTAGTAATGTAATGAAATAATCCACTGGCGTCTTTAAACGCGCGCCAATTAGTGTTAAAATAGTCATATGGACTTTGATGAAACAGATTCTTTTGTATATCGGCTTTTAGCTGACGATCTTGCGCGCACCAAGGATATGGCTGGCGAGGAGCCGGTTTTGGGCGTGTCGGATTTTATTGCGGCGTCAAATCAGACTTTTGAGCAGATTTTTCCGAGTGTTTTGATTGAGGGCGAGATTTCGAGTTTTAAGATTAACCAGAATAAATTTGTCTTTTTTGACCTGAAGGATAATGAATCTAGTATTAGCTGTTTTATGACTTTATGGCAGATGAGGTTTCCGCTGAGCGACGGTATGAAAGTCGTTGTTCGGGCACAGCCAAAATTGACTAATTGGGGTAAATTCAGCCTAACTATTAAGCAAATTACGCCACGCGGCGAGGGCAGTTTAAAGAAAAGTTTTGAGATTCTAAAAGAGAAACTACGGCAAGAAGGTCTTTTTGATGCGGCTAAAAAACGAACTTTGCCCGCTCGACCGCAAAATATCGCTGTTATTTCTAGCACTCAGGCTGCTGGATATGCAGACTTTTTAAAGATCATTGATGAAAGATGGGGTGGTATGCGAGTTCGAGTAGCTCATACACAAGTGCAGGGAATGAATGCGCCAGATCAGATTATTCGGGCGATTGATTATTTCAATCAAGCTGCTGATTTGCCAGAGGTAATCGTGATTATTCGTGGTGGCGGTAGTGCTGATGATCTGGCGGCGTTTAATGACGAGCAATTGGTGCGCAAGGTTGCGTCTAGTCGTGTGCCGATTTTGAGCGGAATTGGGCACGAAATTGACGAAAGTTTAGTAGATCTAGCCGCTGATCTAGCTGCTAGCACTCCTAGCAATGCGGCGCAGCTACTTACCCCAGACAAAAAGCATGAAATTAGCCTGATCGAGTCTAAAGTTTGGCGGCTGTCGCATGATATTTTGCGCGAATTAGATCAATCTCAAAATTACTACAGTGAAAAAACTAGGGTAATAGGCAAGGGTATATTAGAAAAAATAAATCTAGAGATTGACGGAATGAATAACAAACAGAGAATTATAAGCGGTTATAATCCGGATAAAATCCTAGAATTGGGCTATGCGATTATTCGCGGAAAGCCAGAAATCAGTCAATACTTAGAAATTGAAATGCTAAATAATATAATTGAAACGGAGGTAAAAAATGTCAGACAAAAATAATATTGAAGAGGCTATAGCAGAATTTAATCAGATTTTAGTAGATTTTGAGAGTGGAAAAATCCCATTAGAGCAGGCTTCTGAGAAGTATAAGCGATCGATAGAGCTAGCTGACGCCATAAAAACTCATTTTACGGAATTAAAAAATGAAATCACTGTGTTGGCAGAAGATTTTTCAAAAACTGACCAGGCTGAAACTATAAATGACTAATATTGTCTTATATTTGATTGGTTTTGTGTTGTTTGCTAGTTTTGGACTGATTGTTTTTAGAGGTGCGCCATTTGTACCGAGCCGGCGAAAATATATTCAAGATGGGTTTAAATCATTAACTGGTGATATTGATGTAGAAAATACAACGTTTTTTGATATCGGTAGTGGAAACGGGATTGTTTTAGAGCAAGCGGCTAAGTTTGGATTTAAAAAATCTATCGGCTATGAGCTAAATCCTGTTTTGGCTGCCTTTTCTAAGATCAAACTCAGAAAATATATCAAACAGCGTAAAATAGATATCAAAACCAGAGATTTCCTACTGGCGGAATTGCCGCAGGGCGCAGGTTTATTTTATTGTTTTAGCTATGGGAAATTTGTCGAAAAAACAGCCGGTAAATTGCAAAAATATGCAAATTCTGAAGGTAAAGATGTTTATTTTATGAGTATGGCGTTTAAATTGGCTGGTGCAGAGCCGGTGAAGTCTAGTGATTTATATTATTTGTATAAATTTACCTCTTGCAAAAACCGCTAGCCATAAGTATAATAGGCTTATGAATAATCGTTTTAAACAAGGAGCTATTGAAGGCTCGACAATCGCAATTATACTTCTATCTTTGGCGTTAATTGGCGCCGGAGTGTTTGGTATTTGGTCATTCTTGAACTATCGAGAATCGCAAATCAATGTTGACGGAAAAGTTGATTTAGCCGTGGCCGAAGCCGTCAAAAAACAAGCAGACGAAGACGAGGCTAAATTCGCCGAACGCGAAAAAGAACCGAATCGTGAATTTGCAGGCCCAGCTGATCTTGGCCATGTTTCGTTTATGTATCCTAAAACTTGGAGCCTATATGTAGATAATCAAGGCTCGAATAATGAAGATTACAGCGCTTATTTACACCCAGTAAGTGTGCCACCAGTGCCACGTGATCGCCGAACCCAGCAACGATTCGCTGTGCGAGTATTTATTTATAATAATTCAATGGATCAAGTTTTGAAGGAGTACGAAAAGGCCATCCAAGACGGTGAAGTCTCTTCCTCTCAAGTGACTTATAACGGCAAAAATGGTACAAAACTAGAAGGTCTGTTTCCGTTTACCGGTAATAAAGACGACCGAATTCGTGGAATCGCCGTATTCTTTAAGGTTAATGACAAAACTTTGATGGTGCGAACTGACGCCGAAACTTTTAAGGGTGATTACGAAAAAATCCTAAACACCATAAAATTCAACTAGCCTTATCGAATCTTTCGGCGCCGTGTGGTACAATATACTATATGGATAGTAGGGAGTTTCACAACGCTTTGGCTAATGATGCTAGTTTTTTGGTGGCGGCACATGAGCTCAAAACTCCACTTTCGATTATTCGCCAGCTTAGCTTGACTTTAAATGATAAGGAAATCCAGCTCGATGAAGCTGAAGTTAGCCGGATATCGGCTCAAATTGACCTCACGACCGAACGAGCACTGAGACTAGTGACGGATCTTACAAAAGTTGCCAAGCTTGAAGATGCGATGTTTCAGCTTGAACCAATCAATATGCGCAAAGTTTGCAATGATATTGTCAATGATATGCGCGAAGTTTATAAATTGCATGGTCGTGATCTGATCTTAAAACCATCTAATTATAATAAAAACCACAATTTGTTGGCGCTAGCCAACTACGATCTGCTGCGGGCAATTTTACTCAATTTTAGCGATAACGCACTGTATTCGTCTGAGGAGAAGACACGCGTTGAGGTTAGTGTGCAAAATATTAAAGACAATATCCGGATTTCTGTGCGAGATTACGGCGAAAGTTTGCCGCTTTCAATCTGGCGGTCGATCAAAAAACAGAATTGTCAGCCGGTTGCGGCAAGTTCACGACCCCAAAGTAGCGGTTTGGGAATTTACATTGCGCACAATTTTGCTGGGGCAATGAATGGTAAGATTGGCGTTATTCGCCACCGAGATGGCAACACATTTTATGTTGATCTGGCGCCATCTGAGCAACTAAGTTTATTATGAAAAAAGTTTTAATTATTGAAGATAATCAAATTTTAGCCGAAAATCTAGCTCGGATTTTAGCTAAAGATTTTCAGATTGAGCTGGCAAACTCGGCAGCGGCGGCAATCAATGAAGTTGATCGCAATTTGCCAGATTTTATAATTCTAGATATATTGCTTGGCGGTCATTCGGGGATTTCGCTTTTGAATGAGCTGCAAACTTACGGCGATACTAGCAAAATTCCAGTAATTATTTGTAGTAATTTGGCGAGTGAATTAGATGCAGAATCTTTAAAAAACTACGGCGTAGTGCAAATTTTTGATAAATCAAAAATGAATCCGCGTGGTATTTTGGAGTTTTTGAGGCGGTTTAGCAGTGAAAAGTAAAAAGACCTTAGCTATTGTTTTGCGGCGAACCAATTTTGGCGAGGCTGACAGAATTGTGAGTTTACTAACTAGAGAGGATAAGATATCAGCGATTGCTCGCGGTGCACGCAGGCAAAAAAGCAAACTGGCCGGCGGAATTGAGATATTTGCGTTAAATGAAATTATGTTGGCTGAAGGTAAAAGTGATTTGCGAACGATTGTCTCGGCGCGAATGCGTGAATTTTTTGGCGAAATTTTAAAGGATTTTGATCGGACTGATTTTGCCTATAGGGCTATCCAGACCATCTCTAAATATAGTGAAAATGTTGAGAATGAGGACTTTTTCCGGATTTTAGAAACTACTTTGCGATCGTTAAATAATCTGGCGATCCCGCTCGAGATTACTGAAAATTGGTTTTATTTGCAGGTTTTTTTGGCGATTGGCAATCAGGTAAATTTGAGGACAGATAGAGATGGGGAAGGGCTTGCGGCTGATCAAAAGTATAATTTTGATGGTTACGATAAGTTGTTTGTGGCTAGCTTGAACGGGAAATATGATTCAAATCATATTAAATTACTCCGTTTGATGGTGGTGAGCGATCCACAAAGCGTTGCTCGAGTAAAAGATGTAGAATCCGTCTCGAGGGTTTTGCGACCGGTTTTTGATGCGATTAGGGAATTGTAGGTTTCAGGTGGGGTGAACAGACGTCTGCCGCTATTTCGCTTGACTTAGATTTTTTTTTTTTTTAGTAAAATTAGTTTATGCTTAAAGATAGATCTTACACTCCAGAACTAAACCATCATTCTCTTCAAGGCAGGCGCTCAAGGGCGCTAGCCCAGGCTTTACCAGCCTTAAACAAAGAGAGGAATAGGAGTTCACAAGCCGGAGGCTTTACTGTTATTGAAGTTGTACTTGTTCTAGCAATTGCCGGATTGATCTTCTTGATGGTTTTCGTGGCTTTGCCAGCCTTGCAGCGCAGTCAAAGAGATACCGCTCGCAGGCAAGACGTAGGTCAGGTGCTGGCAGCTTTGAACAATTATCGATCGAATAATAAGGGAAGATTTCCGGATATTATAGTAAATGGTTCAACCGTTCCAGGAGATGCGACATGGGCGGGTAATGGTTGCCGAATTTATAATTATTCTAAACAATTAAAACCTTACTATGAAGATATTCTATCTTCTGAAACCGTTTCAGTTTGCATAATTGACCAGATTCATACGGGTAGTGACGGTGGATTGTCGGTTGGATATGGACACGCTAAAGTTGACTCTACGATAGGCTTAGTCATAAAAGCTTATTGCGATGATACAACTCAACGTATTGTATATGGTAATAAATCTGTTGCGGCGGCGGTTGTTCGGCTTGAAGGTGGTGGCTACTATTGCCAAGATGCCTAAGATGGTTTGACAAGATTTTTTTACTGTAGACTAAGACCATGAATAAACATAAACGACATGGTTTTACTATAATTGAGGTTGTTGTAGTGCTAGCAATCGCCGGATTGATTTTTCTGATGGTGTTTATCACTTTGCCGGCTTTACAGCGCTCGCAAAGAAACTCTGGCTATAAAACAATCTTTCGGTTGTTTTGGGGCTATTGCAAAATTACAAATCTAACAACAGGGGTCAATATCCGCCCGATGATGCAGCCATAGATTTAGGTATAAGGGTTGGTGCTGCGAGCCATTCCGACCATCCGTTTTATAGATACGTTCAAGAATCTGGTTTGCCAGACAGAGCTACTATTGCGATTCGCACTTTATGGGCTGATATAACACCGACTTCTTAAGCCACCTTCAAAAATAACCATTTTTATGCTAAAATAGATCTAATTGAAAGGTAGAAAATGGAAAAAGATAGTCAATTGATGGAAAAAATTGTTAGTCTTGCCAAGCGGCGAGGTTTTATTTGGCAGGGTAGCGAAGTTTATGGCGGTGCGCGCGGAACTTGGGATTACGGCCCACTTGGTGTAAGTTTGAAGCGTAAAATTATGAACGAATGGTGGCAATTTTTTGTTGAAGACCGCGACGATATGTATGGGGTGGACGCTGCGATTTTGATGAGCCCAAAGGTCTGGCAGGCTAGCGGACACGTGGCGACTTTTGCTGATCCTTTAGTAGAAGACCTCAAAACTGGTGAACGTTTCAGGGCTGATCATTTACTCAAAGACGCTGGTGTTGAAGCGGAAGGTTTGAGTAATGAAGCTTTGACCGCTAAAATTAAGGAATTAAACTTGAAATCACCAAAAGGTAACGAGCTGAGCGAAGTTCGCAGCTTTAATATGATGTTTCAGACTAATGTTGGTGCGGTGGTAGACGAAAACTCAGTGGCTTATCTGCGCCCAGAAACTGCGCAGGGTATTTTTACTAACTACAAAAATGTCGTTGATGCTTTTTATCCGAATCTACCATTTGGCTTGGTACAGACTGGTAAAGCATTCCGCAATGAAATTAGCCCGCGCGATTTCATCTTCCGTAGCCGTGAATTCGAACAGATGGAGATTGAGTATTTTGTTCACCCGGATAAGTGGGAAGAAGCTTTTGACGAACTGATGGCGCAGACTCACAAATTTCTAGCCGAAAATATGGGCTTGCCGCGCGAAATGATTCACGAGCTTGACGTGCCAGAAGAAGACCGGGCGCACTATTCAAAGAAGACAATCGATGTTGAATTTGACTACCCAATTGGGCGCGATGAGCTTCTAGGTGTGGCGTATCGGACTGATTTTGATCTGGCGAATATCCAGCGGGCGAGTGGTAAAAATATGGAATATACCATCAAAGGTACTAATGAAAAGTTTATTCCGCACGTGGTTGAGCCAAGTTTTGGTGTTGAGCGAATGGTGATGGCGGTGTTGACTGCTAGCTACCGAGAGCAAGAGGCTGACGGTAAGATCCGAACTTATCTGGCGCTACCTGAAAACCTTGCGCCGGTTAAGATTATAGTTGCTCCACTACTGAAAAATAAACCACAACTAGTAGAGAAGGCGCGCGAAGTTTATGCTGATTTGCGAGCGAAATATGGTAATGTTTCGTTTGATGACAGCGGTAAAGTCGGTAAGGTTTATGCCAAAGCTGACGAAATTGGCGTGCCAAAAGTGGTGGTGATTGATTTTGATACAATCGAAAACGACGGTTTGGTGAGTGTGCGCAATCGTGATGATGCTAGCCAGGTGCGGGTGAAGCCGAGCGATATCTAACCCCTTAACTAAAGCTCACACTTGACAAAGGTCCATTTTTTTGCTATAATATAGTTATCCGAGTGGTTCAGCTGGTTTATAGTAGTGCCACAGAGAGAAAATTTATAGAGAGGGGTCGATATGTATGAAAATCGACAAAGTAAAAGTACAGGGCAAAAATGGTGTAGAGCAAGATGCAATATCAGTTATTCTTTTAGGAGTATTCGTTCTGATTATAGCCGGCGGAATCGGCTCTCGTTTAGCGGGAATCGGCTCGATATTCAAACCGAAGCAATTCACGATTTGTAATGAAAAGGGTGAGACTTGGATTCAGGTGACCGTCAAACGATACGTTAATTTAGGGATTGACCCTAAGAATATTATCGTAATCACTACTAATAAGGGTCAGACAGATCTAGCAAAAGGCCAGTTGTTGGGGCTAGGTGTTCTCAGCACAAGAATTTATCAGATTGCTGACAACTATGATTATGCAGGAGCAATGATAAAAGGTGCGGAATTTATTAAGAAAATTAATAAAGAGGCGATCGTTATTAATACTCCAGCGGATCAACATGTTGTAGCTGATGATAATTTCAATTCTACTGTAGAAAAGGCTATCATAGCTGCTGCTAACGGCATACCAACTCTAGTTGGTGTACGAACTACTGATCTAAACTTAGTTAAAGGTTGCGGGCATGCAATTTATAGTCCTGACGACATGGGCAAGACTAAGAAGGTTATCGGATTCGTTGAAAAGCCTGACAATGAAAGAGCTCAAGAATTATTAGAGTCAGATAATTCTGCTCTAAATACTGGAATCAACGTCTGGAAAGTTGAGACATTGTTTGAGCAAGCAGGACCAATGATTAAACAGAAGAGGCTTGATGATTTGGCGAAAGTTTCGGAAGCTATAGATAAGAAAGAACTTGTTTATGGCAAGACAGTTACTCAAGACCAAGCGGTTAAGATCGATCGTGAGATACTGAAAGAGGTTAAAGGCTGGAGTATTGGCACAGATGAGTTAATGTCCGTTTTTAATAACCTACAAGTTTCAATCGGTACATTTACGTGGGCGGATTGCGGAACCTACGATTCGCTTTATAAAGTGCTGAATAAGTCTGCTGACCATAAAAATGCAGTGATTGGTGGCGGTGTAGTTCATGCTATGTACTGCGCAAAGAACCTATTTTATGCGTCTAAAAATTTTGTAGTAAAAGCCTTTGGTCTTCAGAATACCTTTACTGCAGTTAATTCGATTGATGGTCGTACTGTGGTAGTTGTTGGTAGTATGGAACATTGTCAATCAGTAAAAGAATTTGGTGAAAAAATGGGCGACGGGTTGTCAACTCGTTCGTATACAATTGAGTCTAAAAACTGCCATGTACAATTGACTGAAGTTGAAGATGCGATTGTCTGCTTTGTTGGCTTGAATAATCACTCTGTCACTCCTATAAAAGGTAAAGACGGTGAAATTATTGTCAGCATCTCTAATGATAGCTACAAAAAAGCCAGCTAAACCCCGCTATAAAGTACTTTATAGAGCTTAGTTATTTAACTAAGCTCTTTTTATTTTAATAGTCAAATATGATAAAATGTGTATATGCAAATAATTACTTCTAGTCAAAACAGCCGTTTTAAGGAAATTTTGAAGATAGCTAATAAACAGAGCTATCGTCGCAAGCATAGTTTGGCGATTTTAGAGGGTGTTCATTTGGCGGCGGAGTGGCTGCAGACTTTTGGTGCGCCAGAGATTTGTTTGGTGCGAAGTGAATCTGATCAAAGTAGAGAATTGGTAGAGCTGGTTAAAAAATGTGAACAACTAGGCGTCGAAATTTTGAGCTTGGGTGATAATTTATTTGATAAAATTAGTCCAGTTGAGCATAGTTTGGGGATTATATTTATAGCAAAAATACCGGATTCTGAGCCGATTAACACCTTGGCGGATACGGTAATTCTAGAAAATGTGCAAGATCCGGGTAATCTTGGTACGATCCTTAGGAGTGCGGCTGCTAGTGGTGTTGAGCAAATAATTTGTTCGAGCGATACAGTTGCGGCTTGGTCGCCAAAGGTTCTGAGGGCGGCGATGGGTGCTCATTTTAGGATCAATATTCATGAAAATCAAGATCTTTTGGTGGTTTGTAAAAGCTTAAAAGTGCCGATTTATGCCACTAGCCTAGAGGCTGAAGAATCTATTTATGAGAAAGACTTAACTATGCCAGCCGCTTGGATTTTTGGCAACGAAGGTACTGGAGTTTCGCAAGATTTACAAAATCTAGCAACCGAAAAGGTGATTATACCGCAAGCAAGTACCATCGAAAGTCTAAACGTGGCGATGGCTGCGACGGTTTGTTTGTTTGAGCAAAATCGACAGAGAGTTAAATAAAATACAACTTATATTAGTTGCCTAAAGTCTCATATAGGACTTTTATTTTGCACGAATACACTTGAGCTTGCCAAAATTGGTCAAAAATTCTATAATAAGATTATGAAGTTAGTCATTATAAAAGCAAAAATTACAGATAAAATTAGGTTTTTGGAGCGGATGCATAGTTCTGGCCATGATTTTGGGAAGGTTGTCTTTCAAAATGATCGAGTATTTTTGCCGCGCGGATATCAGCCAAGCAAGAAATTGCCAAAGTTGATGATTCGAACGGAGATTATTGATCCAAAGCGCAAACCGTGGTATCAATTGATCCAAAAACGCCATCTAACGGATCAAAATATTGATCTTGTTCATACGACACCAGTTTTAAACTACACTGAAACGGCTCATATTGTGCAGCAGCTAGGCTTTGAGCTGCGGGCTGAGGTGGTGCGAAATCGCCAGAAGCTACAGATTGATGATGTAACTTTTTATCTTGATGATGTTGATGAACTTGGTACTTACGTAAAATTGGAACGCGAGCTTAAAAAAGACGAAGATATAGATATTATTCGCCGTGAGCTATGGGAAGTTCTAAAAGTGCTGGGAGTTGATGAATCTAACGCTGAGCCCGACACTTACACGGCACAACTTTTGAAGAAATAAGTAGGTTATTCATTAGCGTAAAAAAATATTTTATGCTAAAATATACCTATGGAAGAGGGAAATAATACAGAGATACAGGAACAGGCTGCGCCGTTTGATATTTTTCAATGGGCAAATCTGACCGACGGAATTAAAAATGATTTAGATGTGGAGTTTTTTTTGTTTAATAAAAACTTTACTCCTTATACGACGAGTTTTTCGGGTGAATTAAACAACCAAATCAAACCACTATTTTTGTTTGATATTATTAATTTTGTAAATATGGGCGCCGGTACCGGTTTGAGCGTTCGGGATTACGAAATGGAAGGCGGCGCTTCGAAAGATGTTTTGCTACGTACCGAGCTAGAGAAAGTTGGCCACGCCGAAACCCTAATTCATTTAATTGAACATCAGTATTCGGATATTGTGGAATTTTCGGAGAGCGAGCATGAATTCAAACGAATGAAGGGTATTCTGGCTCGATTTACAGATAAAGACGGCAAGAAATTCTATATTGCTAAGCAAATTTCGCAAGGTCAAGTTTTACGTGGCGTTACCGCTTGGGAATTTCGTGACGGAAAGTTTGGTATGTTTGAGCCGGAATTTGGTCTAAAAATTCAGCCGGATAACCAAGTTTTGATTGTTGAAAAAGAGATTTTTATCTTTAATCAGGGTAAGTTTGAGAAATTATTCAATTATGATTACAAAAAACAGCTTCTAGCCGACAAAAAAGTGGCAGAAATTGAACAAAAATATAAATTGTCGTTTCCTGACGGTTTAGATCTACAGTCCCTTGTTCGTGAGCGCCGTAAAACTGCGAATAAGATTGAGAAACTAGATGAAATCGGTGAAGTTACTCAAGATAAGGTGATTGAATATGCTGATGAAATGCAGCTTGAGCTGATGACTGATGACAACGGGGCGATTATTATTATGGACGGCAATGATTTGGATATGTTTGTGAATTTGATCAATGAAGATTATATTGTGAGCGAAATTACCGGCCGCCGCTATGAAATCAAGAGCAAGAAATTACTTGATGAGCCTGAGGGTGAGCCGCCACGAATGATTGGCGAAGAATAGAGGCGAGTATATGAAACAGGCTTTGGCTCTAGAGATAATGCTTAGTGGAAAAAGTGTGTTTTTGACAGGGGCAGCAGGAAGCGGTAAGACTTGGACGCTGAACCGATTTATTAAGCTGGCTAAAAGCTCAGGCAAGAAGGTTAGCGTTACAGCCTCAACCGGTATTGCAGCAACGCATTTGAACGGCACGACGATTCACTCGTGGAGTGGTATCGGAATTATGGACTATCTGCCGAGTAAGTTTGAGCAGAATCTAGCCAAAGGGCGACGTGAGATTATTGAAAATACGGATGTTTTGGTGATTGATGAGGTCTCGATGTTGCATGATTTTAGGCTTGATTTAGTTGATGAAATTTGTCGCCTGGTGCGCAAAAAAGATGTGCCGTTTGGTGGAATTCAGGTGATTTTATGCGGTGATTTCTTTCAACTGCCGCCGATTAATCGGGCCGGTAGTAAATTTGGTGGCTTTGTGGTGCGCTCGAACGTTTGGGCTGAGCTTGATCCGGTGATTTGTTATCTGGAGGAAAATTATCGCCAGAATGACGATTCGAGCTTGGCGGAAATCCTGAACGCAATGCGCGAAAATGATATCAGGCGCCATCATGCTGAGAGATTGCTTGATCGAGTAGATATCAAAATCCCTGTCGAGGAGTCCGAAAACATGACGGAGTTACACACTGTAAATATAGATGTCGATCGAATTAATGAGCAACGTTTAGCAGAGTTGGGTGGAGATGAGATTTTTTATTCTCAAAGCACAACTGGGGCGAAGAATTATGTAGATAACTTGCAGCGTTCGGTTTTAGCGCCACCTGTTTTGGTGCTCAAAAAAGGTGCTTTAGTTATGGCGGTTAAAAACTCGCAAAACCGTTTATATGCCAATGGTTCGATCGGGCAGATAATAGGTTTTGAAGCGACGACTGAATATCCAATTGTTGAGTTTAGGAGTGGTAAAACTGTAACTATCACCCCTGAAACGTGGGAGCTTAGAGATGGAGACAAAAAGCGGGCTGGAATCACTCAGATTCCGCTCCGACTAGCTTATGCAATTACGGTTCATAAAAGCCAGGGTATGACTCTAGATGTGGCGCGAATTGACCTTAGAAAGGCGTTTGTTGAGGGTATGGGATATGTGGCGTTGAGTCGTGTGCGGTCGCTGGAGACTATGTATCTTGATGGTATTAATAAAACTGCTTTGCAGGTCAGTAGTGATGCTCAAAATATCGATGCGTATTTGCGTGATTTGTCTCGCCAAGCGGTGGCAGAGTACGCTCATCTAGAGGAGCAGGCTAAAAAGAGATCTGAAAAAGAAAAGCAGTTCACTAAAAAAGGTGAGAAATCTGGCGAGTATAAGTCTAGTTGGGCTGAGCGAATTGAAAAAATGCGTGAAACTTATCCAAATGCCTACCGTCCATGGAAGAAAACGGATGACGAAGATCTGAAAACTAGTTTTTTGAGCGGTATGTCAATAAATGAAATGAGCGAGAAATTTGGCCGCCATAAAGGATCGATTGAAATGCGGCTGAAGAAGCATTTTGACGAGGATATGTTTCAGTAGGGGCTACGATAAGCTTATGCTTGCCTGTAATTCAATTATATGATATAATCACCTCATCTAATGAGAAGGGGTGATTGCTATGGGTAAGAAAAACCCTAATAGTAAAAAAGCGATACGAACTCGTAGAACCAAATGTCAATTAGATAATGCAGCTGAGAACGAAGTAGTCACGAAGGATTATCAGAATCAGCAGATGTTTGCCGAACATGAGGCCGAGAAATACGGTATCCGCATCAAGGCAATAGGGCGGGAATATAAGAAATATAAGCGTTCTATTAAGGAATCAAGGCGTCAAGCAACAGCACTTTAAAAACCACCTACGGGTGGTTTTCTTTTACTCTAAATTGGTTAACTACTACTGTAGATAAGCTGAGTATTCTATACTATGTAATATCTACAATTATATGCAAATAATAAAATAAAATATAAATTTATTTTGTCAAGCGAACGCTATCCATAGCTAAATTTAGCTAAATATTACATAATTGTATACTGAATGATATTGACTTTAGCGTAATAGTATGCTATTATATGACCATACAAAACAATAAAGATTAAAATTAACAAGAGGACAAAATGTCAAAAACAAATACAAAAACTGCTAGCAAGAAAGCTACAAAAACAGCCAAAACTACTAAAAAAGTAGCTACTAAAGAAACTAAAATTAATGAGGCTAAAACTTACCTAACCAATAACGGCATTACAATTGCGGAAGACGGAACAGTGGTAGTAGACCAGTCTGTGCAAGATTTTCGTAGTGCAGTATTGGTAGTTTCGCTAGCGATTAACCTAATTATCTTTGTAACTTGGATTATTTTACAGATTACAACTCAGTACGATGGAGCATTGCTACAAGCGTTCCTAAACCGCTAGTCATTGTATAATTTACAACACAAATATATCGTGTGGAAAAGTTCAAATAATCTGTTATAATATTTGCTTTTCCACACAATTGTGGAAAAGTTAAACTATTATCTATATATTTTGTCAAAAAAGGGTATTGATTAAATAAAGAATAAACGGTAAACTGAAATCAGTGGATACAGCAAAGACAGAAATAAAAACCACTAAACAAAAAGTGTACGTTAAAAACAAAATATAAAAAGTGTAGATAATAGTTTGTAGTCAACTACCTGATGGTTAGGCAACTGGACAAACACCAGTGGCCAGTATAAAATTTAGACTGGAGTACATTCTAAAACTCCCAAAATAAAACTCCACCTCATATATAAGTCTCTCAAACTGACATATGATCCGCCAATGGCGAGTCAATTAAGTCAAAACTTATACATCAAAAAAACAAACACAAATAAAACAAACAGCTTAATCATCAGATAGGTGGCTACAAATGAATAATTACACAGAAAAATCAGTCCATATACCAGTTTTACTAGAAGCTTGTGTCGAACAAATGAACCCCGCAGCAGGTGAGCGATATTTAGATCTTACTGCAGGTTACGGTGGTCACGCACAGGTTTTTTTAGCTAATACTAAAAGTCCTCAAACGGCAGTTTTGGTGGATCGTGACGAAAACGCGATACAGACACTTGCATCTTTCGAAGAAGAAGGTGTGAGGTTGATGCATCAGGATTTTCTTGCGGCAGCTAAATTGCTAGTTGAAGAAGGGCAGAAGTTTGATTTGATTTTGGCCGATTTGGGTGTGTCTTCGCCGCAACTAGATATTGCAGAGCGTGGATTTTCATTCAATAAAAATGGCCCGCTTGATATGAGAATGGATCCGAGCGCAGAAAAAACTGCGGCCTCAATCGTTAATTATTCAAGTAAAAAATATCTAATTGAAATTCTAACTAAATTTGGTGAAGAGAAACGCGGTTTTGCTAATCGAATTGCTGATACGATTATTGCGGAACGTTCTAAAAACCAAATAACTACAACCGAGGAGCTGGCTGACATTGTTTTAAGTGTACATAAAGGCGGGTGGCAGAAAACCCATCCGGCGACACGTACTTTTCAGGCGATTAGAATTGCAGTGAACGACGAGCTATCTCAGGTTCATGAAATGTTAAAATTGCTGCCGAAGCTGCTAAAATCTGGTGGTAGGGTAGGAATTATCACTTTTCATAGTCTAGAAGATCGGCTGGTTAAAAATTATTTCAAGCAAGACGCGAATAGTGGTCTTGAGGCAAAATTTGAGGTTATCACTAAAAAACCGCTTGATGGAGTAACTTACGACGCTCAAAATCCGCGATCTCGAAGTGCAAAACTCCGAGTTGGCATGAGAAAATAAAAACAAAAGGAGGCTAAAATGCCAAAATCAATCAAAGTAGACTACGCACAAGAAATGTCACGCGTAAAGGTTAACTTTAAATAATAAATTTTAATCGTTAGATGGGAAGAGCCGACTGCGAAATCGGTTCGGCTCTTTTAACCTACCGATAAGTCAAAATATAAAACTAAAATCAACGAAATAAAAATGTATAGAAATCAATCAAGGACACAGAATTACACTAGTCGCAGGCAGGATAATTGGGCGCCTTCACGCGCACGCAGCTATAGCCGCAACCAGAATTTGGCAATGTTTCAGCCGAGCGTTAAACTTGGGCCGATTGCACACACGATTTTGGTCGCCTTGATGATTTTAGTTTTAGGCTTGATTTATCTAACTCAAACCACAAAACCTGTGGGTTATGGCTATGAGGCGCAAAAAATTGATGCTGAAATTGCTGAATTAGAATCTCGAAAAGCTGACCTTGAAGTAGAAAATGCTCGCTTGACGGCGCTTGAAACTATTGAAGGCAGCAGCGTTGCTCAGGAGATGGTGGCGCCTGAATCTATTAATTACATTGACTAAGATTAAGCTTTTGCTTAAAATATGCTAAAATAGGCTTATGAAGACCGCTAAAAAACGAATGAGTCGAACTAATTTTTTGACAGCGATATTGATGCTTGCTTTCAGTTTGATCGTGGGGCGGCTTTTTCAATTGCAGATTATTGATAATCAAAAATATCTAGCCTTGGCGGACGCCGAACAAATGCGGCGGTTTGAGATTCCGGCGCAGCGCGGTTTGATCTATGCGATGGACGAAAAAACGCCAATTAAATTGGTAATGAACGAAACTATTTATACAGTTTTTGCTGACCCTCAGATTATAAAAGAGTCCGACAAAAGTAAGATGATTGGAGTTTTGCGCCAGACTATCGGCGGTAATTTGCGCGATAATTTTGAAGGTTTGCTAGATAAGAAAGAAACTCGATATCAGATTTTGGCTACAAAAGTCAACCGGAAACAGGCCGAGCTGATCAAGCAGGAGCAATTTTCTGGAATCGGTTTTCAAGAGACTAGCCAAAGGGTTTATCCAGAGGGAAAGCTGGCGGCCCAGGTTTTAGGATTTGTTAATGCTGATGGCGGTCAATACGGGATTGAGGGCTCACTAGATAGTGTGCTCGCAGGCAAAAATGGACTCCTAAAAACCGTTACTGACGTTGCTGGCGTGCCGCTAACCATTGGTAATCGTGATATTGATACTCCAGCGGAGGACGGCAAAAATATTGTTCTTTCGATCGATAGAAATATTCAAGCTCAGACCGAGAAAATTCTAAAGAATCGGTTAGAGAAATCTGGCGCAAAAGAAGGAAGTGTCTTGGTGATGAATCCGCAAACCGGCAAAATCATGGCGATGGCCAATTTCCCGACATATGAACCATCTGAGTTCTTTAAAGTTCAGGATGCAGCGGTGTTTAATAATCGTACTGCTACGGCACCATATGAAAACGGCTCGATCATTAAGGCTTTAACGATGGCGATGGGGATTGACGCGGGTGTAGCTGACCAAAATTCGACCTATTATAATACTGATTCGGTGAAAGTTGATGATATCACTGTTAAAAATGCCGTACTTGGGCATACCGGGACAATCACTATGCAAACAGCTATGAATTATTCTCTTAATACGGGAATGGTGGAAATAGCTTCTCGCTTAGGTGGCGGTAGAATCACTAAAGCAGCTCGCGATACGATGTATGATTATTATTATAATAGATTTGGTTTGGGTCAAAAAACCGGTCTAGAGATTGCTGAAAGCGCAGGAGTTTTGATCTCGCCAGACGAACTAGAAGGTAATGCGGTGCGTTATTCCAATATGAGCTTTGGGCAGGGAATGGATTTAACGATGGTTCAGACCGCTACGGCTTTTTCTGCGGCGATTAACGGTGGGACTTTGTACAAGACCAGTGTTATAAATGGAGAAATGGATAAATATGGTAATTTTACTAAAAAAGATTCAGAAGTTAGGAAGAGCAATGTTGTAAAATCTATAACAAGTGATGCTTTGCGACAAATTTTAATTAATGCTCGCCGATCGGTGGGGGTTAGTAATGATCTGGAGGGATACCAAGTGGGTGGAAAGACAGGAACTAGTGAAACTGTTCGAGATGGGCGCTATGTGGCGGACGAAACAATCGCTAGCTATTTGGGTTTTGGTGGTAATAATTCGGCAAAATTTGTTATAATGGTATCAGTATCAGGCGCTGGTCAAAACCTGCAAGGCTCACAAGATGCCGGACCGATTTTTACAGAATTGTCTAATTGGATGCTAAATTACCTAAAAATTCAACCGAAAGGAAATTAAATACAAATGCAAACTTTGACTGACCGAATGATGGACGCTACACTTTTTAGTATAATGGGCTTCTTCTTGGCGATGATTTTGACTCCTATATACACCCATTTTGCTTATAAATATAAATTCTGGAAGCGGCAGCGTAGCGCGGCGGTTACGGGCGAGAAACTGAAAGTTTTCAATAAACTGCATGCCAAAAAGATGCAGCGCAATATTCCGACTATGGCGGGTTTGATTGGTGTGGTCGCGGTCATTATTATAACTGTTATTTTCAACCTTAATCGCGAGCAGACTTGGCTGCCTCTAGCCGCTTTGGCGGGTGGTGCGGCGCTAGGGCTAATTGACGACATCTTAAATGTTTGGGGTCACGATATCAAAAATGCGGGTCTAAGGGCGCCGGTGAAGTTTACGCTAATTATTGGCTTAGGCTTGGTTCTTGGTTGGTTTTTCTACTATAAGTTAGGCCATACGGATCTCTGGATTCCGTATATTGGGGCATTTAACCTCGGCTGGATGATGATTCCGTTGTTTGCTTTTGCGATTGTGGCGAGTGGTAATGCTGTTAACATTTCAGACGGTCTGGACGGCTTGGCTGGCGGTCTTTTGAGTATGAGCTACGGTGCGTTTGGTCTAATTTCTCTGATGCAGGGCAGATATAGCTTGGCGGCATTCTGCTTTACGGTGTTAGGGACTTTACTGGCTTATGTATGGTTTAATGTCTATCCGGCGCGGTTCTTTATGGGTGATGTTGGTAGTTTTGCTTGGGGTACGGCGCTTGGCGTTGTGGCGATGCTGACTGACTCGCTATTACTTCTGCCCGTGATTGGATTGTTGTTTGTTGTTGAGGCTGGCTCAAGCACGATTCAAATTTTCAGTAAAAAATTCTTTGGGCGAAAGGTATTTATCTCAGCGCCGATTCACCACCATTTAGAAGCTAAAGGCTGGGAAGAAACGAAAATCACCATGCGGTTTTGGGTGATTGCGGCAGTTACGGCGGCAATAGGTGTAATGATGGCTATGGCGGCGAGGGTATAAACCATCAATGCAAAACAATAGGCAACGAAATATCGCCAACAGTTCGCGACGAAGAACTATTAATCGTAATGTAGCCGACTATACTGATATAAATCAGTGGCTAGTCTGGGCGGATAAGTTTGTAATTAAGCCAGTTAAAGATGCTTGGCAGGTTTTAAAGAACCCAAGCAAGCCAGATTTGTCGGGATTTAAAAAGACACGTAAACATCAACCAGATTATCAGATTTTAGTATTTACAGGTCTCTTGATGATGATTGGCTTGATAATTATGTATGCGATTGGGCCGCAACGTGCAAATGTACTCAATAACGCCTATAATACAGACTATTACACGGATAACTTCTTCTTCGTAAAGCAGCTGACTATGCTAGGATTGAGTCTTTTTGTGTTCTTTGCGATTGGCTTAATCCCGATTGATTTTATCTATAAACATGCCAATAAATTGCTGATTTTGGCTTATCTGAGCTGTTTACTGCTTGCAGTTTTGGGCGCCCTAAAAATGCCGCTAGCGCAATGTGATTTGGGTGCGTGTCGCTGGTATAACTTAGGACCGATTGGATTTCAGCCGTCTGAATTACTGAAAATCGGAATTTTGCTGTCGCTCTCTATTTTTCTGGGTGGCAAAGCAGCTGTCGGAAAATTGAACGATTACAAAGAAACTTTGCTACCAGCCGGAGCTTTGGTGGTTTTTGCGATTATTATCATCGCTGGATTTCAAAAAGATTTAGGAACGGCTGTTTCTTTAATCGCGATTGTTGCCGCGCAGCTAGTTATGGCAGGACTTAGTAATAAAAATATCCTACGGTTTGGAGCTATTGCGCTAGTTATGATTTTTGGATTGATTATTGTTGCTCCGCACCGAATAGTACGTATAGCAACTTTTGGTAACGAAAACTGTGCGGAACTTTCAGCGCCAGAAAGTGCCGGGGATTATCACATTTGTCATGCTAAAATAGCAATCGGCTCTGGCGGTTTGTTTGGCGTAGGTATTGGTAATTCAGTCCAGGCTACAGGATATTTACCTGAAGCCGTAAATGACTCGGTATTTGCTATTATGGGCGAAACTTTCGGTTTTGTCGGTTTAATGGTTATTTTAGGGCTATTTTTTGGGCTGCTGATGCGGATCTTGCGAGTCGCTTCGCATATTGAAAATCCAGCCAGCAGAGTGCTGGCGGCCGGTGTTTTTGGCTGGCTAGCAGTTCACGTAATAATGAATGTGGCGGCAATGATTGGCTTGATTCCACTAACCGGTATCACGCTACCATTGCTGTCTTTTGGTGGTACGAGTATGATATTTATCTCGCTAGTTTTGGGTTTAATTTTTAGCTTATCTAGATGGACATCATTTAGAGAATTTGATGATTTTAAGGAGGGAAAAGATGAAAATTCTGGCAGCCGGCGGCGGGTCGGGCGGTCACGTTATTCCAGTCGTGGCGGTTTTTAAAGAGATTTTAGCTAAACGAGCAGGGCAGGAGACTGAGATTCGTTTTTGGTGCGACAAGAAATTCTTGCCGCAAGCTAGAAATATCATAAAAAGTGAGTTTGGCGAAGATATCGAGGTAAGTGCAATTAGCAGTGGTAAATTACGGCGATACAATCATCTAACATTCTGGCAACATTTCACTGTACCAAGCGTTTTATGGGGAAATCTAGTTGACTTCTTTAAGAATATTTGGGGTGTTATTCAGAGCTTATTCAAGCTGATATTTTGGCGACCAGACGTAATTTTTTGCAAAGGGGGCTTTGTTTGTGTACCGATTGGTTTGGCTGCGTGGCTACTAAGAATACCGATTGTGACACATGATTCTGACGCTCATCCAGGTCTAGCTAACCGTATTTTGGCAAAGTTTGCGCGAGCTATTGCAACTGGAGCGCCGCTGGAATTCTATAATTATCCGCCAGAAACTTCGACCTATGTTGGTGTGCCGGTGCGTAATGAATTCCGCCAGTATTCTCTAGAGAAGCGTACAGAATTTAAGCGAGAATTAGGATTTAAATCCAATAAACCGCTAGTTCTAATAACTGGTGGTGGGCTTGGAGCAGCTAGACTGAACAATGCAGCGGCATATGAGGCCCCAAAATTAGTACGATCGGCGCAAATAGTCCTAGTCTCTGGCGTCTCAAACTATACAGAGCTTAATTCGAAGATAACTAAACATAATTTAAAAGATTTCTATTTGTATGATTTTATCTCTAAAGATATGTGGAAATATCTTGCGGCGGCCGATTTGGTGGTGGCACGAGCTGGTGCAACTAGTAATCTAGAACTGGCAGCGCTTGCTAAACCAACGATCTTAGTACCGAATGTACGTCTGACAGGTGGTCATCAGGTTAAAAACGCTATGGTCTATGCAGATAAGCAAGCGGTTGAATTAGTCGATGACGATAAACTAGAAGATAATCCAGAGCTATTAAGTGATAAAATATTGGAGCTATTACAAGATGAGTCAAAGATGACTAATCTATCTCGTAAATTCGCTAAATTCGCAAACCCTAAATCAGCATCGGAGATGGCGGATATTGTACTTAGCGTGGCTTCGTAAATACTATATGAAAGGCTTATGCTATTCTCAAAATACTGCTCTTATGGTAATATAAGTATATACATAATTAATGGAGACTATAAAATGAAAATGCTAAAATTAAAAGGTGTGCATAAGGCTATTAGCCTTATGACGATTATTGCGGTAGTTTGCGGTATTATCTTAATCCCTGTATCACGGGTGGCAAATGCTATGTCTATCTCGTCGCTTTCCGAAACCCAGGGTTCTATTGAGGGTGGTAATAAAATTCAGCTTAAAGGTTCAGAATTTATCTTAAACGCTAATGATGAGATCGATCAGATTTATAGCAAATACAATCACCATTTTGCTGTTTCTAAGACAGGAAGAGTTTATGCTTGGGGGGCGAATAGTTATGGCCAACTAGGCACTGGCGACACGGTTAGTCACAGTACCCCCGTAGACATTACTGATCAGTTTGGTGGCGAGACTATCTATCAGATTGCTGTAGGAATGAGTCATTCCGTCGCAATTACAAAATCTTGGAAGGTTTATGCTTGGGGCGCTAATAATTACGGTCAACTTGGCGCTGGAGTTTTGGAGGATGGCCAGACTAGACAACTAACTCCTTTAGAGATAACGGACCAGTTTAATTTAGAAACTGGGATAATTATTCAAGTGGCGGCTGGGCTTAATCATACGGCTGCAGTTACCGGTGCGGGAAGAATTTTTACCTGGGGTAGAAATAACTCTAATCAATTAGGTATAAATGATAGTAATAACTACTATACTCCGCAAGACATAACTCATCATTTCTCATCTCTTGAAAGACCATATGCTGTTATTGCTGGTGATGAATATACAATCACTAAAGGATTCTTCGATAACGTCTTTGCATGGGGCTATAACGGATATGGAAGCCTAGGCATTGATAATAGTACTGGGTGGGTAGAAGAGCCTTATAATATAACATCTATATTTAACGGAGAAATCATATCTCAGATAAGCGCTGGGCTTGGTCATACTATGGCTATAACTAACTCTGGCGAGTTGCTGGCTTGGGGGTATAGTGCTAGTGGTCAAGCCGGTACAGGGTCTATCGTTAATGTGATTGATAGCCCACGAAATATAACTTCGTTATTCCCAGGCGATAGAGTGGTGAAAGTTGGTCTTGGTCATCAACATTCTATAGTTGTGACTGAATCTGGCAAAGTTTATTCTTGGGGTCATAATCAGACTGGCCAGGTGGGAGCATTCGGTGTAAATGATACGCGAGTTCTTGCGCCCCAAGATATTACAGACCGTTTCAGCGGAGAAGGGATTAAGGCTATCCAAGGTAATACTACAGGGGCTATAATGCTAACCAAAAGCGGTAAAGTTTTTAGTTGGGGCAATGCTAATCCGGATGGCGTCCGTTATCCTCAAGACACAACCAATTCATTTGGCCAAATCCCAACTATTCAGCCGGTCTCGATATCTTTTGGATCATCTGTAGTTACAGATTTTGAAGTTATTGATCATGAGACTATTGATCTAATTGTTCCTGCACATTCGGCTGGCTTTGTTGATATTGAGGTTGTGGATATTAACGGCAATGTTATTAATCTATACCGAGGGTACGAGTATATCGATTCAGATAGTGAAGGGCAAGGGTCGCTTAATGCGGGCGGCGAAAATAATAATTCTAGCAAAACTGAGAGCGTTGATATTACCGCGCCCAATACAGGATTTGCTGCTAAATAGTAAATATAATGCTCCGAAAAAAACAACTAGCATTAGATAAAGAAGCTCCGCGCCGTAGAAATGCTGATCAGGAAGTGAAAAAGCGCCCTGCTACTTCTTTTGGTCGGGGGCAGACTATTTCGGGTTACCGAAAAGAAGAGTCGGAACGCACTCAAGCTCGTGAGCTGATTGTCCGGCGACGAAAACTCGGTTCATTTTTTGCATTTTTGGTTGCTGCTAGCTTGGTGATAATGTTTGTTCTGGTGCAAATTGTTATTAAAGTTGATGTTATTACTTCTGATGGTGCTCAGGTAGAAACTTCAGGTAATTATGCTACAGTTGTTGAAAAGTACTATCGAGATCATCCAATAGAAAGGTTGCGACTGTTTTTTGACAGAGATAAATTGTTGACCGCCCTGCAGGCCCAAAATCCTGAAGTTGAAGCAGTTGGAGATTTGACGACAAAAGGATTCGTGCAATACGAAATGAATTTACATATGCGAAAGCCGGTGGCTGTCTGGATTGACGATGACAAAAAGTACTTTGTTGACCGCTCTGGCGTGTCTTTTGCAGTTAATTATTATGATCAACCTGATATTGCTATCTCTGACGATAGTGGAATTAAAACTAATGGGAATGTGGTTGCCAGTAATAGTTTTTTGAGTTTTGTAGGCAAGATGATTGGTGCGGCCGATAATAATGGTCTGGAAATCGAGCGGATTGTAATCCCTCCGGCTAGTCTGCGCCAAGTTGAAGTTTACGCTAAAGGTATTGTGTATCCAGCTAAATTTTTAACTACACTGTCGGCAGAAGGGCAGGTGTTGTCTTTTCGCCAGGCGGTGGATTATTTTAAAGAGATAGGCGCATCGCCTAAATATGTAGACCTTCGAGTGGAAGGCAAGGCTGTTTATAGATTATAGGGCGGGAAAGTGGCGGTGGAGTATTTGTTCGCTTTTTGTTCTGTAAACGAGAGGAAAGGTAAAGGAGGACTGTAAGAAAAAACTATATTAAAAAATAAAAAATAAAAAAAGCAAATTAGGCTAGGGAGGCGTAAGGGGAGTTTAAATTGGATTTAG
>CAYXHY010000005.1:0-28224 GCA_964465135.1 uncultured Candidatus Saccharibacteria bacterium
AGTCCCTGAAGATATCCTATAAGGAAGTCCAGATGGATCACGAAAGTCATCACCGCCAACTTCCAAATAATTTGGAACTAGCTTACCTCTAAAATCGCTGCTGTTCGGTGGCGCTTTACCTTTGTTATTGGCTCGATAGTTTTGCAGAGCAGTAAGGAGTCGACCGAGATCGTTTTTGCGTTGAGCATCGCGCTGGTTGCGTTGTAAGGCAGGAAGAGCAATAAAGACCATCAGGAAGATTAGGCCAGCAATAGCTAGTACAAGCACCACCTCGATAATAGTAAAGGCGGGACGAGAATTACTTTTGATGAATGATTGATGAGATTTAAACTTAAACATCTTCATGTTTCAAGCCTAACATGGGGGGGAGGGGGGCTGTCAAGGGTTTTATTAAAATGTCGCTAAATTTTTAAAAAATAAACTAACTCTAACCATTACCCGATCTATTCTCTGACATATGATTGTTATCAATTGGCGCCTCGAAATCGGCATATTTTGCGTCGATTGCCGCAATGACTTTTTGTACTAACCTTTCGGGGTTGTCGTCATAAATAATATCTTTAAACCCTGGACTCTCAATGTTTTAAAGTAATGTCGGCACATAATCAGCCAAGCCTTTGCTGCCTAGCAACACTCCACAAATTTTACGACTCTCTAGTGCGGTAGCTAGCTCATGTAAACTACCCATTCGACCGCCAACTGTAATTACCGCATCTGAGCTCAGCACAAGATGAATGTCGCGGCCAACGTAGCTCATTCCGGTGAAGTTAATGTAGTCAAATTCTTTTACCGGTAGGCGATAGGTGTTAACGTGTTGTTTAAAACTGGCCGCTGGAGAGAAGCCAATGCTTAGACCAGTTCGGCCTTTTACGCTCACCACTCCCATCGCAGCATAATGTGGCAAACCAACGGTAGCTCCAGTTGTTAGAGTTTTGCCCTGACGCGCGATTTCCTGTCCCAGCCTAAACGCTAGTTTATGCGAAGCCAATACACTTTCGCCCGATGCTGCTCCTGATACACAAATCTGATATCTCATTTTTCTCCTTTTATTAATTAGTTGGTTAAAATTTCTATAATTTCTGCTTCATCACTGTAGCTGATTTTATCGGCATACGATTCTGCAAGTTTTTTGATAATCTCTTGCCTCGCCTCATCAAATTTCCGCTGAGAAAATTCTAGTTGATCGGTTAAGCTTTTCTCAACATCTCGTTTATTAGCTGAAACCAAGCCGTCAACTGTAAAGAAAATCGTCGCCTTATGGTTCTCCCAGAATTGTTCGTTTAAATCGTCGTTTTTTTCTGAAAGATTTTTTAAGGCTGTGAAGGCTTCTTGACCGGTGACTTCGCCTCTTTCAAAACCCATAGCCTGAAGTCCGATCGCTGAATTTTCATAAATCTTAGCTGTAAATTCGGCGATTATATTAGTTTGATCTGTAATTTTGGCTTCTAGACGGACAATTTTGTTGTCAAAATCATAAGCTTCGTCGTTTTTTAAGCCTAAGACATCTGCTAAAGTACTCATACCATATCAACCTCCGACATTGGCATCGAGTGAAGCTCTGCATCTTGGTCTAAAATTCCAGTCTTCGCACCGATATATTGAATGACAGAAGTCGAATTAGCGCTAGCAAACAGTAGGCTCTGTTTCAAGTCCGCGCCTTGCGCCCACTGGCTCAAAAATCCCGACCCGAACGCATCGCCCGCGCCCGTGCGATCAACTGAAGCTACATCTTCGTACATTCCAGCGCGCACAATGGTTTTACCGTCACTCGCGATCACTCCGTTCGGTCCATCGGTAATAATAATTACTGGAACCATATTCAAAGCGTGATGTACTAGTTCTTCGAGCGTACTGCCCTCAAAAATTGTTTGCGCCTCTTGTTTATTTACGATTAAAACTTCAACATCATCCAAAAGTGATTTCATTTTTTCGGTCTCCAGCAATTCTTTTTTACCTGGATTCCAAACAATTTTCACCGCTTTGTCACGCGCTTCAGAAAATATATCATCTATGAAATTCATCCGACCAGCTAGATTCGAAACATAAAACCAGTCAAATTCATCTCTACCGATTGATAAATCTTCACTCTTGAGCTGTGCCGAGGCGCCCCGATAGGTCAATATTGTGCGCTCGCCGTTGGGTGCCAAAATTACTGTTGAGTAGTCAGTATTATAATCTTCATCCATAATCACGCGCGAAGTATCAACGTTCTCTTCATCCAAAACCTTCAGAATGGTATCGCCTGGAATATCATCCCCTACTACACCCATAAAACTAGAATATAGGCCTTGGCGAGCAAAAGTCACCGCAGCATTAGTCGCGCCACCACCTGTCGAAAAGTCAATTTTATTGACGTCAATCTTTGCACCCAACTCAAGTTCAGTCATTTCATGAGTTGAATCAATTTTCACCGTCTGAAAAGCTGGCGAATTACTCAAGAAAACATCCTGAATCGCTGCACCAATCGAAATAATCCGTGGAATACGATTTGGTTTCTGATCCATTTAAATCGTTCCCTTTCGGCCAATTTCTTCTTGCATCGCGCGATAGACAGCCCCTGGGTCAGCCGCATTAGCGATCGCACCACCGACATTTATAACATCCACTCCAGCTTGACCAAGCGAAAACGCATTCTCGATATTCGCGCCACCATCCCAGCCGATCTCGACGTTACTATTAATTTCTTTAACTAGGCGGATTTTTTCAAGCTGCATCATATAAGCTTTGCCGCCGTATTCACCCAAATTACCACTAAAAATTAACACATGTTCAGCCGCTTTAATCGCTGGCGCAACAGTTTCGGGCACGGTCGATCGAAGCAAAGCCACACCCGGCTTAATCAACGTTTCGCTCTTTAATTTTTCAAAAATCGGCACCAAATCTTCTTCAACTTCAGCGTGAAAAATTACCATATTCGGGTTTAAGCGCATTATCATTGGTAAATGTTCACTAGGTCGAGCTACCATCATATGGATATCAGCTTTCCACTCTTTTGGCCACCAAACTTGGTCTTCTGGAACGGTTAGATTCGTCGCAAATTCACCGTCGGTCACATCAATATGAACACGCTCAGCGAAATCATGGACTCTTTCAATTTGATTTTGATATTCTTCTGGCGTGCTAGCCAAAACTGCTGGTACAATCATTACACCTCGTCAATCTGTTTATTTCGTCTTCTAAAGCGTGGGGCATCTGCAAATGGAGTTTCTAGCCAAGTGTCAACAATCCGCTTCCAATCTTCGGTTTTTTCGGGTTTATCAAAAATTCGTGAAGGCAAGCATAAAACATTACTGTCGTTGTCATTACGTGTCCATTTAGCTTCTTCGGCGTCCCAAATTACGGCCGCTCGAATTCCTTTAAAACGGTTTGCTACCATACACATTCCTTGCCCGCCACCGCAAAGTAGGATTGCTCGCGGGTCAGCATCCTCGCTTGACTTTATCTTCATAACAGCTTTTTGTGCAAATTCTGGGAAGTCATCGTTCGAGTCTAGCTCCTTTGCACTAACATCCTCTACGTCATAACCGCGCTGCGCTAAATAATCAAGCAGCTTCGCCTTGAGGTAAAAACCATTATGATCAGTTCCTACAAAAATCTTCATCTTAAAACCTAGTTGTTGCCCGCAACATCTGCAGTTAATTCAACTAATCGATTGCTGTAACCCCATTCATTGTCGTACCAAGCAACCACTTTGATCAAGTTTCCGCCAATTACGTTGGTTAATTTTAGGTCTACCACACAGCTGTGAGAATCGCCTTTAAAATCGCTCGAAACTAATTCTTCTTCGGTTACACCCAAGATTCCCTGGTAGAATGGTTCGCTAGCTGAACGTTTAAAGATATCATTGATTTCTTCGATAGTAGTTTCGCGGCGAATCACGGCTGTAATATCACTCAACGAAACAGTTGGAGTTGGTACACGCACGCTTAAGCCATCAAATTTTCCAGCCAAATTTGGCACAACTTTTGCCGTTGCAATAGCTGCACCAGTTGTTGTAGGTACGATATTTTCAGCTGCTGCTCGGGCTTCGCGCAAGTCTTTAGCCGGCGCATCTTGTAGCTTTTGGCTAGCGGTGTAGCTGTGCACGGTTGTCATCATTGATTTTTCAATGCCAAATTCACGATCAAGAATCGCCATGATTGGCGCAATACAGTTGGTTGTACAACTTGCATTACTGATAATTTCGTCAGACTGAGTAATGGTATTTTCATTTACGCCCAAAACCACAAACTTTGCACCTTCACCTTTAGCTGGAGCGCTAATTACAACCTTTTTCGCACCGGCTTTAATATGAGCGCGCGCTTTTGCCGGATCAACAAAAAATCCAGTTGATTCGATCACTGCGTCAACTTCACAATCTCGCCAAGGCAAATTAGCCGGCTCTTTTTCGCTCAAAACGCGAATTTTCTTGCCAGCAACAATAATGCTATTTTCGTCATATGTTACTTCGTGGTGATAAGTGCCATAAGTTGAATCATATTTTAGCAAGTGAGCCAAAGTTTTTGTATCTGTTAAATCGTTAATAGCGACAATCTCGACGTCATCTCGCTCAAATGCAATTTTGAATGCATTGCGACCGATTCGCCCAAACCCATTAATCGCGACTTTTTTCGCCATCATTTCTCCTTTAGATTGAAATTTAATACTTTTCTCTATTTTAACATTTTTTAGGAGAATACGCTAGTGGTTATTTGTTGGCAGATTTTCGTGCCTTAATAGCGGCAGCATTAGTAGTTGATTCAATTAGCCCCGCCTTCTTTAGCTGGGCTCGAACCTTGCTCCGCGCGTGCGAAGTCTTAACTAAGTCCAACCAGTCAACTTTTGGCACGGAATTTTTACGAGTCAAAACCTCTACCACGTCGCCCTCAGTCAGCGGCTTGTCAAAAGCGTGGATTTTTTCATTAACCTTAAAGGCATAAGCGTTGCCACCAATATCGCTATGCACCATATAGGCAAAATCAAGTGGCAGGGCGCCTTCTGGCAAGTTGTAAATATCACCTTTTGGCGAGTAGACGAAGATTCGATTACCAAAAATATCAATCTCTAGCTGATCTGGCGAAATCTCCTCGCCTTCACGCAAACGCTGCGCTACATCTTGTAATTGTGAAATCCATTGCAGCTCATTCGATAAACCGCCATTGCCACGAACTTCTTTGCGCTTAGAATTCTTTTTAGACGTTTTACCTTTAAGGTAATTTTTATCCGATTTTTGCTCGTGATAATGAAAACTAGCCGCCAGACCACGCTCGGCATATTCGTGCATTTCTTGAGTTCTAATCTGAAATTCAGCGATCAATTTGCTCGGCGTAATTACAGTTGTATGCAAACTTCTGTATCCATTGGGTTTTGGTAAAGAAATATAGTCTTTAATTCGCGCAATCATCGGCAAATAAATACTGTGCAAAATTCCCAGCACGCGATAGCAGTCCTCTTTATTCTCTACAATAATGCGTAGTGCCATCAGATCATAGACTTGATCAATATCACCATTATACTTTTTTAATTTCTTATGTAATGAATAAATACTTTTGACCCGACCAGAAATCTCAAACTTGATTCCAGCCCTGTTTAGCTCAGCTTCAACCGCTTGTCGCACTCTACCCAAGCGTCGCGTACTTTTACCTAAACGTTTGCGCATTTCATTTTGTAGGTGCTTAAATTCCTCTGGCTCAAGATAAGAAAATGAAAGCTCTTCGAGCTGCATGCGCACACGACCCATGCCAAGACGATCGGCAATCGGCGCAAACACATCCAAACTTTCGCGAGCGATTTTTTGCTGCTTTTCGGGCGACATATACTGCAGGGTTTGCATATTGTGTAAACGGTCTGCCAGCTTAATAATCACCACACGGACATCTTGTCCAACCGCTATCAAAAGCTTACTTAAATTATCTTTAGTCTGCGGCAAATAAGATTCCAAATGGCTCATACCAGCTCGCGCTCGACCAACTTTTGTCACGCCATCAACCAAAAACGCAACCGTTTCGCCAAAATTATCTTCTATTTCCTCAAGCGTGGTTTCAGTATCTTCTGCTGTGTCATGCAAAACACCAGCAATCACGCTGTCAATATCCATTCCCCATTCAATCAAGAAACTTGCCACTTTAAGCGGATGCCGAATATAAGCTTCGCCACTTTTACGAGTTTGCCCGCGGTGTTTTTCAGTAGCGAATTCAATCGCCGCTTCAAGCCGTGCGATTTCCCCATCGTCATAAAATTGTTCAGCTTGAGCTATAAGTTCGGTCTTTTTCATATATAGATTTTAACAGAATTCATGATATAAATAAAGCGCTCAAGCTTGCAATTAATGGCAAATATTGAGATAATACTATACAAATCGAAAGATTAGAACCTTCAAATATCCATTTTTTAATTTTTCGAAATACTTTTAAAGGGGTGTTAAGATAAGATGTTGAAAATTCAGGAAAAGCCAAAGAGGAGTAAGCCTGCGGCAATATTTCGCACCGAGAAACAGTCGAAGAATCTAATCCTAATGCAAGCCAAAGCTAAGCGCGGCTTTCTGGATTGGGTTAAAATTTTCAAAAAGCCTTGGGTGATGGACAGAATAAACAGCGGTGAAATGTCGCAAAAAACTCTCCAAAAACACATGGCCGACTTTGAGGAGTGGAGTAATAATGAAAATGCGCGCGCCGAAAATTCGCGCCTGCAAAAAGTTATTGCCTCACAAAAGGCTGAAATATCAAACAGCAAAAATCAGTTGTCCGAACGAAGGCAAAAAGTTGATTCTCTTAAGAAACAGATTAAGACACTAGAAAAGTTACTCTTAGAATCTCAGACAAATGCAGAAGATCAGGCTTTAATTGATGAGCTAAAGATTGAAAATCGAGACCTCAAAAGTCAATTGATAAGTAAAGAAACCGAGCTGGAAAATTCAAACCATGTCGCGCAAAGCAGTCAGAACGAAGTTACTAGACTCAACAAGCGTATCGAAAATCAGCGTAAACAGCTAAGCGATTTCCAAAGCTACATTACACGAGTAAAATCCGATGATGCAGGCTTAAAAAATCAATTAGCTAGCAAAGATTCAGCGATAAATAGCTTAAAATCTGAGCTTCAAAAAGCCAAAGCGGAACTGCAAAAATTGAATTCTCTGCAGGATATTTCAATCCTTGATGTTCTCACTTCAATGACGGATCAAGCCAGCCAAACGAAGGGCCTAAGCAAGCAGGTTCATAGATTGAGCAAGGATGTTTCAAAGCTTAGAAATGAATTATCAGTCAAAAAACTAGAAAAGATTCCTGAATCTAAGCCCAGAGCGGAGCCAAAACAAAAAACTCTGGCCGCAGATAATTTCTTGCAACAAATTCAGCAAGAATATTCCAAAAATGAACTTGAAATGCTAAAAGGTCAGAAAGTTATAGTTTATTGCAATAAGCACGGCACAATCGAACGCGATCTAAAGATGCTCGATATAAATGTTGTAATTGTAATAGTTCGTGATGATGAAAAATTACGAACCGTGCAAAGCAGATCTCGCAGTAAGCAATCATTTGTTTTTTACGACGGCCTGCATTCGCACACGATCAATAACATCTTAAACGCCAGATATGTCAGCGCTTATAGAATCAAAGATTGCAATAGTGCTAAATACATTGTCTCTAAAATGATTGAGATTTTACGAAATACAAACTCTATAGCGGGAGATGAATAATATGGTGGTAAAGAAAGAAATTGATCAACTTATTAAAGATGTAGATACTGAACTTGGGCGCCTAAAAGCTGAAGTGAAACGTCTAAAAGCTGAACGTGGGGTTTTAAAGGCAGAGAATCAAAGATTACGCGAGGAATTGAAGCAACAACAAGTAGCAAAAAGCTTGAAAATCTTATTGAAGATTCGATCGAAGCTTCTAACGAAGAAATGGACTAAACAAATAAGGCGAGATTATAATTCTCGCCTTTATTTTTAATCTCTGAAATTATTTATCGTTCCAGCGCTCAATTGATTCAACAATAATCGCTTTAGCCTCTTCAACTCCAGCGAATTTCTCAACTTTAGTTGTGCCTGGCTTTTTCAAATCCTTGTAGTGATTAAAATGGAATTCAATCTGTTTGATTAGTTGCTCTGGTAAATCTTCTAGTGATTGATAAGCGTTGCCGGTGTCGCGATCGTCAGCTGGCACGGCAATAATTTTGTCATCAACTTCGCCGTCGTCAACAAATTTCATCACGCCCAAAATGCGCGCTTCTAGAAAAATTCCAGTTGTTAGCGGGTCGTTAGTGATTAGTAGAACATCTAATTCGTCGCCATCTTCATCTAAAGTTTGCGGGATAAATCCATAGTTTGTTGGCTTCGCAAACGCTTTTGGCTCTACGCGGTCAAGCTGCATCACTGCTAGTTCACGATTCCATTCAATTTTATGAGTTGAACCTGTTGGGATTTCCACCACAACATTGATAATTCCCTCGTTATAATTTCCTGGAGTTAAAATCTTATTAAAATCTGCCATATTTTCCTTTCTTTTATCTATAATTTTAGCAAAAACTGCCGTTTATTTCAATTAGCGATTGGCCAGTTCCACTAGAGAATCTTCTGGACTGCGGCGACGGCGTTGAGTTTTTGGCTTTTGATTTGCCGGCTTTTTATTCGCCTGAGAAGCTTTCGCTGTTTTAGCTACTGATTGAGTTCTCGCCCTACTTTCAGCTTTAGGTTTTGCGGACTTTACGGTTTTAGTAGTCTTAGATCGAGCTGGTAATTGTTTGCGCCCGTTAGCTTTTTGCTCGGTTTGAGTTTTTGATTTATTTTCGCTAGCAATTTTAGCAAACATCATTTTACCAGCTGCAGTTTGTAGCATTCTAATAAATTCAATTTCTGCCACGGTGTCAATTAGCCGTTCGGCGTTTTCTACTACCACCATTGTGCCGTCTGGTAGGTGCCCTACAGCCTGCTTCTTCTCATTGCCACGGCCGGTTAATTCTAGCATCAACCTTTCGCCTGGCAAATAATTCGCCCGAACCGATTGTGCCAATTCATTAATATTGAGAACCTGAATCCCTTCAACTTTCGCCACTTTATTTAGGTTATAATCGGCGGTACAAATCATTGCGCCACGCTCTTTGGCGAGCTTAATTAGGCGGTTATCAACACCTTCGCGCGCAGTTGCGCCGTCTTGCAAAATCTCAACCTGCAAGCTTTTCTGGTGCTGCAAGCCAGCGATAATATCCAAACCGTAGCGCGCACGGGTTCGCTTGTCGTCGTCACCACCATCAGCCAAAAGCTGTAGTTCGCCCACCACGCTGCGAGGAATCAAAATCTTGTGCGCAATAAATCCAGTTTTCGCAACCGCCAAAAATCGACCGTCAATCAAAATCGAAGTATCGATCAAAAGTTCACGATTTGACTCCTTTTTAAAATGCACTCTGTCGGTTACTAGAATCAAATATCCCAGCATCGCGACAATTAAAATTAATAAAAATAGTTCCATAATTTCCTTTCAAATTATTTTTGTTTGGTGGCAAATTTATTGCAAATATTTCACTAGAGCGTCGCGCAAATCTTTAACGGGTGTGATAAATTTCTGATTTTTACCCGAAACACGCGGTGCAATCGCACTCGAAAACCCAAGTTTTTTAGCCTCAGCAATTCGCCGATCGGCCTGAACAGCCGTACGGATTTCGCCGCCCAGACCAACTTCGCCAAAAACCACTACGCCGTCACTCAACTTTCGCCCAGCCGCAGCGCTAGCAATCGCCATCGCAACTGCCAAATCGGCCGCTTGATCATTCAGTTTCAGACCGCCAACCACGTTGATAAAAATATCTTTATCAGATAAATTCAGTTTAGTTCGTCGCTGTAAAACAGCAACTAGCAAATTAAGTCGGTTGAGGTCAAAGCCACTGGCGGTGCGCTTGGGGTAGCCAAAATTACTAGGTGTAACCAAAGCCTGAATCTCGACCAAAATCGGCCGTGTGCCTTCAAGCGTCGCCATAATTATTGAGCCGTCGGTGTTTTGACGCTCGGCCAACAAAGCCGCCGAAGGATTTTCGACAATCTGCAGACCAGTGTCGTTCATTTCAAAAATCGCCGCCTCAGTAGTTGAGCCATATCGGTTTTTAACAGCCCGCACAACTTTGAAGCCGCCATAACGATCGCCTTCAAAATTCAGTACAACATCTACCATATGTTCAAGCGTTTTCGGACCAGCGATACTGCCTTCTTTGGTGATATGACCAACCATAATCACCGCCGTATTGGAATTTTTCGCCGCTTGGATAATTAGATTCGACGAATTCGTAATCTGGCTCACCGTTCCTGGCGCACTCGAAATTTCGTTCATTGCCAGCGTCTGAATTGAGTCAATAATTACAACTTTATGTTTACCATCACGAATTGTCGCCGCGATATCATCGGCACTCGTACTGCTAGCAAATCTTAGCTGACTAGAATTATTCGCTCCAAGCCGCGCCGCTCTGAGAGCCACTTGTTCAGCTGATTCTTCACCCGAAACATATAAAACCGGCTCATTTTTAGCAATTTCTCCGGAAATCTGCATCAAAAGTGTAGATTTACCAATGCCGGGCTGACCAGCAATCAAAATCACGCCGGCCGGCAAAATTCCACCGCCCAAAACCGAATCTAAATCTTTTATTCCGGTTGAAACTCGAGGCTGCTTTTTGCCACTTGATATATTTTCAATATTCTGTGCATCCAAAACTCGCCCAGAATTTGCGCTTTTACTGACCGCCGATTTACCAATCGATTCTGGGACCTGCTCTAAAAGAGTGTTCCATTCACCACAGTTTTCACATCGGCCAGACCATTTCGGGTAGCTTGCGCCACAATTATGACACACAAATTTGGTTTTTAATTTCGCCACAAATTTATTTTACCATAATCTGACAGCTTTTTAAATATCGCTCGGCGCCGTCAAGCGTGAATCAATACTTTCGGTGAGCTGTTTTGACTCAATTGAAATCTGCTTCAATCGCTCGCTCAAAGAGTTAAATTGATCAACCCTACCGTTAATTTCATTCCTTCGAGCGTTCATCTCATTAATCTCATCCTGTAAAGCCATCCGATCGGCCTGAAACTCCTCTTGGCTAGTATAATGTCCGTTTCGTGCCCAAGTATTGAATTGTGAAATTTTAGTATTCAAATTCGCCATTTCGCGCTGATAATCGGCAGAGTCTGATTCAATTTGTGCTCTTAGCGCATCAATTTCCTTCAAAATCTTATCGGATTCGTCTTTAAGTTCAACAAACCTAGAATTATAACTATCATAGAACGCCAAAACCTTGGTGCGATCCGTAAAATACCGAGCATAATGCGCTTCTAAAGCTGGCGATAAATCAGCAAATTCTGTAGCCAAAATCGAGTGAAGCTCATTTTCGTGCTGCCCAGGCTCAGTAATTTCATAATTTTTCATCACTTGCTCCAGATCAGGAGTTTTCACACGATCATATTCGCGCAGCAATTCTCCAGATAGCCTCTCGCGCTCGCTTTCGCTCAATCTAACCCATACAGCATGCAAAAGCTCGTGCGCCGCCGTTGCCTCTTTGATCCCTACCAGTTCCGGATTGACAACGTCAAAAATATAAATCCGATCGTCTTTGTAACAGCCCAAAACCGTAGTTTGTTCAAGCCGATTAGTGCAATTCTTATTAAAATCTTCTGCATCTTCCACCTGTGGGTCAGCAGCATAAAAAATCCGTTCAGCCTCTTTTGTTAGGCTAATTTTTTGCGTAATTTCATAAATCTCAGCTGACGGCTCATAATTAAAAGTTATCGCGTAATCGCGAATCTGCTGTTGAAAAACAATAATCGCAAAAGAGGCCGCCAACAAAAGTAAAGTTAAAACAAAATTCGCTATCTTACTAAAGACGGATTTAGTTTTTGGCTTTTGATTCATATAAATATTATAACACAAAATCGACACTAATAGCCGCCTTAATCTCATCACAAAAACGAAATTTACATTATTAGAAAGATTGTAATATAATATACTTATGGCAAAAAGACGAACAAGCTTTCGAACCAAACGCATAATCGTAGTTTTAATTACTGCGGTAGTTTCGACCTTTTTGACATATTCAAACCAAGAATTATGGAATTCCAGCCCAGTTCAACAAAGTGAGAGACTCATTGAAACCGCACAGATTTTAGAAGGTTTACCTATCAAAGGTAGGGCGCCAAAGACTGGCTACACACGAGAGCAATTTGGTCGTGGATGGTCTACCCATTCTGACGGCTGCGATACACGCAATAAAATCCTCAAGCGAGATTTGATAAACACTACCGAAAATGAAAAATGCCAAATCGTGACCGGCACGTTAAACGACCCTTATACTAGCGTGCAAATTGAATTTTCGCGTAGCATTAATTCTAGCGCCGTACAGATTGACCACGTAGTGGCGCTATCCGATGCTTGGCAAAAGGGTGCTCAGCAGCTTTCCTCCAAACAAAGAGCCGAACTCGCTAATGATCCGCTAAATTTATTAGCGGTCGACGGCCCGGCCAATCAGCAAAAGGGTGACAGCGACGCCGCCAGTTGGTTGCCCGAAAATCGTGCTTTTCGGTGTCAATATATTGATAGGCAAATTAGAGTTAAACAAAAATATGTTTTATGGGTGACAGAGGCTGAGAAATCGGCGATGAAGAAGGTTTTGAACAATTGCTAATCTAGCGTAGCTCTTGTATTGCCTGAACACTCCCTTGCTCAGCCCTTACGCGCCGCGAAATCCAGTCGGTTTCTCGGGCTGCAGTCGCTTTGAGCGTCGCTGCGTGAGGCTCAGTCAATACAAGAATCAACTAATCTCAAACCAATCAATCTCACCCTCGCCATCTACCAGCGCCGCAGACAATCTTAAATCCACATTTTTAAGTTTATTTTTGAATGCAAAAATCTCTGCCGCAAACGCCATTTGCTTTAATTTCATCTGGTTGATGGCGTATTTCGAACCGCCAAAATCATCATTCTTCCGATATTTCACCTCTGTAAAATAATAAACTCCGTCCAGTAGAGAAACTATATCAATCTCACACCAGCGAGTTCGCCAATTACGCGCCACAATCTCATGATTTTGCGCTTCAAGGAATTCCGCCACTTTCGCTTCAGCTTCATCGCCAAGTTTTTTGGTAGTTTTTGCCGCAATTTCCACCTTATCCGCCTCAGTTATTTCTACACCCAAAATCTCCGCCACCGGCCGAAAACTCGCTCGGTGATATTCATTAGCACCAAATTCCACTAGCGCCCGACGGTGCGCCTGCGTGCCATAACCAACGTGTCCGCCAAAATTAAAATCAGGCAATTCTTTATCCAATTCCGCCATAAAATTATCCCGCGCAACCTTAGCACAAATTGCCGCCGCCGAAACGCTCGCAATTAAAAGATCAGCTTTCTTTAAAGTAGAAACATATTCCTCAAGAGGCGTCGCGCGCAAAAAATTAACCGTGCCGTCAATAATAATCTCATCAAAAGTAGTATTTTGAGTTTTACAGCCCGCCTGCACTTCTTGTACCGCTCGCTTAGTAGCAAGCCGCAGGCTCTCACTCAAACCAATTTCATCAATCTCAGACGGCTCAACCCAGCCCAAACCGACAATCGCCGAACTAGCCAAAATCTCAGCGTTCAGAACCTCGCGCTGTTTCTTGGTTAGCTTTTTACTATCTGTTAAACCCTCAATTTCCGCACCATTCAAAACGCAAGCTCCAACCACCAACGGCCCAGCCCACGCCCCGCGTCCAACTTCATCGATACCTAAAATCATTATTTTAATTATAACATAAATAACCACTAAAAATTACACCACAAAATCTAAAACCAAAACAAAACCGCCCTCATTTCTACTTGGGGCGGTTTTTATAAATTACAGATTAAGCTTTAACTTCAGCTTCTTCAGCTGGCGTGGCTACTTCTGCAACTTTTTCTTCTGGCAAAGTGTTTACAGCAGCTTTGTCAAAAGTTACTTGCTTCAAGCGAGCACTTTTACCGCTACGGTTGCGCAAGAACGATAGATAGTTGCGGCGAACTTTGCTACGGCGCACAACTTCGATTTTCTCAACTAGTGGGCTGTGTAGCAAAAAGCTCTTCTCAACACCAACACCACTGGCAACCTTACGCACAGTAATGCGTGAAGTATGAGATTTTTTGCGGTCAGTTCGGATAACAACACCTTCAAAAACCTGAATACGCTCTTTATTACCTTCTTTAATTTTTTGGTGGACACGCACTGTATCACCACTCTTTACGTCAACAACAGCGTGTTTTTTCTGCTCGTCATTCACTTTCTTAATAAGTTCAAAACTCATCTTTTCTCCTCTTACGATCTCTCAGATTTCGGCCGCGCTTAGGGGACGCCAGCCAAATATAAAAGCCCCTATCAATCCTTAATCGTTATTTTTTATTTAGAATCTTTGGTATTATATCACACTTTTGATATTTTGTGAAGGGGTTTTATCCATCTAAGCAAGCCGACCCACCAGATTCTAGACCATAAAGAATTGTATAATTATTCGTACCTGTGGTACTGATATTAGTAGCATTGTTGCATCTATGCCCCATAAATACAAAAACTATATTATAGCCATAAGAAGGGCTGTCTACATACCAGCTCCAGCCCGGATGAATCCACCCTACCGGCGAACTGATGCTCGGATTATTGGCTGAAATAGCATACTCTACACCACTCGGATCTCCGAACGCTTCACTCGCACCCAAGTAGGAAGTTTTAAATCTATTCGTAGCTCCACCACCTTGAACTCCATAAGTCCAGGTAACTGTCCGCGGTTATTAGCCTTATAGCTCTCTATGGCGGTTTTTAAATGCGCCATATCATTTTTTGCGCTGAGTGTCGCGCTGACTCCTTTGTAGTGCCGGCAAAGCAACAAATACCATCAAGAAAATTAGGCCTGCAATAGCCAAAACCAAGACTACTTCAATAATAGTAAAACCTTCGGCTTGTGAACTCCTATTCCTCTCTTTATTTAAGGCTGGTAAAGCTTGGGCTAGCGCCCTCGAGCGCCTGCCTTGAAGAAAGCGGAGGTTTAGGAGTGGAGTGAGTTGTTTGTTGGTTTTATTATATTTATGCTTTATCATAAGTCTAGTTTATTCTAAAAAAATGTCAACTTGACATTTTATAGTGGTTGTGGTACAATTAGGGTATACGAGCAGAGAATAAGACTCGGCGGGTTTGGAGTTCCGCCGAGTTTTTATTTCATTACATTGCTAGCGCAAACCCAGCCACCACTTTCAAGACCAAAGATAAACACACGATTCATCCCCTCTCTTCCAGAACCAGAGCCTGCCGTATCTGATGGATTATTCCCTCGACAAAAACCAGAATCTGCACCATAATATCCGGGTTGAATATTCTGATAATTAGCGTATAAATCACCCCCGCTATTAGCTGGGTCAAGTCGATACACCTCGCCCGTGCTTGGGTCACGTATCTCGTCTTCTTTCAAATAGCCTCGAGCAATCAGATTATCGATATACCAAGTTCTACCAAGCAATGTACGATTATTAATCAGCGCTCTACTCGCCGCATCTGCCACTGATTGAGCGTGTCGACGACGTAAGGAATCTCTCTGCGATCTTTGCAATGCAGGCAACGCAATAAATACCATCAAAAAGATAAGTCCAGCAATGGCTAGTACTAGTATTACTTCAATAATAGTAAATCCTACGGCTTGTGAAAAACTATTCCATCTTCTCTGAGAAGTTGGTAAAGCTTGGGTTAGCGCCCTCGAGCGCCTACTTTGAGGAGAATGGTGGTTTAGTTCTGAAGTGGTTAGGTTTGTTGTTTTATTGAGTTTATTTTTAAGCATAAGCTAATTTTACTAAAAAAAAAAAATCTAAGTCAAGTTTATATCCAAACTAAATTACGCGATTAATTTCATCCAAAGTTGTCTCACCTCGTAGAGCCGCCAAAACACCTTGCTGCAAAAGAGTTAACATACCATTTTTACGCGCCTGATTTTCGATAATTTCAGCGTGGATATCTTCTATATCACCACGCAAAAACGCCTGAATATTTTCATCCACCACCATCTGTTCCATAATTACCGTTCGGCCTTTAAACCCAAATGGATTATCAGCGGTCGGCACGGCCTGCCATAATTTAAAATCGCCTTGAATATCTTGCGGTAAATATTCCGAATTTACACCTTCAAGTACAGTCTGGACCCATTTTTTAGTGGCTTCATCTGGCTGGTATTCTTGTTTGTGTTCATCTAATTTTCGCACCAAACGCTGTGCAATAACTAGCCTAATCGCACTCGAAAAGATCGGATTGACACCAATTAAATCAATCATACGACTAAACGCCGCGCTAGTTGAATTAGCATGAAAGCTCGAAAGCACCAAGTGGCCAGTAATTGAAGCTTGAATCGCCGTTCGCGCAGTGTCTTTGTCGCGAATCTCACCCACCATCACCACATCTGGGTCGAGCCGCAAAACCGAACGTAAGCCATCAGCAAAGTTAGCACCGCCATTAGTATTTATCGGAATCTGAGTAATACCACTAATAGCATATTCAATCGGATCCTCAAGCGTCAGAATCTTGCGATCAGTGGTATTAAGCGCATTGATCATCGAGTACAAAGTCGTGGATTTACCAGACCCAGTCGGCCCAACCATCAGCACCATACCGCGCGGATGCGAAATAACTTCATTGATCTCATCGCGCTGCTCACCAGCAATCCCTAGGTTATCGAGTTGCAGCAGACTCTCATCAAAGTTAAAAAGTCGCATCACGGCGTCCATACCGTACATAGTTGGCACAGTTTCAATACGCAAGTTCAAAAGATAAGACGCGCCGTCTCTAGTGATATCTTTTTGCATATGGCCAGATTGTGGTTCATTACTAGCACTCGAAACACCCGCCCGCGAAGATAACTCACCGATAATAATTCTATAACGATCACGCGAAAGCTCCGCCACAGGGTGCAAAGCGCCGTCAACACGCATCCGAACTCTAATCGCGTGGCGCTGGTTTTCGATATGAATATCGCTCGCTCCAAGTTTATCAGCCTGCTCAATTAGAAAATCAAAGATTTTATCAGTCGCCACCGAATTTAAGGTCTGGCTAACCGCCGCCAAAGTTTCGCTATCACCCTCGCCAGCAATCTTTATATCATCATAAATAACTTCGCGCGGCGGATCGTAGCGATTCATAATCTTACGCCAAGCCGAATTAGAAATCAAGAAAAACTCGATATTTTCGCCTCTGTCATTGTAGGATTTTAAGAGGTATTGTGTCAATGAACTTGGCGTTTGGCTAGTAATCATAACTCGCCACGCTGCACCAGACCCAGGATCACCAGATTGTAGAGGCGCCAAAAACCCCTTGTACATATCTTGCACATTCATCATATTCTTAACAAGCGGAAAACTGTCTTCAATTTCGCGCGCATCCAAGTAGCGCAAACCTAGAATCGTAGCTCGCTTAGCAGTCGCATCTTCATCTTGCTGCCGGCGCCGTGCTTGAATTTTATCTTCGTCCATTACCTCTAATTTTAACATAAACTTTTTATTTTGAGTAGTTTTTCTGTTAAAATAGCTTTAATGACTAAAAATCCCAATACCAAAATCAACCAAAACCGCCAGCAATCGCGCCAGATTGTAGTTTTAGCACATAATATCCGCTCAACCCACAATATCGGAGCGATCTTTCGCTCGTCTGAGGGTTTTGGTGTGCAAAAAATCATTCTTAGCGGCTATTCACCTTTCCCGCTCATGCAGAATGAGAATTTTACACGTACCAACCGCCTGCCACACATCGCCAAAAAACTAGACGATCAGATCCACAAAACTGCACTCGGTTCAGAAAAACTTGTGCCGTTTGAAATTACATCAGATATTTCTGAAGTGATTAGTGAGCTGAAGGCTGAAGGCTATAAAATTGCCGCGCTTGAACAGACAACCGATTCAATTAATCTGTCTGATCTCAGACTAGAAGAAACCGCCAAAATTGCACTGCTCTTAGGCGAAGAAGTTGAAGGTGTCGAACAAGAATTGCTCGATCGATGTGATATGAAGCTAGAAATCCCAATGTTTGGCATAAAAGAAAGTTTTAACGTATCAGTAGCAACCGGAATCGCGCTTTATAAAATTGCGTGTGAATAGCTAGTTGTTTACGCAGTAGACGCCGCCACCTTCAAGATGTACCGTAAGCGCTATATTATTCTGGCCCGTCTTCGGAACAATATTCTCACCATCACATCTTGAACTCCAATAAACCCTAACTATAGTTTTCCCATCAGAACTCTTTCTTTCTTTACCTGTCCAGTCTGTCCCCCTACCAAAAAGATATTGACTACCGTCAGGATCTTGAAATTGACCATCCTGAGACAGATATCTCGGAACTAGTATAGCGCTAAACCCGCCCGCCGCAGGCACCCGACCGCGATTAGTGGACTGATAACTTCGCACAGCGGTGAGGACTCGCGACAAGTCTTGCTTTCTTTGCGCATCTCTCTGGTTTCGCTGAAGTGCTGGTAGTGCAATAAATACCATTAAGAAGATTAGGCCGGCAATAGCTAGGACTAGAACTACCTCAATGATAGTGAAACCTGAGATTTGTTGTTTATGACCAGAACTAATCACCCGTATTTTCTGGGCAGGCGCTCGAGGGCGCTAGCCCAGGCTTTACCAGCCGTAGAAAATAGAGTGGAATAGTTCTTTGTTTGAGGGATATTGTGTTTATGCTTAACCATAAGTCTAGTTTATCCTAAAAAAAAAAATGTCAACTTGACTTTTTATAATGGTTGTGGTATAATGTAGGTATACGAGTAGAAATTAAGGCTCGGCAGGGTTAGAATCCCGCCGAGTTTTTATATTGCTTTATGCTATCAAACTAAACAATCTTTACGCAATCCTCGCCCAAAAGTCGCACCAGCTCGGCCGCCAAATCAGACTTAGTATCAATCTTAAACGGCATTCGAATCGCAGATTTCTTCTCTTCGCCTAGCACAAGGATAATTTCTTCTAGACCAGGAAATTTATTACAAGATTGTTTAACCTTCAATAAAGATTCGTGGTCACTCGGATTTTTGACATGCACGTACAGCTTATTGAGTTTCTCGGCCTCATAGTTTTCATACGAGCGCGCCGGATTCGGTGCTGGAGTTTCAGTTTTTTTAACATACGGCTTCTTAGCGCCGGAATCGCTCACATAAGTTTTTGCGCCGCCGTTCTCGGCCACAAATTTCTTGCCGCCAGAACTATTAGCACGATTTGCCATCACTTTCTTTTGAGGGTTGACTTTACCCACTTTCAGAGTATCCATTCGCCGTCCAGTCGCCTCATAATTCTCAAGCTCTTCATCTGTCACCACAAAAATCTCTTCAGCGATTAATTGAGCTTCGGTTTTCAAATTCCCCTCTTTATCACGCGCAGAAATCTTACCCGAAATACGCAAAATTGCGTCCGTTTGTAGCTTCGCGCCAATTTCAGCATAAGTCGAAGGAAACACAATCACTTCAGCCTCGCTAGTTTTGTCCTCTAGCTTCATAAATGCCATTTTGGTGCCGCTTTTAGTAATAATCGTGCGAATATCCATCACCATACCACCAATCGTCGCTTTTTGGCCATCAAAACTAGGTTGAACCTGATTCAGGCCAACAGTCTGCTCCTCAAAATATGCACTATATTTATCTAGTGGATGCGCTGAAATATACAAGCCCAGCAAATCACGCTCCCACATCAGCATTTCCTTTTCGGTGTTTTGAGCTGGCGCTGGCTGTAATTGAATTTCTGGGTCAATCTTCATATTCGCACCAGCGTCACCCAAGCTAGCGAACAAATCTACTTGTCCACTCAACGCTTCTTTTTGCAATTTCGAGCCATAAGCCTGAATTTTTTCCAAGTTAAATAACAGATCTGGGCGTGAGCCAAATTCATCAAATGCGCCAGTCATAATGAGCGAATCCCAAGCGCGCTTGTTAAAGGTTCGCGCATTTACACGTTTAGCAAAATCAAGTACGGTCGTGAATTTACCATCAATCTTGCGCGCATCCAACACGGCGTCAACCGCACCAGCGCCCACCGCTTTCACCGCCAAAAGTCCAAAACGAATTTTATTTTCGTGCGGCACAATCGCAAAGTTTTTGTAAGATTCATTAACATCTGGGCCAAGCACTTCAATACCCATTTTGCGGCATTCAGCAATTTCAATCGAAAGACGATCAGTATCATCTGAATCGGCCGTCATTAACGCCGCCATAAAAGCGTCTGGGTAGTGCGCTTTAATGTAAGCTGTCCAGTAGGCGATCAAGGCATAACACGCGGCGTGACTCTTGTTAAAACAGTAATTCGCAAACTCTTCAAGGTGGTCCCAAAACTTCTCAATTTTACCACGATCAGCATTTGAATGATTAACCGCGCCTTCAATAAACTCGGTCTTCATTTTTTTCATCAGTTCGATGTTTTTCTTGCCCACCGCCTTACGCAAAGTGTCGGCCTGACCACCAGTAAAGCCACAAACTTCCTTTGAAATCTGCATGAACTGCTCCTGATAAACCAAGATTCCATAGGTATTTTCAAGCGCACTCTCCATATGCTCCTCATAGTAGGTGATTTCTTCTTGACCATGCTTACGAGCAACGAACTTTGGAATTTCACTCATCGGACCAGGGCGATATAGCGCCACCATCGCAATAATATCTTCAAACTGAGTTGGTTTTAGCTCGCGCAAATAGCGTTTCATTCCAGCCGATTCAAGCTGGAACACACCGGTTGAATCACCGCGCGCCAACAATTCATATGCCGCTTTATCGTCAAGCTCCAAAGCGGAAAGGTCGATTGTTTCGCCGTAAGATTTTTCAATAATTTTTTGAGCCGTAGAAATGATCGAAAGGTTTTTTAGACCCAAAAAGTCCATCTTCAAAAGTCCGAGATCTTCTACCTGGCCCATCGGCACCTGAGTCGCCACCACACCTTTTTGCGCCATTTCAAGCGGCAGATAATTCACAAGGTCATCTGGTGCAATCACCACACCACAGGCGTGAACACCGTGGTTTCGGATTGTACCCTCAAGCTGCACCGCAAAATCAAACACTGTTTTGGCGGTCGGGTTAGTTTCATATTCACGCTTCAAATCTGGATCTTGCTCAAGCGAAACCTTCAAAGGGATATGTCGGCCCTGGTTTGGATCTGGTACAAGCTTCGCAAACCGATCAGCTTCAGCGTACGGCACTTCCAGCACGCGTGCCACATCGCGCACGGCGTTCTTTGCCATCATTTTACCAAAAGTTGCAATATTGGCAACTCGATCTTTGCCGTATTTATTCGTACAATATTCAATTACCTCATTACGGCGCGTATCTTGAATATCGACGTCAATATCTGGCATCGAAATACGATCCGGGTTTAGGAAGCGCTCAAACAGCAAGTCGTATTCAAGCGGATCAAGATCAGTGATATTAAGTGCGTAAGCGATGATTGAGCCAGCCGCCGAACCACGCCCTGGACCAAAGACAATCCCTTGAGACTTACCCCAGTTAATAAAGTCCTGGACGATCAAGAAATAACCGTTATAGCCCATCGTGTCCATCACGCCAAGTTCCATATCGACACGATCAAGCTGCTCCTTAGAAAGAACTTTTCGGATGTCCTCGATCGTCATTTCATCAGCATCAGCCTTTGAAATGTTCGCATAGCGGCGTGCCAAACCTCTAAAGACAAGCTTATCGAGCAAACCTTTCTCAGTTTCTTCACCCTCTGGCAAAGGAAATTTCGGAATCAAAATTCGACCGAATTCAAATTCAAAATTCACTTTTTCAGCGATTCGCTTAGTGTTTAAAATAATTTCTGGATCAATCTTGCCCCAGCGATCGATAATTTCGCGCGGATTCGTCACGAATAGGTCGAACTCCTTTAGACTCATTCGCTTTTCGTCGCTCAAATATGAGCCTGTACCAACACAAAGCAAGATTTCGTGCGCATCTTGATTTTCATGCGTTAAATAATGACTATCGCACGTCACAACCATCGGAATACCAAGCTCTTTATTTAGTTTCATTAGCCCTGCATTAATCTTCTCTTGCACATCCCAGTGATTTGGGCAATCTGGATGGCCATGATCTTGAAGCTCTAGATAGAAATCGTCTTTATAGACACTTTGATACCACTTGGCGACTTCAACCGCCTTTTCGTAATCATCATTTTTGATAGCATCAGAAATTTCCGAACCAGCACAGCCACTCAGAGCAATAATTCCCTCAGCGCATTCCTCCATTAAGTCGTGGTCGATACGCGGCTTATAGTAAGTTCCCTCTAGGTGAGCCTTAGTAGAAAGCATCGAAAGATTACGCCAGCCGGCTTCATTTTTAGATAGTAGCGTCAAGTGATAACGCGGTTTATCATGCGCCGGATCGCGGTCAAAGCGCGTGCGTGCCGCCACATAAGTTTCCATACCCAAAATCGGCTTGAGACCGTTCTTTTTAACTTCTTTGTAAAATTCAATCGTGCCGCTCATCGTTCCGTGATCGGTAATCGCCACAGCCTCCATGCCGTTTTCTTTCGTAACCCGAGCCAGCTCGTCAATTTTCGTCAAGCCATCCAACAAAGAATGATATGTGTGAGTATGCAGATGGACGAAATCACTCGCCACCAAATCTTCGTATTTCTTGGTTTTTACAGCCGCTGCTAAACCATCTGCGCTCCCTTTATCCATATGAATATTTTATCATATTTACAGACAAAACTCTAGCGCAATTGGCTTATTTTGAGTTTAAATATCGGCGAATCTCAAGCGCCGCGCTTGCGCCACTACCGGCCGCAATCACTAGCTGCTTTTCAGAGTTTTCAACCACATCTCCGGCGGCAAAAACACCTTCAATATTAGTCATAAAGTTATTTATTTTGATTTCACCATGGTCATTTAGCTCAATTCCGGCTGATTTCAAAAATCCAGTATTCGGGATCAAACCAATAAATTCAAAAACTGCCGGTGTGTCACGGATTTCAAATTCTTTTCCGTTCTGTACGGCGGTAACGCCAACGATTTTATCATCCTCAATCAAAAATTCTTTAATCTGGGTATTTAAAAATATCTCAATTTTACCTTCTTCGGCTGCCCTATTTAATCGATCTTGCAGAATTTGCTGCGCACGTAGCTGAGCGCGAACCAATAATTTAACTTTAGAAAACTTGCTCAAAAAGAGAGCTTCTTCAACCGCCGTATCGCCGCCGCCAACCGCAATAATGCCTTTGCCCATATAAAACGGCCCGTCACAAGTGGCACAGAAATGAACCCCGCGGCCAGTAAATTCTTCTTCATTTTTTAGGCCAAGTTTACGATAATCGTTGCCGGTAGCCAGCAAAACCGCCTTCGCCGCAACTTTTTCGCCATCTACTAATAGCTCAAAATCACCATCTGACTTTTTTTCAATACCACTTACCGTGCCATATTGAATTTTAGCACCAAATTTTTCGGCTTGTTCACGCATCTTTTTGCCGATTTCATAGCCAGAAATTCCCTCAGGAAAGCCTGGATAATTTTCAACAATATCAGTGGTCGTAATAATTCCGCCGATAGCAGAACGCTCGTAAATTCGCACAGAGAACCCGTCACGCGCTGCATAAATCGCTGCCGAAAGTGCCGCCGGCCCAGCCCCAACAATCACTAAGTCAAGCATTGTCTATTTTTCCTCGTAGGTAGAGCAAACTTCTTTAGCTTGGTCACCATAAATTTGAGTTAGGTAAGATTCACAAGCAGCAATTGTACCTTTTGGATATTTTACCGTGCCAGCAACCTCGCTCGAAGTCTTAAAATCACCTTTAGCAATCGCCATCACTACAAACTTTAGTGGTGTATTCGGCTCAATATAGCCGTCAGATCCTTCTTCGCCAGACCCAGATTCACCATAGGCTTTTTCCGCCGGGATTGAAATCTCACGCACGCCACCCATTTTCATTCCCTGGATACCTTCGGTCCAGCCTTCAATATAACTACCTTCTCCAGAAAGTGGCTCTTTTAGCTTTTCGCCGTCCAGAGATGAATCAAAAATTGTACCGTCTGGCTTAAATCCAATATAGTACATCAAATAATCAGTGAAATCATCTTTAATTTCTGCGCCACTACCTTCTTTTAGATTCGTTGTCGAAACTTCTTTGATGTTTGCTTTATTGAAACTCTTGGCTCGTGATTTATATTTAGAAAATTCAACAAAATATTTGTCAGAAAGCGCCTCCACTTTCGGCGTTACTTGCTCAGCAATCGCCGCACTAGCTTCAGTCTCCTGCTCTTCTACATATTGTTCGAATTTATTTTGCGCATCTTGTGCGGTGCGCGCCTCTTGATTGGCGTTATTTTGCGCAATCACCACACCCGCATATAGAGCCACCGTACTAAGTACTGTAAATGCTAAGATTACCCAAATTGCTATTCTTTGTCCAGTTGATGTTGTCGATGCCATATTCCTCCTTAAATTATTTCTGCATTAATCTTACTAACTTGCTTCTCAAATTCACTCATAATTTCATGAATCTCATCACCCGAAAGCGTTTTATCCATTGGTGAAATCTTGAATCTCAGCGTGACATTCTTCGTTTCAGGATTATCGCTGTAAATATCGAGCGGCGTTAGTTTAATTTTAATATTTTCAGCCGTAAATTCATCGATTTTCTCTACAAATAGTTGCTCGATACTCGCAAAGCTGGTTGTTTTTGCCAACTTCATGCTCATATCACGTTCAACCGTCTGGAATTTAGAAATCGGCTCGAATCGTTTCATTTTATCACCTTTGGCTAGTAGTATTTGATCTATATTTAGTTCAAATCCGGCGGTTGATTCTGGTAATTTCAAGCTTTTTTGGACCGATTTTTTGAATTCACCAATTACACCAAGGTTGTTTTTTTGACCGTTGATTTCAGTTTTGATTAGCCCTGATCGTTTTGACTCATACGGCGCGTAAATATTATTGCTATCAAACTCAAAATCTGTAAATTTAGCCTTGATATTTAATTTTGCTAGCACAAATTCTAGCTGTTTCTTGGCCATATAAAAGGCATTTTCGCCTGATTTTGCTGCATATATAACCGCTAAATTCTTGTACTCAACTGGCACATTTTCTTCGTTCTTGCCCAGCGCTTTGTGGGTAATTTTATTAAATTCAAATAGAACAAATTCGTCAAAACCAGCTCGGATATTTTGGTTAACTTTCGCTAGTAAACTAGGCGTCAAGCTCTGGCGGTAATATTGTAAATCGGGCGAAATCGAATTGATAATCTTGTACGAATTATCTGGATTTTGACCAACCGTCTTGAGTAAATCTCCGTGCACAAATGAATACGATAAAATTTCGTTAGCGCCACCGCTAGCTAGAATTTCACGAATTTCTTGCTGTAGTTTATCAATGTTCGCTGGTTCGACTGCTTCGAATTTCCGTTTTGGTAGGCTTAGCGCGATATTGTCATATCCATTTAATCGGCCAACTTCCTCAGCAATATCCTCTTCGATATGAATATCGGTTCGCCAAGTTGGCGCAGTTAGCTTCAGTTTTTGATCTTGTTTTTCGCAAATAAAACCAACGTTTTCAAGCGTCAGAACAATCTGTTGGTGCGAATAATCAGTACCTAAAATTGCGTTGATTTTAGTAAATTCAACTTCTAGCACAATTGGAGCCTTGCATGAACTATCAACTCCAGCAATTTCACCCTTCAGCTTAGCGCCAAAACCAATCATTTTATCGGCAAATTCCGCCAGAACCGGCCGTGCAAGGCTGGCTGGCTGACCTTTTGTAAAGCGAGTGATAGCCTCAGAAAAAATTCCGTGACGCATCTGCGTATTGCGCAAATTATAAAGATTAAACGTCGCGCTCTCCACAATAATTCGCTTAGTATTTTCATCAATTTCAGTCGAGCGTCCGCCCATCGCGCCACCCAAAGCAATTGCCTGTCCGCCATCACTGCCGGCCGCAATCACAATATCACCCTGCTTCATCTCAATTTCGCGCCCATCTAGAAGTAGTAATTTTTCGCCATCTTTGGCACTACGAACGGTAATTTCAGCCGAATCGTCACCAGAGATCTGCAAAAGCTTATCATAATCAAACGCGTGTAGCGGCTGACCAGAGAGTAACATTAAGTAATTTGTCAGATCAACAACCGTACTAATCGGTCGCATGCCGCTACGTAGTAAGTAAGTTTTTTCGATTGTCATTTCTGGATTATTCGCTACATTTTCTACGTCCAAAATTGCAACTTGGTAATTCCCGCAAAGCTCAGGGTCTTCGATATTTATCTTTACATCCACTAGGTTATTTTCATCGCCATCGCCAACTATCCAGTTAGGCGTTGCGAATTTTTGCCCCAAAATTCCAGCAACTTCGCGCGCAAAACCAATAATTCCAAATGTATCTGGTCGGTGTGTCAAACTCTTGTTTTCAACCTCCAAAATATAATCATTTAATTCATACAAATCAGCAAAACTTGCGCCAGCTTTTAGTTTTTCGGCAAAAATCTCCACAGAAAGCTCTAAAATTCCGTCGTGCTCTTCGCCCAAATCTAGCTCGCGCAATGACGCAATCATACCGTTGCTCATATTACCCATAAGCTTGCGTGCGCCAAGTTTGAATTCCTCGCCGCCGTAAGTTTCTGGCACAATCGCTTCTGGTGGCAACCACGCCACAAAAATCCCGCTCCTAACATTCGGCGCACCACAGACTACTTGTACTAAACCGTTTTCGTCACGTTCCACGCCTTCGCGCACACCGCCGTCGTCAATCAAACACAAACTCAAATGGTCGCTGCCATCAACTTTTTTAGCCGAAATGACTTTTGACACAATCACATCTTTGTATTTCTCGCCCAAATTTTCAACATCTTCAATCTCAACCAGCCTCGCACCAATCAAAGTAGTTAATTCATCAATTTCTGGCAATTCTGGAACGAATTTCTTTAGCCAATTTACTGAAATTTTCATCTAAAAGCTCCTCAAAAAATCTAATCTACCACTCTCAAAATAACGGATGTCATCAATGCCGTATTTCAACATCACTAGGCGCTCAATTCCACCGCCCCAGGCAAAGCCGCGATATTTACTTGGGTCGATTCCGGCCGAGCGCAAAACGTTCGGATGGATCATACCACAGCCCAACATCTCAAGCCATTCGCCTGGCTTACCGCCGATACTGGCTGGCTTCTCAATCAAAAATTCTAAGCTTGGCTCTGTAAACGGAAAATATCCTGGCTGGGTGCGAATCTTCAATTTCTCGCCATAATATTCCTCAAAAAAGGCATGCAAAGTGCCGAGCATTTGGCCGAGATTTGCATCTTCCGACACAAAAACGCCTTCGCATTGATAAAACGTATGTTCGTGCGTAGCATCTAAATCTTCGTTGCGAAAAACTCGCCCATATGAAACGTGGGCAATCTGACCGTCGCGCTCTAGCTGTTCGCGACCGTGCTTCAATACTCGGTTTTGCATCGTACTGGTGTGAGCTGGCGGAATGAAACCCTCCTCAGTGCGGAAAGTATCATAACCGTCGCGAGCTGGGTGATTTTCAGGGAAATTGAGTGCGCCAAACATATTGAAATCATCATCAATCTGGCGTGATTCAACTGCTTCAAAGCCCATTCGGGTGTAGATTTCCACCACCCGCTCAAGCTCTTTTTGCAAGGGATGAATACTGCCGTCTTCAGCACTCATCAACGCTGGTTTTTTGCCGTTTTCTGCAAATGGCGCCGTTATATCAATCGGCTCAACCGCCGCGTTTTCAGCTTCAGCTAATTTAGCCTCAACCAATGCCTGAATTTCGTTCTTCAAATCATTGACCTTAGCTCCAAAACCAGCCTTTTCTTCCGCACTCAAAGTAGGAATAAGTTTATATAAATCTTTAATCTTCGGAGATTTCAAAACACTCGCAGGATTTTCGCTCGCTGCAAGTTCATCAATTAACTCCGTTCTAATCTGTTGAATTTGTTCCATAGTTACGTTTAATTATAGCACAATAAAATTGATATATAAAGCTTGCGCTGGTTAAAGTAAAATCCCCGCCGAAGCGAGGATTTAGAGATTTGCCGAGACTAAGTTTTAGCTAAACATAAAAAGAAAGACAATCATAATAACTACCGCCACAAAAACCAGCAGCCATACAAATGCTAGACCAGTAGTTTCTTTTGTGCCTTCAATAGTTAAGATCTTAAGTTATCGCAAAAAAAATCCTCTTAAATTAAATTAGTATGGAAAACAACCTACCATTAGCCGCCTTTTTTCGCCCCAAGACTTTGGGTGATTTTGTTGGTCAAGAACAGGTTGTCGGTA
>CAYXHY010000005.1:28234-30301 GCA_964465135.1 uncultured Candidatus Saccharibacteria bacterium
TACCAAATCAGCTTCGTCGCCACCATCAAAGCCAGCTCCGCCTTCGCCAGCGGAATTTTTCATTGCCTTTTCGCGCAAATCAGCTGCAATTCTTTTTTGCAGTTCAGTCTGATTCTCATTTTGATTTACAAATAATGCCATATTTACATTCTACCATAAATATTTTGCTTTTAATCGTTTTTATGCTAAAATTAGCTTATAAATTTAAGGAGGAATATAAATGGCTACAAAAAAAGCCGCTTCTAAAGCTACCAAAGCTAAAAAGGCCGTCCCAAAAGCGAAGCCTGAAGCGAAATTAACCAAAACAACCGAAACTAAAGTAAAAACTGTCAAAGCTACTAATAGCGATTTCGTAAGTGAAATCACAAAACCGGCTTTCTTGGCGACCCTAGTTGCTGAGCTTATCGGAACATTCCTACTAGCAGCCGGCGTGATCGCTACTTCAGGACAACCATTATTCGTATTGTTCCTACTAACAGCGATCGTTCTTATGATCGGTAGTATCAGTGGCGCACACGTTAACCCATTGATCACTATTGGTGCGTGGGCAACTCGCCGCATCACAACTATCAAAGCTGTTGGCTACATCGTAGCTCAAGTTCTTGGTTCAATGCTTGCGTTTGTTGTACTTAGCGCATTCGTAAATCAAGCACCTGAAGTATCTCAAGAAATGCAGGCTTACGGACAACAAGCTCCGTCACTATTTACAGCTGCAGCAATTCCAGAAGGAAAAGAGCTTACCGTATTATTTGCTGAATTAATCGGTGCAACAATCTTTGCCTTCACATTTGCAACCGTTACTGCCGATAAAAAGAAGGGCGAAACTTCAGCTGCCTTTGGCGTAGGTGGTGGTTTATTCATCGCTTCGCTTGTTGGCGGATCAGCTGCAGCTATCGTATCAGCAACTGCAGTTATTAACCCGGCAGTAGCTATTGCCCTACAATCATTCACCGTAGAAGGCACAAGCACCGTTTGGGCAATCGCAATTTATATAGGTGCTGCTCTTATCGGTGGTATCGGCGGTTTCGCACTTAGCTCAATTGTTGAAAAAGCACGAGAAAAATAATCAGTTTAGTATAACAGAACTAAAAAATAACCTTTCATAAAGAAAGGTTATTTTTATCAGTTGAATTTTAATTATTAACGCAATATTTTCCGCCGCCCTCAAGCACCATCACAAAAGCTATGTTATTTGCACCAGTAACCGCTTTGACGCTCTCGCCATCGCATTTCGCTTGACGGAAAACATAAATCATTGTCGATCCAACTGGGTCTACTGCAGATTTCCGATGGTCGACACTATAGCTTATTGGAACTTCCAAGAAAAAGTATGCCGACCCATCAGGATCAGAAAACGTATCACCATTAGCAAGCAAGTACGAATCAATAAAGCTTCCACTTACGCCAAATAGACTACTTGGCATGTTACCACGATTATTAGCCTGATATTTTTGAAACGCAGTAAGCACTCTACCTATATCATTCTTTCTCTGTGTATCTCTCTGATTTCTTTGTAATGCTGGTAGTGCTATGAATACCATTAGGAATATTAGGCCTGCTATTGCTAGGACTAGGACTACTTCTATGATTGTGAAGGCTGGTTTTTGTGAAGAGCTATTCCACCTTTTATTTTTAGTTGGTAAAGCTTGGGCTAGTGACCTTGAGTTCCGACTAGGAATAAGATGGTGGTTTAGTTCTGGAGTGAGTTGGTTATTATTGTTAGTTTTGTTGTTTGATTGTGATTTATGCTTATGTATATTCATAGTTCTATTTTAGCTAAAAAAAAAAAAAGAAAAAACGCAAGGGTGGTTATTTATTTACTCCTACGAATCAAAAATACAATCAAAAAAATTAAATTCCGAGTTCTGTAACAAAATTATTCTCTTGGCTTATCTATAATCTGAGGTTTGATATTATTTGATGATTTATCTCCAGAAATCTTAATCACATCTTTATCGATCTTAGCAAGCTCTTTATGCGCGTTGTTATAATGGCCAACTGTCGTACCTAAAGAGTTGCCTAATCGCTGCATTAAATCTTCATATTTTTGGATATGTGATCCAAGTA
>CAYXHY010000006.1:0-28271 GCA_964465135.1 uncultured Candidatus Saccharibacteria bacterium
AAGCTTTACCAACTTCTCAGAGAAGATGGAATAGCTCTTCACATAAACAAGGCTTCACTATTATTGAAGTAGTATTAGTACTAGCTATTGCCGGACTCATCTTTCTGATGGTTTTTATTGCCTTACCAGCATTACAAAGAAATCAGCGTGACACTCAGCGGAAGAATGATATTTCTCGCCTCCAAGTAGCTTTTGAAAATTACAGAGCTAACAATAGGGGTAAATTACCTGATGCTGACTATTTCAACCCGCCCGGCGGCGGCGGAAGAATATTGCAGTCTAGCGATTTTGGCAAAAACTATTTGGATGGTGATAATGATGGTTTTGTCGATCCGTCGGGTACGCCGTATTTAATACTTTGGCCGCCAGTGAGGCCCGAAGGCTATATTCCTAGACCAGACGAGAATCAAGCACTACATATCATACGTTTAGCGTCAAACATGCGTTGTTCGGGTAGTTCGTTGACGTCTGTAGGCGCTGGTCCGAATAACTTTTCCCTGCAAATCCGCCTTGAGGGCGGTGGAATTTATTGCGTGAATAACTAATATAAAACAAAAACTCGGCGAATTTCAAGCTCGCCGAGTTCTGTTTTTCTACTCGTATACTTACATTATAGCATAAACACAGTGAAATGTCAATTCTAGGACTAAGCTATGCTTTTCGCAAAAATAGCGCTCAACCACGAGCGCTATTTTATTTATTAAACCTTATTGATTACTGGAATCACAATTGGTGTGTGTCCGGTTGAGTCAAATAGTAGGTGCGAAACGTCGTCTTTGATTTCTTGCTTGAGGTCGGCAATTTCAACTTTACGGCCAGCTTCGCGGTCGGTTTTAGTGCGTAGATAATGACGGATTTTACCAACTAGCTCTTCGCTATCTTTTAGGTAGATGAACGCTCGCGAGATCACATCTGGAGTCTTGGTTAAGCGGCCAGTTTTCTTGTTGATTGTCAAAACGATGATGAAGATTCCTTCGGTTGAAATATGCAAACGGTCTTTTACGACGGCATCGTGCACGGTGTTGCCGGCGTTGTCATGCAGAATTGAGCCAACATGGATGCGACCACCTTTGCGGATAGTTCTATCTTTTGTAAGCTCAACGATGTCGCCGCTGTCAGCTACCAAAATTCGGTCGCGCTTGATTCCGGCTACACCTTCGGCCATTTCGGCGTTGTGCTGCAACATATAGAATTCACCGTGAACTGGTAAATAGTTAAGCGGGTTCAAAGAGGTTACGAGCTTGACGTGATCGTCATAGTAGGCGTGACCTGAAAGGTGAAGCGGACCAATACCGTGATAGTGGCCGCGTCCGTGCTGAATTACACCAGCGCCTTCGCGAATCAAACCGTCAACTGTTGAGGCAACTTTTGGCTCGTTTCCAGGAATTGGGCTTGATGAAAATACCACAACATCGGTTGCTTTGATCTTGATGAAGCGGTGCGCGCCAGTCGCCATACGGTTCAAGACAGCGTTTAGCTCACCTTGAGAACCAGTACATACGATTGTAACTTTGCTGTCGTCTAGTTTAACGATATCTTCCATTTTAACAATTGTGTCTTTTGGGACTTTGATCTTACGGCTTCTGAGGGCGATTTCGATCGCATTTATCATTGAAAATCCGGCGAACGCTACTTTGCGGCCACGCTGTGCGGCTTCATCTAGAATTAACTGCAGGCGGTAAATCTGTGATGAAAAACAAGAAATAATCAATCGTGCGTGATCATATTTGTCCATAATTTCACCGACGCTTTCACCGATTGCGTATTCGCTGTGCGGGTGAGTGCCGGGTGTATCAATATTGGTGCTTTCGTTCATCAAAAGGTCGATACCTTCTTTTTGTGCCACTTCGAGCAGTCGCGGCATATCAAACTGCGTATCAACCGGGTCATTTTCAAAACGCCAGTCGCCCATGTGTACGATATTACCGTTTGGTGTGCGAATGATCATCGCTACACAGCCAGGAATCGAGTGTAGAACATGCACAAATTCCATTGTTAGATGCTCAGAAATTTTGATAATTTCGTGTTTATGAGCATCCACCACCTGGTAATTTGGCGAAGATTCTTCAACCGCTTCTTCCATTTGGCGCTTAATCATGCCGATTGTGAAATCTGTACCGTAAACTGGGATCAAATCACCAAATTTTGGTAGTAATTGACGCACTGAGCCAATGTGGTCTAGGTGGGCGTGAGTAAATGCAACTGCTTTAACCTTATGCATATTGTTTTCAAGATATGAAATATCTGGAGTCATGAAGTTTACACCTGGGTAATCTTCGTTTGGGAAAATCGAACCCATGTCGATCACGAGAATTTCGTTTTGATATTCGATGGCAAACATATTCTTACCGATACCAAATTCACCCAAACCACCAAGTGGAATAATTTTCACGCTATCATTTGAAGTGCGAAGTTTTTTGATGGTAGTTGGTGTGAGCTGCTCACCGCCAAAACCGTTATAGATTGATTTATTGACAGGGATGTTCACGATGTGCTGAGTTGCACGCATATTAATATCGCTCGAAACCATTCGCTGTGCACGAACTACCGCGCCGCGTCGAGTTGTAGTTGGTAGGTTTACCTTGCGGGCGTCGTTCTTAGTATTTGTGCTACGATTTTGATTGTTGCGGCTACGATTATTATTGTTTTTACCAGCATTTCCAGTGGTAGGTTTATCAGATTTCTTCTGATTTTGGGCGAGATATTTATCTCGATTTTTTGCTAAATCCTGCGCCTTTTTTTGCAAGTTACGGCGAGCTCTAGCGGCTTTTTCGTCGTTATTATTTGACATTTTTCTCCTTATTAAAGTGTTCTTTCAATAGTTTCTGGATTTTCGATTAGACTTTTTGAATTAGAACAAGAATTGCTTACTAAGAAACATTATAATCGTTTTGCTTAGAAAATGCAAGCCTTTCGTGTAGAAACGCATAGCTTCGCGATATAATATAACTATAAATAGGAGGACAATGAGTGAAATTATCAAAGTAAAAAACCTGACCAAAAAATATGATGGCCGCAAGGTGGTAAAAGGGATTTCTTTTAGCGTAAATGAAGGCGAAGTTTTTGGGATTTTGGGTCCAAACGGAGCCGGCAAAAGTACGACGCTTGAAATGCTTGAAACTTTGCGCCCAATCGATAGCGGTGAGGTGATTCTAGACGGAATTAATGCCAAAAAGAATCCTGCGGCAATCAAAAAAATTATTGGGATTCAGTTGCAGAATACAGCTTTTATGGCTAAACTAAATTTGCGCGAACAGCTCAAAATGTTTGCTGGTTTATACGGCGTAGAGATCGACACGGATAAGATTTTAGAGCGGATGAATCTGCTCGAGAAGGCCAAATCTTACCCTGAAAACTTGAGTGGCGGACAGCGCCAGCGTTTTGCGATTGCTAGCGCGCTGGTGAATACCCCTCGAGTTTTGTTTTTGGACGAACCAACAACTGGGCTTGACCCGCAAGCTCGGCGCAATTTGTGGTCGCTGATTCAAGATATCAAAAAACAGGGAATTACGGTTGTTATGACAACTCATTATATGGAAGAAGCCGAGTTGCTCTGTGATCGTTTGGCGATTATGAACGAAGGCGAAATTAAAGTGATTGACACACCGTCTAATCTTGTGAAATCGCTATTAAATCGCGGATTTAAGAAGAAACGAGTCGTTGAACAAGCTAATCTTGAGGATGTATTTATCGATCTCACCGGAAAGGAATTAAAAGACTAATGCAGTATTTTAAGACAATTTTTAGCCTAGCTCAGGCGCAATTCAAAAGCATTATGCGCCAATGGGTTTATATATTTTTTATGCTCGGACTACCACTGTTATTTATGGTAATTTTTGGTATGATCTATGGCAATCCTAACACCTCATCGTTTAACGTGGCGATTTTTAATAACACAGAAAATGAGGCTGGAAAAGAGATTTCAGAGAGTATTTTGAAGTCTTCGGTTAAAACTGATGACAACGAAGACGGATTTTTCGTCAAAAAAGACGTTGAAACTAGAGAAGAAGCTGACGAACAATTAGTTCGCGGTACGATTGATGCTGTGATTGAGTTTCCAGCTAATTTTGGTGAAATCTCAAAAGAAAACGGCAAGCCATCTGGCGAAGCTGAAGTAACCTACAAAGCTGGGTCGAACAGCACCGGGCAGATTGTTTCAAGTGTTATGGAACAATTCATGGGCGGAATCGACGCACAAATGGGCCGTGAGGCGGCGAATTTCACTGTTAAATCTGAAGAATCAAATGGCCAAGGCTTAAGTCAGTTTGATTATGTTTTTGCAGGCTTACTCGCCTATGTGATCTTGACTTATGGTCTCATGAGCCTCGCCAACGCCGTGCCAGAAGACAAGAAAACTGGCGCGCTCAAGCGAATCCACGCTAGCCCAGTTACTAGTTCGCAATATCTGTTGGCGTACGCGCTAGCTTTTGCAGTGATTTGTGTGATTGCGATGAGTCTAATGATAGTTGTGGCGCATTTTATGTTTGACTGGCGAATGTACGGTAGTTGGCTTAATTTCGTAATCTTTAGCACGCTTTCACTAGTGATGATGTACGGAACTGGGCTAGCGGTTGGTGGTTGGGCCAAAAACGAACAGCAGGCTTCAGGCCTTTCCAACCTAATAATGTTCCCGCTGATGTTTCTATCTGGCGTGTTTGTGCCGCGTTTTTTGATGCCGGAATTTCTACAGAAAGCGACCGATTTTGTACCGCTAACACCTGTGAATGACGGAATTCGGCTAATCATCACTGAAAACTATTCGCTAGTGGATGTTTTGCCGCAAATTGGGATTATCGTGGCGTGGCTGATTATTCTATATGCGATCGCATTTAAGGTGTTCCGCTGGGAATAAAATTTGCTCTAGATCTCAAAGCTCTCCCTTGCTCAGCCCCTCCGCGCCGCGAAATCCAGTAGGTTTCTCGGGCTGCAGTCGCTTTGAGCGTCGCTGCGTGAGATTTTGCAGATCTAGAGCAAAACTTCTTGACAAACTAGGCCGACTTATGCTATAATGAAAGTGTAAGTCGGCCCCAGCGGGTCGGCGTTTTTAGTAATAAGACCTCATAACGGAATTATTTAAGGAAGGAAAAGATGGACGATTTAAATATTAAACAGATGACTCTAGCGGCAAAAACAATTGCTGAAGAGAAGAATCTACCTGAAGAAACAGTTTTCAAGGTTATTGAAATGGCGATTGCAGCCGCTTGGCGCCGCGAAAACGGCAAACGTGACCAAAATGTGCGTGCCGAACTAGACACAAATTCTGGCGAAGCTGAGGTTTTTGTGCAGTTTGAGGTGATTGAAGATGGTGAAGCTTACAATCCAGCTAATGAAATTAGCCTAGTTGACGCCAAAGAAATCGATGAAAATGCTGAAGTTGGCGAAATTGTTGAAGAAAAGCATACAGTTGAGACTTTTGGTCGTGTAGCAGCGCAAACTGCTAAGCAGGTTATTTTGCAGCGTCTACGCGAGGCTGAACGTGAAATCGTACTAGAAGAATACGAAGACAAAGTTGGTATGATTGTTAGCGGTAGCGTAACTAAAGTTGATCAGCGCGTTATTCGGATCGACCTTGGTAAAGCAACTGGTATTTTGCCGCAGCGCGAGCAGATTCAGGGTGAATACTATTCACCTGGTCAGCGCGTAAAAGTTTTGATCAAAGAAATTGAGCGCGAAGGTCGTGCGCCAGAGCTGATTTTGTCTCGTGGTGATGCACGATTTGTTGAGGTTTTGTTTGAGCAAGAGGTGCCAGAACTAGAGAGTGGTATGGTGGAAATTGTAGCGCTAACTCGTGAAGCTGGTCGCCGCACTAAAATGGCGGTTAAAAGCAACGCGCCTGGTGTTGATCCAGTAGGAACCTTTGTTGGTGGCCGCGGTGTGCGTGTGCAGGCTGTGATGAACGAGATTGGTGATCGCGAAAAGATCGATATCGTTACCTGGAGCAGTAATCCGAGTGAATTTATCCGCGAAGCTCTAAGCCCAGCAGAAATTGTTGAGGTGAAGATTGATGAAGAGAAGAAGCGCGCCCAGGTGATCGTTTCAGAAGATCAGCAAAGTATCGCGATCGGTCGCGCTGGTCAAAATGTACGCCTAGCGAGCCGCTTGACCGGATATGAGCTAGACATTGAGTTAGCTAAAATAGAAGCTAAAAAACCACGCGGTAACGTTGAAGACGGGCTATTTAGCGCTCTAAACGAAGCTACTGAAGCTGAGATAGTTGAACAACTTGATGGCGATGAGGGCGATCAAGAACACTACGGTGGCGAAAATCAATAATATCCTACAAAAAGCCGAATGGGTTGACATTCGGCTTTTTTGATGATATGGTGTAGTTATGAGCTTGAGTTTGAAAAGTTGAGCCAAGAAATTTATAAATTAGGAGGAAGATATGATGAGTATTGCATCAGGAAAGAAAGTGCGTAAAGCAATTATTCCAGCAGCAGGGTTGGGAACTCGATTCTTGCCGGCTACAAAGGCGGTCGCTAAAGAGATGCTGCCAATTGTCGATAGACCGACAATCCAATTTATTGTTGATGAAGCAGTAAAATCAGGCATAACAGACATTCTGATTATTACAGGGAGTAGCAAGCGTTCAATTGAGGACTATTTTGATTCTAACCCAAGGTTAGAGATTGCTTTGAAGAAATCAGGCAAGAACGGTCTACTTGAGCTAGTTAATGAGTCGACGCGAATTAAGGTTCATTTTACTAATCAACCAGAGCAAAAAGGCCTAGGTGACGCTGTTCTGCAGGCAAAAGCTTTTGTTGGTGATGAGCCATTTGTAGTTATGTTGGGCGACGATATTATGGAGAGTGAAACTCCATTAACTCAGCAGCTTATCAATGACTACAATGAGGTTAAAGCTCCAGTTTTGGCGGTTAAAAAGATGCCGCGTGAAGAAATTAATAAGTACGGAGTGATTGATTTCGGTGGTCGGGGTGAAAACGGTCTTTACGATGTTAAGAAGTTTGTCGAAAAACCAAAAGTTGATGAAGCACCGAGTGACTTGGCAATTATTGGTCGCTACTTATTAACGCCAGAAATTTTTGATTTATTAGAAAGTCAAGAAATTGGTGCTGGCGGAGAAGTTCAGTTAACCGATGCGATTGACCGCTTGAATAAAACTCAACGAGTGTTTGCCCGTGAATTTACTGGAGTACGTCATGATGTTGGTGATAAATTTGGATTTGTTAAATTCACACTCGACTACGCCTTAGCTCATCCCCAAGTCAAAGATGATATCAAGACATATATCTTGAAGCTAGCTGAAGAGCTGAAATAATCCTGCCTAATGACAAAACGCTACTATTTATAAGTAGCGTTTTTCTTTTCTCTAAATTCCTTCGTGCTGTAAAAGCCAGCTTTTGCGCTTTTGACCACCGTTGTAGCCGCCAAAGTCGAAATCTTTAGTTAGAACTCTGTGGCAAGGCACAATTATGGTTAGTTTGTTAGAGTTTAGGGCGTTACCAACTGCCCGAGCAGCGTTTGGGTTGCCGATTTTTTCGGCGATTTCGGAATAGCTTGAAGTCGCTCCGGCCGGAATCGATTGCAGAACTGACCAAACTTCTTTTTGGAAATCTGTACCAACAAATTCAACCGGTGTTTTGAAGGTCGTAAACGGATGTTTGAAATAATCTTCTAGTTCGACTCGAATTTGCTTTATTGGCAGATTTTCGCCATCTTGAGCGGCGCCGTAGACTTCCTCAACCTGTTCAATGTCTTTTTCTATATTTTCGTTATCTGTAAATTCCAAAAGCACTAGATTATCTTCGGTTGCCAGAGCGACCATTCCACCTAGTGGCGTAGTGAGTACAGCTTTTTTTAATGGGTTCATTAGTTTAATTATATCACAAACTAAAAAACGTGCAATATTTTCTGGCACTCCTATTGCGCGAGTGCTAAATGCGTGATATACTTGATGTATGATACCAGAAGATTTTCAAGAAATTATTTCAAAAATGACCGAAAACGCGCGTGAATCTTTGCAGCGAGCAGAGTTCACTTCGCGCGAATTTAACACCGGTTATATTGGCACTGAGCATATTTTGCTAGGGTTGTTGTCTGTCAAATCCTCGCTAGCGGCGCAGGCAGCGGGTGAGGTTGGTCTGAATTTTGGCTCGCTTCATCGATATATCACCGAAAACCCGCTTGAAGCTCGGGCGGTGCCGGAATTTAGCAACCCAAATGTTAAAGCTTTGAGCGAATCGGCGGTCTTTACGCTGCGTATGAGCTGGGAAATTAGTAAAGAATTTAGCCAGGATCATCTAGGCACGGAACATATTTTGTATGCGATTTTGCAACAGAATAAGTCGCAAACTAGTGATATTTTGCGTGATTTAGGTGTTGATGTCGGTAAACTTTCGGGTAAACTTGAGGATATATTTGCGGCCGACGAGCAAGAGGTGGATTTGGGCTACAGCACTAATACTCGCCAACAAAATTCGCGCACCATGGCGATACTTAATAAATTTGGCGAAGATTTGACGGCGAAGGCCAGAAATGGCGAACTTGATAAAATTGTTGGTCGCAAACAAGAAGTTCAGCGTTTGATTACGGTTCTATTACGCCGAACTAAGAGTAATCCGGTTTTGATTGGTGAGGCTGGCGTCGGTAAAACCGCTGTAGTGGAGCTTTTGGCGCAGAAAATCGTTGCCGAAGATGTACCGCCACAATTGCTAGATAAAAAAATTTACGAAATTGACCTAGCGGCGATGTTAAGCGGTACAAAATTCCGTGGCGAGTTTGAAGAGCGGCTTAAAAATGTAATTAAAGCGCTCGAAAAACACCAAGAAATTATTGCGTTTATTGACGAGATTCATCTATTGACCGGTACTGGTGCTGCAGAAGGTGCGATGGATGCTGCGAATATTCTGAAACCAGCTTTAGCGCGTGGACGAATCAAGCTAATTGGTGCGACAACTTATGACGAATTCAAGAAGTCGATTGAAAAAGATGCCGCGCTTGATAGGCGTTTTCAGCCGGTTAAGGTGGACGAGCCGACTTCAGCTGAGACGTTGGAAATTCTGAAGGGAATTCGTCCGGCTTATGAAAAGCACCACAATGTCAAAATTGACGATGCTGTACTGAAAGAAACGGTCTTTATGGCTAATCGATATATTTTTGACCGATTTATGCCAGATAAGGCGATTGATATTCTAGACGAATCGTCGGCACTTTTGGCTAGTGAAAAAGCTCAAAAACCGAGTCGTGAGCGTGAGATTCAGCGCGAAATTGAACTGCTAAATGACAAGCAAATCGACGCTGTCAATAGTGAAGATTATGAGCGGGCGGCGTTGTATAAGACGCGCATTTCGCAGATGCAGCAGAAGTTGGACGATGAGCGCGCGTGGGCTAAAGAACAGCAAGCGTTGGAGCTCTCCTCGGACTATGTGGCGCGAGCAATCTCACTCAAAACAGGCATACCAGCAGAGAAAATTAGTCGTTCTGAAGCTAAGCTGCTGCGCAATCTTGAGGCGCATCTTGGCAAACGAATTATCGGCCAGAAAGAAGCATTGACGAAGGTCTCACGAGCAATTCGCCGCAATAAAAGCGGGATCTCGGCTGGTAATCGTCCGATTGGCTCATTTATATTTTTAGGCCCAACTGGTGTTGGTAAAACCGAATTGGCGCGCGTGCTAGCGAGCGAAGTTTTTGGTAGTGAAAAATCGCTAATTAAAATCGATATGAGTGAATTTAGTGAAAAGCATAAAACCGCGCAATTGCTCGGCGCACCGGCTGGCTATGTGGGTTATGAGGATGGCGGAACTTTGACTGAGAAAATTCGCCGCCAACCGTATAGCGTGGTGTTGTTTGACGAGATCGAAAAGGCCCATCCAGATACCTTTAACTTGCTTTTGCAATTGCTTGAAGATGGTGAATTAACAGATGCTAAGGGGCGAAAAGTTTCGTTTAAGAACGCGATTATCATTTTGACCAGCAACTTGGGTGCAAGTGAGATGATGAAAGAGAGCGCGCTTGGATTTGAAGCGGCGGAGCGCGGAAGCCAAGATTTGGAAGCGGCACACAAGCGCAATGAGAAATTTGCTCGCCGTGCGCTTGAAAAAATGCTCCGACCTGAACTTTTGAACCGATTCGACGGGATTATTACTTTCCATGCTTTGACGAAAGCGGAGATTTCAGATATTTTTGATAATTTAATCCAAGAATTGAATAAGCGTTTAATTCACCAAGGTTTGAGCGTGAAAGTTAAGCCGAGCGCTAAAAAATGGCTGATTGAGCGTGGCTTTGACGCTAAGAATGGTGCGCGACCGCTACGGCGAACGATTGAAGACCAACTCGAGCATAAGATTGCTGAGGGGATTTTGAGCGGTGAGTTTGAGCGTGGTATGCAGCTCGAGGCTGGGGTGAAGGCTGGTGAGATTGTGATGGCGCCTAAGAAATAGGCAGGGGTGATATAATAAAAACTCGGCAGAACTTCAAACCCGCCGAGTCACATTTCCTACTCGTATACTTTAACTATACCACAACCACTATAAAATGTCAACTTGACATTTTTTTTTTTAGAATAAAATGGACTTATGACTAAGCATAAATATAATAAATATTCTATTCCACAACTAAACCATCATTTTCCTCAAAGTAGGCACTCCGGGCCACTAGGCCAAGTCTTACCAACTTCTCGGAGAAGATGGTATAGTTCTTCACAGAAGCACGCCTTCACGATAATCGAAGTCGTCTTAGTTCTAGCCATAGCAGGCTTAATCTTCCTAATGGTGTTTATCGCGCTACCAGCACTTCAGCGGAATCAGAGGGATGCTCAGCGGAAACAGGATTTGTCTGCCATGCTTGATGGATATGAGCGTTGCCGGGCCAATAATAGAGGTCAATGTAATCATAAAAGCGGAATTTCGGCCTTATACAACCAGACTCTTGTCGGTGGTGGCTATATTAATACTGACGAGATTCGTGATCCCTCTACGGGGCAGCCATATATGCCACTTTATGCAAGTGTCATCGATGACCGCTTAGAAATTGGGCGAGTCTTGATCAATACCGGAGCTTATTGTAGAGACGGTGGAAATATGGTTGATTATCCTGGAGGCGATCATCCAAAGGCTGGGTCTACCATAGTATTTGTTGTTCGACTTGAAGGTGGTGGCACGACATGTGCTTCGAACGAAAATAAATAATTCGTTTGGCTAGTTCGACTACGGTGGTGGTTTGTGCTAAAATGGTAATATGAACTTAGATTCTTCGCTTGAAAAAGTCCGTGGTGTGGGGCCGAAAACTTTAGAGCAGTTGCACGCTGCCGGGCTGTTTACGGTGCGTGATATTTTGCAGTTTTTTCCGCGTAAATATGAAGATTTTTCGGCGCTAGAGGATCTAAGCAATCTTGAGCCAGGAAAGGTTTTATTTAAAGCCAGGGCTGAGAAAGTCTCATTGCGCCGGGTTCGCCGCGGGATGACGGTGGTTGATGCGGTACTTAGCGACGGCACGAATAAAGTCCGCGCTGTGTGGTTTAATCAGGCTTATCGGGTTAAGCAATTACAGGCCGAGGAAGAGCTGTTTTTCTCTGGTAATTACGAATTTAGTTATAATCGCTATCAAGTGACTAATCCGCGAGTGGTGAAACGTGAAGAATTGCCCAAAACCGAGACTTTTACTGGTGAAGACGGTGAAATCGTGCCGATTTATCGCCAAATTCGGGGCTTGAAAACCGAACTTATCCGTAAAATCTTACTAGAGCTCAAGCCACTAATGAAGATGCTGCCGGAAACTTTGCCAGCGGGCTTGGTGCAGCACGAAAAGTTTATTTCACGGGCAGAGGCGGTGGAATGGGTTCATTTTCCGGGGAGTGGGCGCGAATTTGATGCGGCGCTTGGTCGTTTGGCGTTTGAAGAAATTTTTGAAATTATGTTGGCGGCGCGACTCAATAAATTAGAAAACGAACAGCTCACAGGTTATGAAATTCCGTTTTCGGGCGAGATGATTCGTCAGATGACGACCAATCTGCCATTCAAATTGACGAATTCGCAGCGGTTGGCAGCCTGGGAAATTATTCAGGATTTGGGTAAGGGCGTGCCGATGAACCGGTTATTGCAAGGTGATGTCGGTAGTGGTAAGACCGTAGTGGCGGCAATTGCGGCACTGAGTGCGGTGCGAGCCGGCTTTCAGGTGGCGATTCTGGCGCCGACGGAGATTCTGGCGGCTCAGCACGCCGAGAAATTTGCTGAATTTTTGGGCGATTTTAGTGTGAGGGTTGGCTTTCTTTCGGCTGGTGTGAAAGGTAGGGCTCGCAAAACTTTATATGCACAAATTGAATCTGGCGAGGTTGAGATTTTAATTGGCACGCACGCCGTAATTCAAGATACGGTTAAATTTAAGCAGTTGGGTTTGGTGGTTGTAGACGAACAACACCGTTTTGGCGTGGCGCAGCGGCAGAAGATTTTAGAGAAATCTCACTACAAAATGCCGCACTTACTAGCGATGACAGCGACGCCGATTCCACGTTCGCTGCAATTGACATTGTTTGGCGATTTGAGCATTTCAATCTTGCGCGAAAAGCCAGCTGGTCGCCAGCCGGTGCAAACCAAGATTGTTTCACCTAATTCCCGCATGCCAATGATTGAGAAAATCCAGTCTGAAATTGCGCTTGGGCGGCAAATTTTTGTGGTTGTACCGGCGATTGTAGAAGGCAAAAATTCTGAAATGAAAAATATTGAGTCAGAAATTAAGCGCCTGAAATCTGAATTTAAGGGTAATAAAATCCTTAGTTTGCACGGTAAAATGCCACAAGACGAAAAAGATGAGGTTATGCGCCAATTTATAGCCAGGCAGGCCGATATTCTGCTCTCGACCACTGTGATTGAGGTTGGCGTAGATATACCGAACGCCAGTGTGATGGTGATTGAGAACGCCGACAGGTTTGGTTTGAGTCAGCTACACCAGCTGCGTGGTCGGGTAGGGCGTGGCCAAGACGCGGCGTATGCATTTTTGGTGATGAGTTCCAGCGCCAAACCCCCACAAAGATTACTGGAAATCGAAAAAACAACCGATGGCTTTTTGTTAGCAGAAAAAGATTTAGAACTCAGAGGCCCGGGCGAAATTTACGGTAAAGCGCAGAGTGGTGAGCTCAATCTGGAATTTGCTAGCTTGGGTGATTCAGAAATGCTGGCGCGGGTTCAAAATGCGCTAGATTACCTCTTGCAGCGACAAGATTTAGCCAAAGACTTTATAGAGAAAGAAGCTCGTAATCTTGAGAAATATCAGCGGCTAACACTTCTGAATTAAACCAACTTGACTTAGTTAATAAAATATTGTATTTAAGATTGAAAAATAGCACCTATAAAAGGAGTGGTTTATGTGATTAGCCAATATCTAAATGGCAATGTTAGGGATTTTTATTTAAAGAATCGTGGTGTAGCCTCACCAGAAAACTCGATGAGTGAATTAGATTCTGCACTATTTGATATTAGAGAAAACAAACGAGTTTTGAGAGGACTATATGTTGAAGCGGCTAAATTGACCGCCGAGACTTCAACTTCAGAATATGCTATTGGTATTTTGCAGGCTATAAATAGGCACGGTGATCAGGTGGAGGTTTCCGATCAAATTGAGTCTATGCAAGAAGAATATAAGGTGGTTAGCGCAGAAAAGGATAAATTAATGAAGCTTATTGTTGCTACGGAGCGCAATATTCACAACCTAAATCTAAAAGCTAAAGCATGTGAGATTGAAAGCACTAAAGCCCTTATTGATAGAGCTCACAGGATCTTATCTGATTAGTTGATGTGTAAATCACCCCCCATAAATAGCGCTCGCAATTTGAGCGCTTTTAATTTGAGCAATAAATCTCTTGACAATTTAAATATATTTAGCTAAAATAAGAAGGTAATTTAATAATTTGTGCCCAGATGGTGGAATTGGTAGACACGCTAGCCTTAGGAGCTAGTGCCGTAAGGCGTGGAAGTTCGAGTCTTCTTCTGGGTACCACAGATATTATATATAAACTGCTTTTTTCTTTTACAGGAATGAGCAGTTTTTTGTTTGGTGGTGATTTTCAAGATTAAATATGTAGATATTGTGCAAAAGTCTATTTTTTGCGCAAATAAATAATCTTCGCCCCAGAATATAGTTTTTCGTCTATTATTTCTAAGCTTGGTGCTCGGAAGGTTTCGATTTCTTTGGGCTGAGATAAAATCATAATTCCATCTTCACGCAATCTTTCAGATAATCTTTCGATTGTTGGGAATTGCGGGTCGTAATACGGTGGGTCGGCGAAGATAATATCGAAAGTTGGAATTTCTGCGATTTCTCCAAGTTCAAACTGTGAAGCTGTGGAATTTAGCCAGCCCGAAATGCTGGCGCGGATCAATTTGCCTTCTCCTGAAAGCTCATTTTTGTCTAAAATTTGGAGATTTTCAGCGAGGATTTTTTGAGCTAAACGATCCTTTTCGATAAAAGTTGCACTGCCTGCGCCACGACTCAAAGCTTCTAAGCCAAGCGCACCAGTCCCAGCGAAGGCGTCTAAAACGTCAACTCCAGGTAGAAAACTCTGAATTTTGTTAAAAATTGCATTACGCGAACGCTCGCTCATTGGGTGGGTGCGCCGCGAATTAGGCGCTGAGATTTTATGATTTTTAAAAATTCCTGAAATTAGTCGGACGTTCATTTTTTAGACTCCTTGATCGCTGCTAGCCAAGCCAGAGCTACGATTTGCGAGATTTGCGGTAGAAGTTCATTGGCGGTTTCCAGCGCTAGGCGGTTTGTCCAGCCTTTTAATGTGAATCGTTGATAATATCTGCGGTCGGCGACATAGTTGATTTTCTCTTCTAATAGCTCCATGAAATGCCCATCTACGACTTTTTCGAGATCATCTTTGTGTGGCTTTTTGGCTAATTTACGCGGCGCAACTGATGTGATTAAAATTGCAACACCTAATTCATAAAGCATATGAGTGCTCATAACACCTTTTGGGCCAATATATTCCCAGTTGATTTTAGTGCTTTTTAGCCAAGTTTCACCGGGTAAAAACATCTTTTTATGTAATTTATCGCGCTCGCTTGGCAACTTTCCGCTGAGTTTGATGATTTTATCCTCCATAGGATATTGATGAGCCGGCGTTAAAGCATCGGTCACGGCATGCGCCAACCACGCAGCTTCAAAACTTGCTCTAACTTCGTCTTGCTTCTTCAATGCTTGGGCGAGGTTGTAAATATGGTTTTTAACATAAGTTTCCATTTGGGTCATGTCGCCATGTGGATTCACGAAATGCCACGGCTCATCTTTACCGGGAGATTTCATTTTGATTCCGTCTGGTCCATTCTTGCCTTCAAAGCGCAAAATTTGGTGGATTTTTGGAAAATCAGCCAGCAATTCGTTCTCTGATCTGTTTGCTAAAATCTCGCGCAGAATTAAACGGGCCGCACGGTCAATTTTTTGGTGCGTGCCGATCAATTTGTCGGATTTTTCGAAAGGTGTTGCTCGAGAATACATAATGGCTAAATTTTACCATATTTTGGCCGAAATTCCTATATTTGCTAAAACATAGTGCTTGTGATAAAATTAGTGTAATGAGTAAAATTGCGAAATACTTAAATGGATATATTTTGGGTGAAGTTTCGGCGCGCGAAAGTCGTTTGAAGCAGTTTATGAACGATAAGAGCATTCTAAGTATCAAACCGAACTTGGTGATGTTTCCGTGGATTACAGAGGATATTCGTAAAATTATGCGGTTTTCGTGGCAGCTGGCAGAGAAAAAACATACTTTTAATGTGACGGCGCGCGGCTATGGTGGTAGCACAGATGGCTCTTCTTTGGGTGACGGAATCATTGTTGATGTTTCGCGCCATATGAATAAAATTTACGAACTCGACCTCAAGCAGCGTTTAGTGCGTGTGGCGGCGGGTGCTAATTTCAGAGAGTTAAATCTAGCTTTGGGCGCGCAGGCGCTTACAATTCCACAATCTCCAGCTGGTGAAAGGCTGACGATTGGCGGCGCGATTGCACAAAACCTACCAGCAGAGAAGTTTAATTACGGCGAATTGATTGATGCCGTTGTAAAAATGGAAGTTGTTTTAAGTAACGGTGAAGTCATCCAAACCGAGCGAATTTCTAAGCGCGAATTAAACCAAAAGCAAGGCTTACAGACTATGGAGGGCGAAATTTATCGCCAAGTTGATGCTTTGATTGAAGAAAATCTGGAGCTTATTGATACAAAAATCCAAGAAGACGCCAGCTATGGCTATTCTGGAATTACCAAAGTTAAAAGAAAAGATGGATCTTTTGACTTAACGCCGCTATTTTTTGGTTCACTTGGAACTCTAGGTGTGATTACTGAACTAGTTTTAAAAGCCGATTTTATTGTTGACGAAACTGATTTTATAGTTGTATCTTTTGCAAACCGCGACGATGCGCGAGATTATATTGACTCAATCACTAAATTCAACCCTAATATTTTGGAAATGTATGACGGAAAACTATTTGAAAGCGCTGTGGCTGCTGGCAAAAAATACAATTTCTACATTGATCGAGTAGCTAAGAAGCTCAAAACCAAGATGATTCTAGTGATTGGAATTTCAGATAAATCAGCTCGTAAACGAGTTAGTGCGGCCAAGAAAATGGCACGAATGAGTGAAAAATTCGAAGGCTCAACAGCTTGGGCTCCAGACGAAAGTATTCAACAAATGACAGAAATTGTCGCGATCCGCGATGTGCGCGAGGTTTTGCGCGCGCGCGGCGGAATCAATAAAGAAGAAATTTCACCAATTCAAGGAGTCTACGTCCCACTTGAAAGGTTTGAGCAATTTTATCTAGGTTTGCAGAAATTGGCTTTGAAATATAACATTCCGGCTCCACTACAAGGTTCGGCGCTGACGTCAGTTTTTGAAATTATGGCGGAGTTCGATTTTACAAAAGTTAGCGAACGCCAGAAATCAATCCGATTCTTAACCGAGCTAGCTGAATTATTGGCTAAAGTTGATGGAGAATTTTCTTATGGCGCGGGCGAAGGCCGAATTTTTGGTGGATTTATTAGGGGTCAATTAGGTAAAGATATCGTTAAACTTTATGACGAAATAAAACTAGCTTTTGATCCGCATGGAATCTTGAATATTGGCGTAAAAGCTGATGTTGATATGAAAAATCTTGTAAAAAATCTCAAAAATGGACGATAAAATTACACCAAGTGCCGAAAACGACACGCGTAATGTGGTGGACGAATTTAAAGGTAAAAGTGTAGCAGAAATCAAAGCTGAGCTTGACAAAAGTCGCTCAAACTTTCATGTAGCGATTGAAAACTTTCAGCATGATTTTAATATTGGCACGATCGCTCGTAATGCCAATGCCTTTAACGCCGCGGGGCTACATATTATTGGTCGGCGACATTGGAATCGCCGTGGCGCGATGAAGACAGAAGCTTATATGAATGTTTTTCACCATCAAACAGTGGCGGATTTCGTGGAGTGGGCTAGCGCGAACGGTCTAAAAATTATTGCTATAGACAATCAAGCCGGCGCCAAGAAGCTGTCTCGAGCTGATTTGTTGGAAGATTCTGTGTTTGTGTTTGGCGGTGAAGGGCCGGGAATTTCTGCTGAAATGCTTGAATCTGCGGCCGAGATGATTGAAATTGAACAATTCGGCTCCACTAGAAGTGTAAATGTTGGCGTCGCAAGTGGGATTACCATGTATGAGTTTGTGCGCCGCAACAAATTATGCTAAAATATAAGAATATGAAGACACAAGTAGAGAATATTTCTGACGTAAAAGTTAAATTGACAATTTCACTCGGAAAAGAAGAATTGGCGGCTGGTGAGCAGGTTGCTTTGACAAAATTAGCTCGTGATATTAAAATTGGCGGCTTTAGAAAAGGTAAAGCACCACTTGAAATGGTGAAAAAAGAAATCGATCCAAACGCATTGGCTGGCGAAACTGCTGAAAACGCAATGAGTAAAGCTGTTGCCGAAGCTTTTATGAGCGAAGGTATTCAGGCTCTTGACCGCCCAGAAGTTGAAGTGAAAAAATACGTTCCGGGCGAAGAATTGGAATTCACAGCTGAAGCTGAAATTATCCCAAAAATTGAACTTGGTGACTATAAAAATCTAAAAGCCAAAAAAGCGGCGGTTAAAGTTTCTAAAAAAGAAGTTGAAGAAACTATTGAAAAAATACGTGCAAATTTTGCCGAGAAAAAAGATGTCGATCGTGCTGCCAAAAATGGCGACGAAGTTGTAATTGACTTTGAAGGCAAAAAAGATGGCGTGCCATTTGAGGGTGGAAAAGCTGAACACTTCCCACTAGAACTTGGCAGCAACAGCTTTATCCCAGGTTTTGAAGAAGGAATTGTTGGTCATAAAACTGGTGACGAATTTGATCTTGATCTAGAATTCCCAGCAGACTATCACGCGGCTGATTTGGCTGGCGCAAAAGTTGTTTTCACGGTAAAGGTTGGTCATATCCATGAGAAATCTTTGCCAGAACTAAATGACGAATTTGCAGCAAAACTTGGTGAATTTAAAACCGTTGACGAGCTTAAGAAGCAAGTTGAGGAAGACCTAAAATCCCAAAAAGAATCTGAAGCAACAGAGAAATTTAAAGATGAATTAGTTCGTGAGCTAGCTGAGATTTCAAAAGTTCCCGTGCCGGAAATTTTGATCGAAGACCAAAAGCGAAGTATCGAAATGGATATGCAGCAAAATCTAATGTATTCTGGTTTGACACTTGAACAATATTTAGAGCGAATGGGTAAAACTCACGAAGAATGGCTTGAAAGTGATGTGAAAAAAGCTGCTGAAGACCGCGTAAAAGCAGGTTTGACGCTAGCTGAAGTTTCTAAAGTAGAGAAAATCGACGCGACCGTAGCCGAACTCGATGCACGAATTGAACAAATGAAACAACAATACGTCAACAACAAAGAAGCTTTAAAGCAACTTGATAGCGACGAAGTTCGCCGCGACTTAGCAAACCGAATGTTGACAGAGAAGACTGTTGATTTGTTGGTTAAACTGAATAGTAAATAATCAGGCTATTTTGCGATAAAACTATTGCATTTTTCAGCAATATGTGCTATAATTAGATAACCTTAAACAAAGGAGCTCATTACAAATTAGTGGGCTCTTTTTGCTTTTTTGAGGAAAATCTTAGAGGGGTGATCGAGATGGAGACAATATATGATGAAATTGAGTTTATTGTTGCAGATAACCACGAGGCTGTTAGGGATTTGGTACGAACTGTTCGTAAGGCACGGCTTAAAGCTACGGTCAAATTAACTTTTGAGTTCACGATACTCCTTGTCATTTGCTATGGTATAATTATTTTTCCGCTACCAGGTGATATCTTGATTTATTTTGGTAAGATCATTCTTCTTTATCATATGGGACGAACTCTGATTTCTGTTTTTGAGGATATAATTAAGCATATTGGTACTTATGATGGCGACAGAATGTTCCCTGGTACCATATATGGCTTTGACGGATCTCAAGAAGAGGTCTATTCTACAAGTGATCAAGCCACGATAATCAGTCGATGTATACTAGGAGAGAAGCGGTACTCGGAGCTTATCTTTTTGACCCTTGAAGGTGATAATTTTGTTCTAGTCACTTTTGATATCGAGTACGTTAAAAAGCAACTCGCTATTAATTAGCACTCGCCTTGCGTGAGTGCTATTTTTATGCTAAAATTGATGTATGAATAGAGAAAATTTACCAAAAAATTATTTAGTGCCGACGGTTATTGAGGAAACTAACCGTGGTGAGCGTGCGTTTGATATTTATTCGCGGCTTTTGAACGAGCGCGTGATTTTCCTCGGCGATGAAGTAAACTCGCAAACTGCTAATATTGTGGTGGCGCAGCTACTGCATTTGGCTTATCAAAACCCAGATGAGGATATTAAACTTTATATCAACAGTCCTGGTGGTAGCGTTTATGACGGTTTGGCGATTTACGACACGATGAATTTCATTAAGCCAGATGTGCAGACTATCGGAATTGGTTTGCAGGCCTCGATGGGTGCGTTTTTGCTAAGTTCTGGTGCTAAGGGTAAGCGTGCGGTGCTTAAAAATTCACGAGTGATGATTCATCAACCAAGCAGCGGTACTCAAGGTAAGGTGACGGATCAAGAGATTTCATTGAAAGAGGCGATCGACTTAAAAAAGAAATTGAATAAGATTTTAGCCGAAAACACTGGTCAAAAACTTGAAAAAATCACTAAAGACGCCGAGCGCGACTTTTGGATGAGTGCTGAAGAAGCTAAGAGATACGGCCTGATTGATAAGATTTTATAGATATTTCAGACTAAATAAAAACCGCGCACTATCTGTTAGCGCGCGGAGCTTTTCTGGGCGATGACATATTAACTATTGCGACCCAGGAAAGGATAATGGCGGAGTACAGAATTGACAATTGCTCAAAACTACCGATAGAAAATAGCACTGTAATAACTAATGTGGCAGTGATTAAATCTACTATAAGACCGAAACATTTGCGACCTTTGTGTGATTTTTTGGATTCTCTTAGATGACGGTTCGTTAGCTCGAAACGTTTATAAATAATAATAAGTGTGGTAGCCAAGAGAAGAAGTTCTAAAGCTAAACTAATTATTATGATCTCTAAATCCGATTTCATTTCTCATCTCTCCTTTAATAAAGAACTAGACCTCATTGATAGTTGGTCTTGTAAAGATTATTTTACTCCTTTTTACTGAAAAAGCAAGATATGTATGGAAATATTACGAAAGATCCTGCTCTAATTCTTGTAAACCCCTTGCTAAAACTCGCAAAATATGCTACAATGTCGGGTAAGAAGTAGTGTGTCTGCGGTTTTTATGGTGCGGCAAGCTCTGGGCTAGGGATTAATCAATTAATCTCTAGCAAATCTGAAGCTTGAACCATCAAGATTGCTATCAAGGTCTTGGCAATATCTGATAGCTCTTAAACTGTGAGGCGGAATCTTCGGGCCGATTCATAAAAACACTAAATGCGAGGAGAAAAATGGCAGAAAAGCGCACAAACGCTGCTGGTCGCGTCTTTTTTACGAAAGAAGATAGCGTCTTAGAGACTCCAGATTTGATCGCTCACCAGAAGGAATCTTGGAAAGATTTTGTCGATACTGGTTTGAGTGAGATTTTTGGGGAGCTAAATCCAATCGATGACTACACTGGTCAGAAATTGGTTTTACGATTTAAAAACTATGAGTTTCAGGATCCAAAAACTACTAAGGATTTTGCAAAAGAAAACAACTTGACTTTTGAGGCTCCGCTTCATGTAAATGTTGAGCTAACCAACAAAGTAACTGGTGAAGTTAAGGAACAAGAGATTTACCTTGGCGATTATCCTTGGATGACTGACCAGGGGACATTTATCATCAACGGAACTGAGCGTGTAGTTGTTTCACAGTTGATTCGTTCAGAAGGTGTTTATTTCACTTCTGATGTGATCAACGGTCGACGCTATTATGGTGCGAAAGTTATCCCGGTGCGTGGTGCATGGTTGGAATTTGAAACCGACTCAAAAGGTGTTATCAATGTAAAAATTGACCGCCGCCGCAAACTACCAGCTACAACTCTTTTGCGAGCTTTGGGCCGAATTGGCTCAGGCGATATTCGCGAAATCTTCAAAGAAGCTGAAACTGGTGAAATCAACTGGACAGAAGCAACTCTTGAAAAAGATCCAGCTCGTGGGCCAAACGAAGCTTTAATTGAAGTTTACCGCCGCTTACGCCCAGGTGATCTAGCGACAGTTGAGAACGCCAAAGGTATGATTGAGCGCATGTTCTTTGACTTTAAGCGATTTGATTATGGTCGCGTTGGCCGTTATAAAATCAACAAACGACTTAGTCTAGAAACTCCAAATACTGCCGAAAACCGTGTTTTCCAGATGGAAGATCTTTATGCGATTTTGAAAGAAATTATTCGTTTGAATAATACTCAAGAAGCTCCAGATGATATCGATAGCCTAGAGAACCGCCGCGTGAAATTGGTTGGTGAGCTTGTAGCTCGACAGTTCCGCGTAGGTATGCTTCGAATGCAACGCAACGCGATGGATCGTATGAGTATGGTTGAGATTGAAAGCGTAACTCCAGGTCAGTTGATCAATGCTCGACCAGTAGTGGCTGCGGTTCGTGAATTCTTTGCTAGCTCACAGCTTGCGCAGGTGATGGACGAGACAAACCCACTTTCAGAACTTTCACACAAACGTCGCCTAAGCTCAATGGGTCCTGGTGGTGTTAGCCGCGAACGTGCTGGGCTAGAAGTGCGTGACAGTCATCCAACTCACTATGGCCGAATCTGTTTGGTGGAAACACCAGAAGGTGCCAACGTGGGTCTTGTGACTAACCTTGCGACATTTGCCCGAATCAACGAATATGGATTTATTGAAGCTCCATATCTAAAAGTTAAAGATGGAAAAGTAACTGACGAAGTTGTTTATCTTGATGCCGCCGATGAATCGAAAGAGGTTATCGCCGATGCTGGCTCAAAACTAAACGATGACGGTTCATTTGCCGAGGCCCAAGTTTCAGCCCGAAAATCTTTGGTGCCTAGCCAGGTAGAATCTAGTGAAGTTACTTTGATCGACGCTGCCCACCGACAGGTGCTTGGTTCAGCTGCGAGCTTGATTCCTTTCCTAGAACGAGACCGTATCGACCGCGCTTTGACCGGTTCTTCAATGCAGAAGCAAGCCGTGCCACTTCTTTGGAGTGAAGCGCCAACTGTTGGTACTGGTGTTGAAGCTGATGTTGCTCGCAATCTAAGTCAAATCGTATTAGCTGAAGCTAATGGTGAAGTTGTAAAGGCCGATGCTGAATCAGTTGAAGTTAAATACAAAGACGGCGTAAAATCTTACGAACTAAAACACTTTGAAAAGACATCTGACGATCGTTGTTACAACCAAAAGGTTGTAGTTATGAGCGGTCAAAAGGTTAAAAAAGGTGATATTTTAATCGAAGGTGCAAGCATCAAAGATGGTGAATTAGCACTTGGTCGCGACCTAAGAGTTGCATTTATGAGCTGGGGCGGGTTCAACATGGACGACGCGGTTGTGATTTCTGATCGCCTAGTAAAAGACGACACACTTACAAATATCAACATTAAAGATTACATGGTAGAAGTTCGTGAAACTAAACTTGGCCCAGAACAAGTGACCCGCGATATTCCAAATGTTAGTGAACACAGTTTGCGCCATTTGGACGAAGAAGGAATTGTGCAGATCGGTTCGGAAGTGAAACCTGGCGACGTTTTGGTTGGTAAAATTACTCCAAAAGGTGAGCAGGAACTTTCAAGCGAAGAGCGTTTGCTACGCGCAATCTTTGGTGAAAAAGCTAAAGACGTTCGCGATACTTCACAACGTATGAACAACACTGGTGGCGGTAAAGTTATCGGCGTGAAGATTTTCTCACGCGAAAACGGACACGAGCTACGTGCTGGCGTTTTGATGCAGATTCAGATTTTTGTGGCAGAAGCTCGCAAAATTATGGTTGGTGATAAAATGGCTGGACGCCACGGAAACAAGGGTGTTGTTGCTAAAATCGTTCCGGCTGAAGATATGCCATTCATGGAAGACGGAACTCCAATTGATGTGATTCTTTCACCACTTGGTGTGCCATCACGCATGAACCTTGGTCAGCTTTATGAAGTTCACCTTGGTATGGCGGCTAAAACTCAAGGCTACCGCGTTGCGACTCCAACTTATGATGGTATCAACGACGAAATCTTGAGCGAAGAACTAGCGAAAGCTGGCGTCTCTGAAGACGGAAAAGTTCAATTGTTTGACGGTCAAACTGGCGAACCATTTGAACAACGTACTACTGTTGGATTTATGCATATGATCAAACTTCACCACATGGTGGCAGACAAGATTCACGCGCGCTCAACTGGTCCGTACACTATGGTGACCCAGCAGCCACTTGGTGGTAAGGCGCAAAACGGTGGTCAGCGATTCGGGGAAATGGAAGTTTGGGCGCTTGAAGCTTATGGCGCCGCTAATATGCTCCAAGAAATGCTAACAATTAAGTCTGACGACGTGGTTGGTCGCTCAAAAGCTTACGAAAGTATTATTAAAAATACTGAAATCGTTGGTCCAAAACTACCAGAGAGCTTTAACGTTTTGGTTAAAGAGTTGCAAGGTCTTGGCCTACGTGTAGACTTGCTAGATGAAAATGCTCAGTTTGATGCAGACGAAGTTCTAGCTAAGCGAAATCAAGAAGAAAAAATTCAAGACGAAGATTCGTTCGAAATCGAAGAAACTGAAACCGTACGCGACGAAGCCGATGGTGAATTTGAAGACGATATGAACATTCAAGATATTGATGAAATAGAAGAATTTAAGGAGGAAGCGTAAATGGCGAGGGTTGTAAAAACTGACCAGATTGCAGATTTCGACGCAGTTCGCCTAGCTGTGGCTAGTCCAGAAGATATTTTGGGCTGGTCTTATGGCGAAGTGACGAAGCCAGAGACGATTAATTATCGTACTCAAAAACCAGAGCGTGAAGGTTTGTTCTGTGAAAAAATCTTTGGTCCGGTAAAAGATATTAATCCGCACGATAGTAAACTAAAAGGTGTTCGCTCGCGCGAAGCTGCCGTTGATAAAAACGGTGAATTGGTGACAAAATCAATCGTTCGCCGCGAACGAATGGGTCACATTCAGCTAGCTGCACCAGTTGCACACATTTGGTTTATGCGTGGCGTGCCTAGTGCGATGAGTCTTCTGCTTGGCATGACTGTAAAGAATATTGAGCGAGTAGTTTATTTTGCGAGCTATGTAATTTTGGCGGTTGACGAAGAAAAACGCGTACAATTCTTAAGCGATCTAGAAGCTCAAGATACAGCTGCGCGTCAAGCGATCAAAATGCGCTACGAACAAATGGCTGAAGAAGACGGTGCTGATGTTAAAGCTCTAGCTGAAGCTCAAAGCAAAGAAATTGAAGATCTAAATGATGATTATCAAGCTAAAAAACACCAACTAGATAGTTTGGTGAAAGGTGCTTTGATTTCTGAGACAGATTTCCGTGCTTTGCCTGAAGAATACGAAGAATTGGTTGAAGTTGGAATGGGTGGCCAGGCTATCAAACAACTTCTAGATGAAATTAACATCGAAGAACTAATCGCTTCTATCAGTGAAGAAATTGAAAAAGCTCGCGGACAACGCGAAAAGAAACTCCTTAAGCGTTTGAAGGTGATCGAAGGTATGCACGCTGCCGGCATCAAACCAAGTAGCTTGTGTTTGACAGTTCTACCGGTGATCCCACCAGACCTACGCCCAATGGTTCAATTGACCGGTGGACGTTTTGCGACTTCAGACCTCAACGATCTTTATCGTCGCGTAATTAACCGAAACAACCGCTTGAAGAAGCTGATCGAACTAAATGCGCCGCAAGTTATTTGCCGCAACGAAATGCGAATGCTGCAAGAAGCTGTTGACTCATTGATCGACAACAACGCTTCTCGTGGTGGACGAACCGCTAATACAACCGGTGGTCGCCGCAAATTGAAATCTCTAAGTGATATGCTTAAAGGTAAACAAGGTCGTTTCCGTCAAAACTTGCTAGGTAAGCGTGTTGACTACTCAGGTCGTTCTGTGATCGTGGTTGGTCCAACTTTGAAAGCTCACCAGTGTGGTTTGCCAAAGCAAATGGCGCTTGAATTGTTTAAGCCTTTTGTGATTTCTTGGCTGATCAGCAATGATTACGCCCACAATATCCGCAACGCTACTCGTTTGATCGAAGCTGGTGAAGCAGTAGTTTGGGATGCTTTGGATGAAGTAATTGTTGGCAAATATGTTCTTTTGAACCGTGCGCCATCACTTCACCGCCTAAGTATTCAGGCCTTCCAGCCAAAATTGGTTGATGGTAAAGCTATTCAGTTGCACCCACTTGTAGCTAACGGATTTAACGCTGACTACGACGGTGACCAGATGGCGGTTCACTTGCCACTTTCTGAAGCTGCGCAAGCTGAAGCTCGTGATTTAATGAGTATTTCGCACAACTTGCTGAAACCTGCCGATGGTCAGCCAGTTCTATCTGTCGACCAGGACGTGGTTTATGGTAACTACTACCTAACTTATGACAAGCCCAGCGAAGTTAAAAAAGAACGCCGAGCATTTTCATCTGTTTATGAAGCCGAAATGGCTTACGACGCTGGTGAAATCGCGTTACAGACTCCAATTCGTGTTTATGCGAAGGGCGAAATCCGCAATACAACACTTGGTCGTGTATTCTTCAACGATCTATTGCCAGAAGATTATCCATATGACGAAAGCGTACAAACTAAAAAGCAGATCAATCGCGTTCTAGCTAATGTTTTCAACCAATACGGCGAAGAAATGACTGTTATTATTGCCGACAAAATCAAAGGTTTGAGTTTCCGATTCGTAACTAAATCTGGTCTTTCAATCGGTAAAGAAGATTACAAAGTCTTTGAGAGCGATAAGATTCCAGAAATCATTGCTGAAGGTGACGCTAAAACAACATTAATTCAAGATCAGTACGACCAAGGTCTTTTGACAGATCAAGAGCGCTACAACTTGATTATTGATAGTTGGCATAAAGTTATCGACAGCGCTGCTGATGAAATTGGCGTGCGCGTAAGCAACGAAGGTGCAGATTCACCTGTTGGTATGATGGCAGTTTCTGGTTCTCGTGGTAGCGTTGGAAACATTTTGCTAGCCAGTGGTTTGACTGGTATTATGCAAGACGCAACCAACCGCGAAATCGAGCTTCCAATTCGAACAAACTATACTCACGGTATGAGCTCGCTTGAAGCCTTTGTGGCGACTCGTGGTGCGCGCCAGGGTCTGATTTCGACCGCACTTAAGACTGCCGACTCTGGTTATCTAACCCGCCGTTTGGTAGACGTGGCACAAGATGTGTTTAGTTCTGCCGACACTGAAGAAGAGCAAGACCCAGGCTTTGCAATTTACCGTTCAGAGAGCGAAGAGACAATGATTGCCTTTGCTGATCGACTATTTGGTCGCTATACTGCAGAGGAAATCCCAGGTCATATTAGTGCCGATCAATTGATTACTCGCGAAGTCGCTGATGCAATCGAAGCTGACGAATCAATCAAGGAAGTTAAAATTCAATCTGTACTTTCAACTTCAAATCTATCGGGAATTCCACAGAAGAGCTATGGTATTGATATGGCAACCGGTAAGCTAGTTTCAGCTGCTGAACCAGTTGGTGTGATTGCTGCTCAATCTGTTGGTGAGCCTGGTACTCAGTTGACACTTAACACCTTCCACAGTTCTGGTGTGGCTGGATCCGGTGCGATTTCTCAAGGTCTTCCGCGTGTGGAAGAGTTGCTTGAAGCTCGTGCACCAAAAGGTCAGGCTTACATTACTGAAGTTGCTGGTATCGTAGATATCTGGGAAGACGGCGTAAATAATGTGATTCAGATTACTCCACAAAGTGGTAAAATTGAACGAATTGCACTTGACGGTCGAACTCTACAAGTTAAAGGTGGTAGCGACGTTAAAGCTGGTGATGTGATTGCTGGTCTTGATGGCGCAAAACCACTAATCGCTCCATTTGATGGTGTGATTGAAGAAGCTGGTGATACAGTTGTGATTGTAGCAAATGCTACTAGCCCAGTGCGCTACGAAATTCCAAACGGCGCTTCATTGACCGTTGAAAAGAACGACGTTATTGAAGCCGGTGATCGCTTGACAATTGGTTCGTTAAATCTACATGATTTGATGCGACTAAAAGGTGTAGAAGCTACTCAGCGCTACATCATGAACGAAATTTTGCGAATTTACGCCGCTCAGGGTCAAGATATCGCAAGCAAGCACCTTGAGATCATTGTGCGCCAGATGTTTAGTCGTGTACAGATCGAAGATGCTGGTGATAGCGAATTTGTAACTGGCGATACTGTTTCAAAAGCTTCAGTTGTTGAGACAAACAAGCAACTAGCGAGCGAAGGTAAGAAATTGATTGCCTTCAAGCAAATGCTACTTGGTATTACTAAAGTTTCGATTTATAGCGACAGCTTCCTGTCTGCTGCATCGTTCCAAAACACAACTCACGTGTTGATTGGTGCTGCTACAAGTGGTCGCGTAGACCGCTTGCACGGTTTGAAAGAAAACGTGATTATCGGCCGCAAGATTCCAGTAGGAACCGGCGCTCGAACCAAACAAGTTGCCGAAGAGCAACAGGGCGAAGAAGAGTAAAATCTAACTCAACCCTAACCAAACCAATAAACGCCAGCTTTTCAGGGAGCTGGCGTTTGGTTTTGGAATGAGAATGAAGTGTGGTAAAATTGATATTATGAATAGCTTATCTATCTATCTATCTATCTATCTATCTATCTATCTATCTATCTATCTATCTAT
>CAYXHY010000007.1:0-12218 GCA_964465135.1 uncultured Candidatus Saccharibacteria bacterium
TCCCTACTCGCGAGAATAAGGAAGTTTTGCGGTTTGCTATCTTAAAAATTAAGCAATTGGGCTTTCGGTGACGATTGCAGGGCCTTGAGTGGTTGCAACAGTGACAGATTTTACGTACATGCCTTTTAGGCTGCTTGGTTTTTGGCTAGCAAGGCTGTCAAAGAAAGCTTTGGCGTTCTCGGCTAGTTTCTCTTCGCCGAATGATACTTTACCGATTGAAAGATGAACAATCGCCTGTTTATCGACGCGGTATTCAACTTTACCGGCTTTAGCTTCAGATACGGCTTTAACTATATCTGCAGCAACTGTGCCGGCTTTAGGGTTTGGCATCAAACCACGCGGACCAAGCAAGCGGGCGTATTTACCAAGTTTTGGCATATATGCAGGTGTTGCGATCAAGACGTCGAAGTTCAATTCTTGTTTGTCTAGTTGTTTTAGGAAAGTTTCGTCACCGACGATGTTTGCGCCAGCTTTTTTAGCGGCAGCGTGATCTGCTTCTGGAGCAAATACAGCAACTTTTACGTCTTTACCGGTTCCGTTTGGAAGAACAACAGTCGAGCGGATATTTTGGTCGGCTTGGCGTGGGTCAACACCTAGGCGAATGTGTAGCTCAACACTAGCGTCAAACTTGCTTGGGTTGGTTTCGGTTGCAAGCTTTAGAGCTTCGGCTAGACCGTAAACTTTGTCTTTTTCTACATTAGCGGCTGCAGCTTGGTATTTTTTACCGCGGCGTTCTAGGCGTGGGCGTGTGATAGGTTTTGGGCCTTTTTTAGCCACTGCTTCACTGCCGTCAGCTGGAGTAGTGTCGCCAGCTTCTTTGCGAGCTTCTTTTTCTTCTTTTTCGGCGATTTCTTCAGCGTGTTTTTTACTGCGTTTTCCGCTTTTAGCAAAAACTTCTTCTACTTTTTCTTCAACTGCTTCAACGATTTCTTCAGTTTTATCGAGTGCTTCTTCAACCTTCTCCACTGCTTTTTCGCCAGCAGCTTTGATAGCTTCGTTGATTTCAGCGATAGTATTTTTCTCAGTCAATTCTAGGCCGAGCGCTTTCGCGTCTTCTAATAAGTCGGCTTTTTTCTTTGCCATTTGTGAATCCTTTCTGTGGTAATAACGATTCTGCGGCCGTGTAGCCCAAAATCTCCCAACATTGATATTATTTAACCTGTTAATTTTAGCATAATTGGTGGTTTTAGTCAAATAAAAATGCCGAAACTTTGCGTTTCGGCGGCGGTGCTTATTTTTTTTGTGTGTGAGGCAGATAGTCTTTTACATCGATTTTTGCTCCAGCCTCATCAAAAACACTTTGAACGACTTTTTCAGAGAGTTTTTCGCACCAATATGGAACCGCGACCTTTAATGCCTCCTCCGAGTTTGCTGCGGTAATCCCTTTTGTGGCTTCTTGTAAGCTAACTAAATCTTTTTTACTCATCTTTTTCACCCTTTTTATAAGATTTAAACAAACCAAATAAGCTGCATCTCTAAAGTACCTATTCGATCTGAATATACTTATATTATGTCATAAATAAGCATAAAAAGCAATAGCTAGGCTATAAAATGTCGATTTTTGCCTGAACTTGCCGAATGGAGAAATCTTTTACTTTATCTAGTTTTATAGATTCACCTTCGATTTGTATCTGTAGATTTTGAGGGGTTCCTAGGGTGACTTCTATATCGCTAACGGTTCTTAATGGGATAAAGCCAAGCAAACCTTTTGTTAGGAATGGTAGATTTTTGGTAATTTTGCTTGAATCTAGTGCTACAAAACCAAAGTCTTCTAGAGTTTTTTTGTTAGATCTAGACCGCATAATTCGCGCCATTCGTGGCCCATTCATAAAGACTAGGTCGGTTGTTTTATGGTTGTGAGGTACGATTGATCCGTCAATTTTAACTTCTTTGATCGGGATATTCTCTTCTTTGCGGTGATTAAAATAAAACCTGGTTGCTGCAAGTAAGGATAAAATTAATCGAGAGTTCCGACCCGGCGTTTTTTTGAGTGCGCCACGAACTTTTGGGTGTTCAAAAATCTCTGCCATTTCGGCAGTTAGCCCGATGGTGGCGTAGAGTGGAATATAGCGGTAGAATTGTCCATTTACTTTCATTTCGAGTGGTTTTATTGCGTATTTAGTTTTTTGTTCATCTAAGGCTCTAATGCAGGCTTTGTAGTGATTGCGCGAAAAGCTGTGGGCATAATCGTTGAAATTACCAAAGCCGGTGTATTTGATTTTTATTCCAGTTTTGCCCGAAAGCAAGATTGCATTGGTCGCGATGTGAGCGGTGCCGTCACCACCTGCCACTAAGATAATGTCGTTGTTTTGTAGGATTTTAGCCATTTTTTGGGCGTTATCTAGTGGGTTGGTGGGTTCAATTTCATAAGCTTGGCGTTGTTTAGTGCTTAAATTTAGCTCATCAATATAGCGAACAATTTTCTTCTCAACCAATGCGTACCCGCTCGAGCGGCGGTTCACGACCAAAACCAGACGATTTTTCATATTTTATATTATACCATTATTTGTATATAAATAAAAATATCACTCTCAGTTGAAAGTGATATTTTGATGTTTAAACTGGTAAATTTTAGCCTTCATTATTTTCTTGTTGCCGTTCGTCGTACCATTTTTGGAATTCTTCCATATCTTCTATAGAATAAGGCTTAACGTCATCATTGATCAATGCGCCATCGACCAATCCGCGGTTTCTGAGATATGCCTCGAGCCTCATTGTTTTAAAGCTATTTTCAACGTTTGAGTCGTATGCACCTTGGATGGCTTTAAATTGTAGAGATGTCAATAAGAATAAAATTACCACCGCTACAGTCAATGCCGCGTTGGAAATCAATAAAAATTTGATGGTTCTCTGCTCTTTTTGTTTGTTTTTCATATAGATTCCTGTTTATTTTATGTTGGCTTAACTACATAATACCATATTATTTCGCAAAAAAATATCACTCCCATAAAGAAAGTGATATTTTATGACTCTTGAATAAATTATTCAGTAATCGAAACGCCCATTGAGCGAGCAGAACCAGCAACGGTTTTCATTGCACCTTCGATATCTACTGCGTTTAGGTGCTCCATTTTAGCTTCAGCGATTTCTTGTAGCTGAGCTTTGGTAATAGAGCCAGCTTTTTCGGTCAAGCTGTTGCCTGCGCCTTTTTTGATACCAGCTTTTTCGCGGATCATATCGTCAACTGGTTGACCAAGTGATTTCCAAGTGAAGGTTCGGTCATCGTACACTTGCATGTGAACGATCACGTCTTTACCCATCAAATCTTTAGTTGCGTCGTTGAATGGATTGATGAAATCCATCATATTTAGACCCCACTGACCAAGGGTTGAACCCACTGGAGGACCTGCAGTTGCGCGGCCCGCTGGGATTCGAAGTTTCAAATTTCCAATAATTTTCTTTGCCATTTTCTTCCTTATATTTTTACTTGTTTAGACAAGTGCGTAACGGATTTATTTTAACATAGTTTGGCCGGAATTGCAAGGAATAAACTAAAACTCCCCGCTTGAGCGAGGAGTCATAGAATTTTAGTAGATTAATTTCTAAATCTTTTTTACTTGTAGAGCATCTAGTTCAACTGGAGTTTCGCGGCCGAACATTGAAACCATAACTTTAAGTTTACCTTTGATAGGGTCAATCTCGCTAACTGCACCTTCAAACCCTTTGAATGGTCCATCAATAATGTTGATAATTTCACCTTCTGAAAAGCTGATGTCGTATTTTGGCTCTTCGGCACCCATGCGGCGTTTGATGTCGCGCATTTCTTTTTCTGAAACTGGAGTCGGTTCGGTTCCTGCACCTACAAAGCCAGTTACGCCTGGTGTGTTTCGTACAACAAACCAAGTTTCCTCTGTTAGTTTCATTTCCACTAGCACGTAGCTTTGAAGGATTTTGCGGTCAACAACTTTACGTTTGCCGTTTTTGACTTCGATCTGTTTCTCTTTTGGTACCATTACATCGAAGATTTTATCGGCCATATCGACGCCATTAATTCTCTGTCGAAGGCTTTCGGCTACTTTGTCTTCATAGCCAGCGTAGGTTGTTACTGCATACCAGTTTCGGGTTGAATCGTATCGTTTACTCATTTTTACTCCTTAAATTATCCTAAAATTGTTTTAAATAACCAGCTAAATAGCGCATCAAGTACCAAGATTAATACAGTGAAGATTATTGTAAATACCAAAACCGCGCCAGTCATCTTCCAGGTTTCGCTACGGGTTGGCCAGCGAACTAGTTTTAGTTCTGCCCAGGCTTCTTTTAGGTATCGGCCGGTGGCGGTAAAGGGCTTAAATATTATACGTAAAAACTTTGGCAAAGGTTTGCGAGCTTTTTTAGCTTTTTTACCAGAAATTTTTGCCGCATATTTACCAATTTTTGGTCTTACTCCTTGTTTAACTACTTGTTTTTTAGTAGTTTTGCTAGTTGATTTTTTGGTTTTAGCTGGGCGGTCAGATTTTGCCGAAACTCGCCTAACTTTTGTTTCTGATTTATCTTGTTTTGCCACGTTCTACTCCTCTTGCTCTTAAATAAAGCCAAATTAAAAAGCCTTATGAGGCTTGATATGTCAAGTATACCCCTTTATTTTTTATCTGTCAAGTGGTAGAATAGAGCTAATGCAAATTTTATTATTCTCTCTAATCAGCTTAACAAACTCTTTTTTAGCCTATAAATTATTGCTGGGGTTACGCAAATATCGGCTAAAGGAAGTTGAAAATTTGGTTGATATGGGTATGCGTGATCTGCCAAGTGTGAGTGTATTGATCCCGGCCAGAGATGAACAACTAGCAATGCGCTCTAGCCTAGAAATGGTTTTGGCGAACGAATATCCAAAGCTGGAAGTTATTGTTTTAGACGATAATTCGGTCGACAATACTTCTGATGAAATTAAGAAATTCGCCCATTCTGGAGTTCGATTTGTGAGTGGCGAAGCACCTCCAGAGGGTTGGTTGGGGCGAAATTATGCCTATGATCGCCTAAGTGCTGAGGCTAGCGGTGATTTGCTGCTGTTTTTGAGTGTAGATACTAAAATTAAGCCAAAAACTATTTCAAAATTAGTTAATTTTATGACCGATAACCAAACTAAAATGTTGAGTGTTTTGCCAAGTAGAAGTGATAATTATCGCCTTTCGGTTATGTTTTCAACTTTACGTTATTATATCGAGCTGATTTTGGCGAAAATAGATAATCCGCCATCGAGTTCTGGTATTTGGATAATTGATCGCAAAGTTTTGATTGAAGATTTAGGTGGTTTAAAACGTTATCGTCAGGCGGTAATGCCCGAATCTGAAATTGCAAAGGATCTTGTAGCTAAAGATAGTGGATTATTTGAAATTGAGCGGCCGCAATATCGATTTCTAATCGATGAGCAGAAGCTGGGGGTTGATTTTGAAAAACGCTGGAGCTCACAAGTTCAAACTGAGCAGCGTAATTTTGCGCTGAATATCTTGAGGCGCCCAGTAATTATTTTACCTGTTTTGGCTATGTTTGGGCTACATCTATTGCCTTTTTGGGCGATAATTATAAGAACGTGTATATTTAACTTTAATTCTATTTTCTGGTTTTATTCTATTCAGGCAGTTATCTCAATGTCTATCTACGCTTGCTATACGTCTGTAGTTTGGTCTAAAGGTTGGTGGTTGTCGTTCTTGATTTATCCGCTAGTAATTATCCAAGAATCAATAATTTTCTTATCTGGAATTTATCGCCGCTTCTTTGGTAAGATGATTTGGCGCGGTCGAGAAATAAACTTCCGCAAGTTCTAAACTTAGCTTAATTATTTTTGAACGATTGGTAGTGAAAATTTGAAGGTTGATCCGTGGTTTAGCCGGCTCTGGAGTTCAATTTTTGTACCCATTTTGTCTGCTAATTTAGCGGAAACATAAAGCCCTAGCCCCGTTCCGCCGGTTTCACGCGTGCGGTAATCTTCGCTACGGTAGAATTTATCAAACACTCGTTTTTGGTCGTTCTTAGAGATGCCGATTCCGGTATCGATGATCGCAAACTCGATTTCTTGCGCTTTCTTCTTGATAGAGATTGTAACACTTCCCTCGTTTGTATATTTGACAGAATTAGTAATTAGGTTTTGTAATAATTCTTCTAAGTAAAGCCGGCTAGTAAAGATTTCTTTTAGATTTGATCCCAAATCTAAGTTTAGGGCCAAGCCCTTAGCTTCGGCATCTTTGATATATTTATTGTATAGACTTTCGCCCAATTCCTTTGTTTGGATAGGTTCGCAGCTGTCTCCAATACCGCGTTCGGCGCGTGAAAGTGTGGATAGATCGTTGACCATGTTGGCTAGGAACATAATTTCTTCGTATGTTGAGTCGACGGCTTTTTGGATTTTATCTAGAGGTACTTTTTTGTCGATCATCAGTTTTAGATTACTGACCGCACCTTCGGCGATTGCTACTGGCGTGCGTAATTCGTGGCTTACGACACTGATGAACTCGTCGCGCTCATCATCTAGAGTTTTTTCTTTAGTGATATCGCGCAGAGTTACTACGAAGCTTTTGTCGCGCGCTGATTTTTCGCCAGAATAAGTGCTATGGATCGGTAAAATAGTTAGTTCGATTCTGGCTGTTTCAGTTGGTGTTTCATAAACTAAATCGCTCCGTGTCAGGTTTTGTCTAGTCTGTTTGAGAATTTTTGATAATTTAAATTCTTCACCGGTATCATCTTTTAAGGTTAAGAGACCGGAGATATTTTTACTAGTTAGGGTCTCATTTGTGTCTAAGAGGTTGAGTGCGGCCGCATTGTAAACCTCGATTCTGCCGGCGGTATTTACCACCATCATACTATCTGTTAGGCTGTTAATGATTGTTAGCAGTTTTTCGCGCTGATTTCTTTCGCGATTTCTAGACCTGATTATATCTTCTTGATTGGATTTTTGCGAATTTAGAATCGTAACAATCGCCATCCCCAAGATGGAGACTGAGATAACGGATATCATCTGCGTGATTAGAATATGCCAATTATCGGGCGAAACTGAAAGACTCTCTAATAGTGAGGCGATAATAAATAAAATCAAGCTAGTCCAGGTTAAACGCGCGTTGAAATAAGCGGATGTATCTATTAAGAGCAAAATCCAGACTGCAATGAATGGGATATTGAAACCGGAAATAAAGACAAAATACGCCAAGGTTAGAATGTGATAAATGGCGACTTTTTCTAGCGGTGGCATGATCTTTTTCTTTGGTATTTGGAGTAGTAAAATTATTATCCATAACGCTGAAATTATATATAGTGCCAAATCTGAAGAATAATTGATATTGGCGATTATATTGAACTTAACCAAAAAACCATAAACGATCATTAGCATCGGCATTACTATGCCTGCATACCTTAGAATGTTATTTGTACCTCGTTTTTTATTCTTCCCACCAGTCATAAAAATAGTATAGCATAAGTAGAATATTGGCGCTAGTGGAAAAAAATACGGAACTTAATTTTGGAAGCTCCGTATGTTTGATTAATGTTTGCGATCCAGTGACATAAAGCGCAGGCGCTCTGGGTGGAAATATAGCTCGACGGTGCCAGTTGGTCCGTGACGGTGTTTGGCAAGGATTAGATCGGTAATATTTTCGCGCTCGGTTTCTGGGTTATAGTAAGCTTCGCGATAAATAAACATCACGATATCGGCGTCCTGCTCGATCGAACCAGATTCACGTAGGTCGGCTAGCTGTGGAATTTGTGGCTGGCGGCTTTCAACTGAGCGGCTTAGCTGTGAAAGTGCAATCACGGGCACGTTTAGCTCACGCGCAAGTAGCTTTAGCCCGCGCGAGATCTCTGAAACTTCTTGCACGCGGTTTCCTTGAGCTTGACTCGAGCCACTCCCCTGCATCAGCTGCAGGTAGTCGATAATAATCAGACCAAGCTCATTTTCGTGCGCCGCACGGCGAGCTTTAGTACGCATTTCAAGCACTGAAACACCTGGAGTGTCATCAATGTAAATTGGCGCTTCAGCCATTTCACCCATTGCTTCAGACAGCTTGGCAAAATCGTCGTCGCTCAAATTTCCGGTGCGAATATTCCAGCTATCAACTCCGGCGGCGTCGGCTAGCATGCGGTCAACCAACTGTTCTTTGCTCATCTCGAGGCTGAAAAATAACACAGATTTTTTCTCAATTGTCGCCACGTTGTAGGCCAGGTTGGTTACCAAAGTTGTTTTACCCATTGCTGGGCGCGCAGCCAAGATAATCAAGTCGCTGCGCTGCAGGCCAGCGGTCATATTATCTAGGTCGCGATAACCGGTTTTAATACCGCGCAGCGAGCCTTTGTTTTTATATAATTCATCAAGTCGTTCAAAGCTTTCGTCAAGAATTTCTTCGATCGATGTTAGGTCTTGCTTAAGTGATTGGTCGGAAACATTAAATAGTTCAGCTTCACTTTGGCCAAGAAGTTGCGGCACGCTCAGTTCTTCGTTAAAGGCTAAGTCAGAAATTTCACCACTAGCCTTAATTAGCCGGCGACGTACGGCAGCTTGCGAAACAATATCAGCGTATGATTTTGCGTGAGCAGCGGTTGGTACATAGTTGGTGAGCTCAGATAAGTAGCTTGAACCGCCAACGGTATCTAGATCACCGTGCTTTTTGAGTTCGTCGGTTAGAGTCAAGAGGTCAACCGGGCTGTGGCGCTCGTATAGGCGAATCATTCCGTCGTAAATAATTGAGTGTCGCTTGTCATAAAAATCGATCACTTTAGTAATTTCGGCAACATCAGCCAAAACTTCTTCGTCAATTAAAATTGCTCCGAGTAAGCTCTTTTCGGCGTCGATATTCTGCGGCGGAATCTTCCCTGCTATAACTTCATTTTGTGAATTATTCATCTATTTTTACCTCTTCTCCGCCCCCCATTATGTCTACGATCGCAGCGGCAGTTTCGTCGCTCGGTGGTTTTTGCTCGGCGTAAGTTTCAAAAGCCCAGCCACCGGCGTTTAGTTTTTTCAGAACTTCGCCCATCAATCCGCGATATTTGGCAGTGTCTAACTTTTTTTTGTATATTGCCCGGCCGGTGTATAGCTTGATCGTTCCGCCGTCAAATTCGTGCGAAATGCTATTCAATATCGAAAATGCTGGCATATTTAATTCTTTCATTTGGCTCAAGAAATCACTCCATTCGAAGGCCTTAGCTTCTCCGCTAGGAACCACGACCTCTTGCGCATTCTCTTCTGGTGATTCTGGCGCGATTACTTTTGGTGTAGGTTTTTTTGGTTTCTCGGAAGATTTAATTGTTGCAGATTTTTGTAATGGCTGAAAATCATTTTTGTCCAAGCTAGCGATTGGTGCGGGAGCTTCTATAAACTCAGGCTTAGTAACTATAGCGCTAGCGATATTTTTTTTGCGTGACCTGATCAAGATGCATAGTAATTCGATATCGACAAATTGAGAATTTTTAGCCTCAACTAGTGGGCTTAAAAGCGTAATTAAATGAGGTTTGGCGGCTAGATTGCGGCGGATTTCGGTAATAAATTGATCGACAAAAGTCTGTAAATTTAGACCGCTCTTTTTTGTATCTTCAATAATCTTGATAATTTCGATTACATTCTGCGCTTCGTATTCCGTGATTAGCTGGCGAATATTTTTTTGTGGCGTCAAACCCAAGATAGATTCTAGAAATTCAGGCGTGATTTCCTCTTTGTTGTTCATGCTCGAAATCTGATCTAGTAGCGAAATACTGTCACGGAAACTACCACCACCACGCTCGGCGATCAAAGATAACGCTTCGTCATTGATTTTTAGTTTTTCGCTATCGGCGATAAAACGCAAATGCTTGATGATATCTTCGCGCGAAATATAATGAAAAACAAACTGTTGTGTGCGGCTAATAATAGTTGGCGGAAGCTTGTGTAGATCGGTGGTGGCGAAGTAGAAAAACACAAATTCAGGCGGTTGTACGAGTGTTTAGAGTAATGCAATAATGGACTGATTGCTTAGCATATGAACTTCGTCTATAATGTAAATTCGCTTGTCGGCTGAAAATGGCGCCACCTGAACTTGGTCACGTAAAGAACGAATATCATCTACGCCGTTATTGCTGGCGGCGTCAATTTCAATAATATCTGGGTGGTATGATTCATCTTTGTACGGTATTTTGTTAATTTCGTGCGCCAAAATTCGGGCAACACTAGTTTTACCTACGCCGCGTGGACCAGTCAAAAGATATGCGTGGGCGATTTTATTTTTAGAAATTGCCGATTCTAATACAGTGGTAACATGATCTTGACCCACCACCTCGCTTAGCTTTTTGCTACGATATTTTCTATAAAACGCCTGACTCATTACTAACATTTTACCATTTTATACTTAGTTTTAAAAGTTAGAAATCGAACAGCGAGACTTGTCGCTCGGGCAGCTCAATATCAGTGATTCTGTTAGAGATTTTTAGTTTGTAGCCGGTGAATTTACGAGCTGGAATAGTTATGTTTTCGCCCTGTTGTTCGGCGATTAAAATATAACCAACTTGAGCTAGTAATTCACCAGAAAAGACAATCTTTTCGGAATTGTCTAATGTAGTGGCGTCTATCATATCGCCGTGCGGCACGGTTTGTGCAGTATAAAATTCATCTAGAATCATAACTTCATTCTGGGTGAATTCAACAGCTAAAGTTGATTCAATTAAATTACGAGCTTCAAACAATGACTGCTTTGCCTTAGCTTGGTCAAACTTAGCTTCGAGCATTTTGAGCTTAGCATTACTTTTGACGTTTTCGCAGAAATTTGGCATCGCAGAAATCTTTGCTTCGTAATTTCGTGCAACGTTAGCACTGGGAAATTCGTCCAAAATCAGAGCCGCTCGGGCGCCCTGCTCCAGAAGTCGAGCCAGTCCACGGCCGGTAAAAGAAATTCCAACTTTTATCATATTTTCGGCAAAATATGCCAAATAAACAAAGTGAGGTTGTTGATTACGCTCAATTTGTTGGGCTGAAATATCGCCCTCGGCAGCGTTATAAAAAGCTGGATTAAAGCCTGTTCGCCGCTGGCAGCGCGGGCATTGTTCGTATTTTTTATCAACTTCGGATTTTTCTGGGCAAGCAAAATCCTCGCCGGTCGCCAAATCATGCCAACCAATACAAAAGCGTTGCTCCGTTGCGATATCTAGTGTGATATCTTCGCCAAAAGTAGGGGTAAAACTATAAATTTTGTCAGTTCCCGAATCGATTAGTTTCAGTCTAGGTTTTTTGTCTTTATCAAAATCTACTCGGCTGAGCAATAGATTTTTATCGTAAATTTCCTGGTTCATTTTTATATTGTATCACAAAGTTTATTAGTCGACTATTGGCTATCGTTCGTTTAAAATTTCATCTTCAAACGCAATCAAATCGGCCACTTTCACACCCCAACCAGTTTTGCCGGGCTGAATAGAATCAATCGTGAAGTTTTTAATTTTATTATCTAGTGCAAAAATCAAATCTTTAACTCGCTGCTCGGTTTTTTCATTGAACTCAACGGTTTTTACGATTGGTGTACGATATTTCTCATCACCCTCAATAAATTCCAGGCGACCGGTCTTGATTGTGTAGTTCTTATACTCTGGTGAGCTGCCAAGTAAAATTTTATAAAAATACAGCTGAATTTGATATTTGTGAAGTTTTGGCTTACCGCCAAAAGTATCCTTTTCAGTAGTATTGCCAGTTTTGAAGTCGACGATTTCAATAGTTTTGGCATTTTCATCAATCTCAATTCGGTCGATGTTTCCGCCAATTAGCGCCTTTCCATCTAGTAAAATATTTTTAATTTTTATTTCGCTAGCAGCTTTGCGCTCAAAGATTTCTGCTCGGTGATTATAGAAATTAGTAAATGCAGCTTGTGCGCGCGCCAATTCATTTTGCCTTTGTTGCGGAGAAAGCCTTAGTTGCTTTATTTTTATCTCAACTTCTTGCAATATTGTATCCAAATCTACCGCTTCGTTTCTGTTAATTTTTTTCTGCCAGAAATCAAAGATGCTATGCATCAAAGTTCCGAATTGCGCAGAGCCAGAAACTTCTTGCGGGAAACGCAAAATATAACTTTCAAAGAATTTATCTGGTCCGCCATATTCGGCGTCATAAAAGTTAGTCAAAGATGAAGCCGAATGACTAAATTTATGTAATTTTTCGGCGAAAATCTGCTCGTTTCTGAGCTTAGCGACATCTAAGCCGCCATTCCAGTTGATTTCTAAAATCTCCAAACTTGGCGCTTCGGTTTCGTCAATAATTATCTGATTGAAGCCATCCGGCATAT
>CAYXHY010000007.1:12228-25988 GCA_964465135.1 uncultured Candidatus Saccharibacteria bacterium
AATTTGCTCAGTGCGGTTTTCTGCCAGCAATTTGAGTGGTTTTTTGGTGCGACCATCAAATGTTTTATCTGAGCTGGTTAGGTAGAGGCTGGTTTTGGCGCGGGTGATCGCCACAAAAAACAATCGCTTTTTGGTGTCTTGTTGATTTGGGTCTTTGATTCGCTCCATGTTTTTTGGCAGAGAGATAGTCTGCGAGTTTCCACTACTTGTTCCCCAAGCTGAATTATCGGCCGATATCAAAAAAGTGTGATCAAATTCCAGACCTTTAGCGCTAAATGCTGTCATCACTTGTACTGCATTTTGGTCAGTTGAAAAGGCGGTTCTACTAATAATTTTAGTTCCGCTTTCCTGATAGACTTCAATCATCTTCAAAAAGTCGGACAGTGTAATCATATTCTCGCCAGTGGTATTGGATTTGAATTTGTCGCGTAAAATCGTCAAGTAAGTTGCTAAATTATAGAAGTCCTCGTCGGTTTTTTTGCTGTAGAATTCTCGTAATGGCGATCTAAAGCCGGTTTCAGATTCTCTGCTACCAACTATTAGGTCAAGGATTGTCTCAAAAGTCTCTTGTTCGATTTTTTGTGATAAATCGATAAAAAACTTAGCAATATCCTGCAGTTTTTGGTTGTCAGAATCAAGTAAAATTTGCGTAAGACTTGGAGGGTGTTCGTTCCATCGGTCAAACTTAGAGACGGTTTTATAAATTTCGATTGAATCATTCTGCCAAAAATCAAATGTTAAAACTTTAGCCCAGGTTGCGCTTTGGTTGCGCGAATTTTCAGCAATATTCTGCGCTAACTTTAGCATTTCAATTATCTGTTTGACTGATTTTTCGTCTAGGATATTTTCAGATTTTTCGTATTCAACTGGCAGACTAAAATGATGCAGATATCTAGACATTTCTTCCAAAATCGCGTGCTTTGGCGCCAAGACCGCAATTTCGCGTGGTTTAACCCCGTCTTTAATTAATAAACTAATCTTCTCCGCTACTTCGTAAAATTCAGCTGATTGGTGAGCGAAGCTTTTGCGCCAAATATTGACATCTGTAATTCCGGGGTTGGCCTGAATAATTTTTTTATTTAAGCCGGCAATTTTGTGAGAAAGCCGACCCTCGATCTGCTTGGCAATATTTTCTGCAAAATCAAGAATTGCTTGATGTGATCGATAGTTTTTACTGAGGTTGATCGTTTTAACTGGGCAGGTATAGAAATTTACAAAATCGTGCATATTTGAAAATTGCGCACCTTGAAACGCCATAATCGCTTGATCGTCATCACCTACCGCCAAAACATTTGGCTCGTAATCCGGAATCATATCGTTAGAGGTCAACAGCTCAATAATTCTGCTTTGTGCGCCGTTAGTATCTTGATATTCATCTAACAGAATGTATTGATATTTTTCTTGCATTGTGAAGCGGAAATCGGGGTTCTCTTCAAGTAGTTTAATTGCTCTCAAAATCATATCGTTGAAGTCTTGCAGGCCTTCAGTAGCTAAAGCTTTTTCATATTCAGCATAGATTTCGGCTAGATCAATCGCTTTTCGGCTAGCGAATTCGTCTTTGAAGCGAAAATCATTGTTGTCGTCATTATCGAAATATATATTTTTCCAACCGTTTGTGAGGTGCGTAATCGATTGCTTCGGGTCGGCTTCTAATTTTGCGATTTGCTCACCAAAACTGGCACAAATTTGTTCTAGAATAGTTGGGGTTTTTGCGTGAACACGCGGCTCATCAAGTTCTTTGAGAGCTATAAAAAGCTCATTTAGGATTTCAATTTTCTGCGCGTTAGATGAGATTTTATCAGCACCTTTACCGATCGTTTTAATACCGGTTAACCGATGCATAATCTGCAAAGAGTCATTAGCTTTTGCAATTAGTTTTAAGTTTTGCTCAGCTATTTTCTTAAAGGTTTCGGGTAAAATATTTTCTTGTTTAATATCTTGAATTGCTCCTAAAATATCGCGAATTTTATTTTTTTCAGGTGCCAGAAGATTACCGTACGGAAGATTCTCTTTAATATCTTTGACGATCTCAAACTGCTTCAATTCATCAATCGAAGTCCGTTCTTCGTCTAAATAATCACGGCCTTGCGCTAAGAGTGAGTTACCGAATGAGTGATAAGTTGAAATTTCTACTTCATAAGCCGAGCTTGCGCCAATAAAGCTCGCTAGGCGTTCGCGCATATTTTCAGCACCATTTTCGGTAAAAGTTAGACAAAGGATATTGCTTGGGCTAGTGTCTGTAACGCGTAGAATATTAGCCACGCGTGCACTCAAAAGTTGTGTTTTACCCGTTCCTGGGCCGGCGATTACTAAGACTGGACCATAAATGTAATCAACTGCTGCACGTTGTTCGTCGTTTAGTCGTTCATAAACTTTTTTAAAATTAGCGTCCATAAAATTCCCTCTCCAGTTAGATAACGATTCCGCCACCTAAACAAATTTGATTATCATAAATAACTACACTTTGACCTGGCGTGACGGCTCGCTGTTCATCTGCCAGTTTCAAGATTAAATTATTGCCATCAAATTCAACTTGGCTCTCAATTAGTGGCGCGCGGTGACGAACCCTGATTTGATAAGTTTTGGCGGTGTCTACTGGATGGTTGATCCAGTGAATGGCAGAAAGTTTTATTTTATTAGTCCAAAGCTCGCCATTATTTAAGTCAGTAGTGACATAAACTTCGTTTTCGTCCATATTTTTTCCGCACACATAAAACGGCAAACCACCACCAATATTTAAGCCATGGCGCTGACCTAGCGTATAAAAAATTGCTCCGTCGTGATAGCCAACAGTTTTACCAGTTTGTTGGTTGATAATTTTACCAGGCTTCTGGTCTGGAATGAACTGCTTCAAGAAATCACGAATCCCAATTTTACCGACAAAACATATTCCCTGCGAATCTTTTTTATTAGCTGTAAATAAACCACGCTCTTCTGCCATTTCTCGCACTTCTGGCTTAGTCGATTCGCCAAGCGGAAGTATGGTTTTGGCCAGTGCTTCGCCGCGCACACGATATAGGAAATACGTTTGATCTTTATTGTCGTCTTTTGCGCGTAGAAGCTCGCCGTCTTTTGTACCAGCATAGTGGCCAGTTGCAATCATATCAGCGCCGTCTTCAAGCGCCGCTTCAAGGAATAATTTAAACTTAACTTCTTGATTGCACATGATATCCGGGTTGGGCGTACGGCCAGCTGAGTATTCGTCAATCATATATTGTACAACTTTTTCTCGATATTCAGCCTCAAAATCGAATACTTTAAAATCGATCCCTAATTGTACGGCTACACGTTTTGCGTCGGCTAAATCCTCTGCCCACGGACATTTCATACCAGGTAAATCTTGTGTCCAGTTTTTCATATAAACACCAACCACGTGGTAGCCACGCTCTTTCAATAATGCTGCCGTGAGGCTCGAATCAACCCCACCGCTCATGCCGACATAAACTTTTATTCCTGAATTATCCATGAGTTACTCCTTGTTTTACAAAAAATATGATGATGCCAGCAAGTTCACTAAGCGTCAATTTCCAACCGCGCGGGCTTAGCCACCAGAAATTATTCCAGTGCGAATCATTTTGTGTTGGTGCATTGATAATTTCAATGCCAGTACCATAAAGTGCGCGTGAAAATTCCAAATATGCGCGCCGCTGATGATATCGGCTGGTTGTCAGAATAATTTTTTTGAACTTATTTTTGGTGATGATTTTAGCCGCAAAATCGGCATTTTGATTGGTGTCTTTTGCCTCCTCATCAATCATAATATCTTTTACGGGGACGCCTTGCTGTACTGCGTGAGCCTGCATAACATTAGCGTTTGATGGGCTTGAAATATCGGCCGCCGCTCCTGAAAAAATAATCTTATCAGACCAGCCCTGTTTATACAGCCTAACCGCTTCGTTTGTCCGTGCGGCAGTGTTTCCGCCAGAAATTGAAACAATCGCGTCAACTTTTTGGCATTTTGTGGCGCTTGTATCATAAATCCCAGGTATTTTGCAATTGACGATATCGTTCGGTGCAAGAAAAAATGTACATGCTACAATGAAGATCGCAAGAGTAATCAAAATTACTAAAGCATCAAAAAATAACTTCCTCATATTAAATACCACCTCTTAAGCGGTTAATCTCGCTGCGAATGGTTTGGCTAATAATCTTAGCTGCAAGATGAGTATTTTCGGCAGTAGAAAGTTTACCGAGCGAGATTCTAAGACTACCATTAATAACCTCATCACCCAGTTCCATCGCTACTAAAGTTTGTGATTGGGTATGCTTGTTGGCAGCGCAAGCTGAACCGGTCGAAACCATTATATTTTGAGTTTCAAGTGCAAAGATGATCCGCTCGGCGTCAATGCCCGGAAAGCTAATCGCGATATGCGAATTTAATTGTTTTTTGCTATCGGTAATAAAAAGTAATTCCGTTTCTGAAAAGTTTTCTTTTAAGATTTTGATGAAATCAGTTTTTAGGTTCTTAAGCCGATCATTCTCGGATTTACGATGTTTTTCGGCCAGTTTCATGGCACGCGCAAAACCAATTACTGAGGGTACATTTTCGGTACCGCTGCGTAGATTGCGCTCTTGCCCACCGCCCACAATTTGTGCCTGTAATCGCACATCTTTACTCGCCCAAAGCAAACCAGTTTGTTTTGGGCCGTAAATCTTGCCAGCATTGATAGTCAACATATCTATGCCTAATCGCGAAATATGTATATCAACTTGACCAACGCCTTGACTGGCATCGCTATGCAGATAAAGCGGTCTAGTTTCGCCATTCTTTAGGCGTCTGATCCGTTCAGTGCGGATCACCTCGGCAATATTTGATAGCGGCTGAATTACGCCAGTTTCATTATTGGCTAACATTACAGAAATCAAAACAGTTTTCGGCGAAATTTTACTGCGTAAATCATCGAGGTCAATTACGCCCTTAGAAGTAATTTTGATCTTTTTAGCATTTCCCGATTTTGTAGCCGCTGCTAAAACTGAATGGTGTTCAAATTCACCAACCAAAATCTCGCCACCATCAGAATTATCGATTGCCGAGAAGGCTAAGTTAATACTTTCGGTGGCTCCGGCTGTCATCACTAGCTCGTCGCTTTTTGCGCCAATCGTCTGAGCAATCTCGTGTTTAGCCTGTTCATACTCGCGCTTAACCTCTACGCCTTTTATATAGGCTGAACTAGGATTAAAAAATTTTTCACTAAAATACGGCGCCATTGCCCGCATTACGCTTTCGCTCACCGGTGTTGCGGCGGCGTGATCAAGATAAATTAACTCTTTATTCATTATCTATATTCTACTATATTTTTGGTAATTTTACAAACCTAAGCTCAAGCCGAATTAGTTAAAATTTATCCAGTTTGGCCGTAAATTTTTTCTAAAATTAGCCTACTATAAGCCGCAATTGCTTGCTCAAAATTGCGCAACTCATCACCTTCTAGCGCATTATAGCGCGGGCCAGCTTGCACTTTAATGATCTTATCCGGATGAACTTCATAGCGAATTGTGTTTTCATGCTTTACGCCATTTTCATCAGTTAATGCTTCATACCAAATCCATGTGTCTTCATCTATGTTGAAGAACTTCCGCTCTTGATTTTCTGCTAGTACGCCAAAAATCGTGCCACCTAATTGACTCTCTAGGTCAACTAAGTCCCTAATTGTCATTTTTTTAAATGGACCTAATTTAAGGGCTTGATTTTTATAAAAATAAGGGTTAAAGTTAGTGGATTTTTTGAGCTTAAAACGCATGAATTGAGGATTCTTCGGATTATTTTTTTCTAAAAATTTAGCAGCTACTTGGCGAGCTCCTATTACTTGCCAGCTTGTTTTGATAAGATGTGAAAAATCTTCCCTTACCTCTGTTTTTTTGGCTTTTCTTGCAGTAGAAGCTGGTTGATTTGTAATTGCTTGAATAGGAGTCTCGACCGGTTTCTTAGCCGAAAAATTAGGAATCTGAAACTGAGATTTGTCTATAACGCCGTCCACATTCAACCTTTCTCCTTGTATTAAACTCTCTTAATTATATCATATTTGTTTTAAAAAGTCAATAATGCAACTCATAATATGATAAGTCGGGCGGAACGGCTAAATTTTGAATAGATCTGCAAAATTTTGGCTGGTAATTTCAGCAACTTCGTCTAAGGAAATCCCGCGTTTATTTGCTAGAGCTGGCGCAATTAAATTCACCCAAGCTGGCTGGTTTGGCTTACCACGTTTACTGGTGGGCGCTAGAAACGGCGCATCGGTTTCTAACAGTATCCTGTCTAGTGGGATCGAATTAAACATTTTGAGCTCGTGCGGCTTTTTGGCGAAAGTTGAGATACCGTTGACACCAATGTATAGATTACGTGCCAAGGCTTTTTCTAAATTTTCTACCGAATCGGTGAAGCTATGTAGGATTCCGCGGATTTTGCCGCCTTGATTTTCTTCATCAAAAACTCGCCAGAAATCGCCATAGGCGTCACGTACATGAAAAGCAATCGGTAAGTCTAATTTTAGCGCTAATTGAATTTGTGCACGTAAAGCTGCAATTTGGTCTGTTTGACCAGAGTTATTGTAGTGGTAATCCAAGCCAATTTCGCCGATCCCAATTACCGATTTATGGTGAGACAATTCTTCTAGAAGTGATAAATTGCCGCTAAAACCCTTAGCTTCGTGTGGATGTACGCCAATGCAAGCGAATAGCTCAATTCTATTATCAGAATTATCTTCTGTAAAGTTAACTGCTGCTTCAGAGTTATCTTCATCTACGCCAATGCAGACGATTTTTGTGACGTCCTCAGTCAGCGCCTGCTGAAAAACCTCCTCTTTCGCAAAAGGAAAATCAGCATCGTGAATATGACTATGGGAATCGATTAGTGGCATTTATTTAGTTGGGCTAGCGCCTACGTTTGGTGAATTTTCTTTATTTCGTGGATCAGGTGTGTGGATATAAACTCGAGGAAACAGAATTCCACCCTCTACATCTTGCACAACGCCAGAAGCGAAAATATGATTGATCTTTTCAGCTGTATCTGGCAGGAACGGCGCAATCGCCTCGGCAACCTGCAAAATTCCGCCAACCGAGTGGCTTAAAACTTCAGCCAAATGAGCTTCTTCTTCTCTATCGGTCTTGGCTAGCTTAGCAATTTCCCAAGGTTTAACGCGCTCAATATATTGATTGTGTGATCGTATCGCAACCCAAATTTCATCCATCGCGCGGTTGAATTCTAGGCTTTTCATGTAGGTGAAATAATCGTGCATATCGTGTTCGTTGGCTGCTGCCTCGCCAATAACTCCAGATTGATAGCGCTTCACCATGTTGGCTACGCGCGAAACTAGATTTCCGAGGTCGTTTACTAATTCTGTATTGTAGGCTTTTTCGAATTTTTCCCAGGTAAAATCACTGTCATTTAGGGTTGGAATATGCCGTGAGAAATAATAGCGAAAGGCGTCGAGCCCGTAATTGTCGATTATTTCGTTCGGATCAATAACGTTACCGATTGTTTTACTCATTTTAACGCCGCCAGAATCGATATGTCCGTGAACTAGCAATTCTTTAGGCAGTGGCAAACCAAGACCTAATAACATCGCTGGCCAGATTCCAGCATGAAAACGTAAGATATCTTTGCCGATAACCTGCAGATTAGCTGGCCAATATTCTTGCCACTCTGGGCGATCTGGATAGCCGATTACGGTCAAATAATTTGCTAGGGCATCAATCCAGACGTACATCACTTGGTCTGGGTCACCTGGAACTGGGATCCCCCAAGATAGATTTTTGCGTGGGCGTGAAATTGAAACGTCTTCTAGTCCACCCTCAAGAAACTTCATAAACTCTTTTTTACGGAATTCAGGTGTAATTTTCATTTTGTCGCTAGCAATTGCTTCGTAGATTTGATCGCGGAAAGCACTAGTCTTCAAATAGTAGTTTTCTTCACTCAGACGGCTGTATGGGATCTGATGATCTGGGCAAACGCCTTTATGCTCTGTCACCTCTTTTTCTGAAGAGAAAGTTTCGCAACCAGTACAATACCAGCCTTCGTATGTGCCTTTGTAGATATGCGGTTCAAGTTTTTGCCAGATATATTGCGAGGCGCCAATATGATGCGCGTCTGTTGTTCGGATGAAGTCGGTGTAGCTTGTTTTGATTTTATCCATCAAATGGCGGAAGTTTTGATGGGTTTGATTGACAAATTCTTGCGGTGAAAGATTGGCGGCCGCCGCCTTTTCGGCGATCTTATTGCCGTGTTCGTCTGTACCAACCTGAAATCGGACTTCGTTTCCAGAATGTTGGCGGTGATATCGTGCCCAGATATCAGCCAATAAATAATCTAGCGCATTGCCGATATGCGGCGCGCTGTTGGCGTATGGAATCGCCGTGGTGATGTAGAGTTTTTTCTTTGTCATATGTGTTAATTATACCATTTTTTAGGGTGAAGCTCAAACTTTACCAGCCCTAAATAAAAGATTCAAGAGCTTTTCATAAGCTAAGAACCGTTCCACTCTATTTCTGCGGCTGGTAAAGCCTGGGATAGCGCCCCCCCGAGCGCCTGTCTAGAAATGTGGGTGGAATGGTTCTTTATAAATTATAACTTAGTGAAGGCGGCAGCTAAATCTAGCCAATTATCTATCGTTAAATCTTGCGCTCGTAGGTCTGGTGATATTTGGCATTTTTCTAGCTTTAGTAGGACTTCTTCTCTGCTTAGGGCGAGATTGGCGCTTAGGCTTTTGCTGATTTTTTTGCGTTTAGCGGCGAATCCAGCTTTGACCACGCGGAAGAACTGTTTTTCGCTGAGATTTGCGCCGGTTTTTTGATTAAATTCCTCTAGCATATTTTGCTTGCGGGTTTTTAAGATAACTACTTGAGAATCAACTTTTGGCGGTGGTGTAAAGAATTCACGCGGAACCAATTCACCTAGTTCTGCTTGAGCGTAAATCTGGGTTGCGATTGCTAAAATACTCAAATCGCCCGCCTCTGCCACCATTCGCTCGGCGACTTCTTTTTGCACTAGCAGCGCAGCTACAGCTGGCTTGTTGGCGCTGGTCAATAATTTCTCAACGATTTTTGAAGTTATGTAATATGGAACGTTGGCTGCAACCTTATAGCCTTTTGGTAGCGTGGATAATTCAAACTCCAAAAAATCGGTGTTAATAATTTCTAGATTTTTACCCGGAAACTGGGCTGGTAGTTTTTGAGCGAGATTTTGGTCAAATTCAACGGCTAATACTTTGCCGCTTGCTCCGCTAAACTTAAGCAAAGAAGATGTGAGTGTGCCTAGCCCGGGGCCAATTTCTAGTACAAAGTCGCCGTTTTTAATCTCGGCACTAATTGCAATGCCATCTAAAATTTCACGGTCGCGCAACCAGTGTTGACCAAGAGATTTATTCGGACCTTTGCTCTGAGTTTTTTGCGCGTGCGGTGTACGGCGCTTTTTTTGGGATTTTTGGTTGAAGTTTACGGACATATTACGCCTTAGTACCAATGATTTTCTTTCCAAAAATTATATGCCCCTTCATATCCTCCATATTTACCCTTGACGTAGTTGTATTGCCATTTTAAGTTGGCCACAGGATCTGTCCAGTGTCCATATACTGATTGTTTTCCGCAAGGATAAGATTGGGCTAATCCGCAAGCAGATGTAGGATTTGCTGAACAGTCTGACCTTCCGGGGTTGTATGCGCAGGGATTCCATCCACTTTCTCGCCCAACGATAAAATCTACATACCCCCATTCCGATTCTGGGATTCCAGAAGCCTGCAGCCACTCGGTCTTATTTCCTCCGCCAGTATACGGCATAGCGACAGTTTTCGTCCCAACAACCTCAACTTGCTTCTTCGGTTTTTTAGTCTCGGCTTCACTAATTTTAGTACGTGAAATTTCCGCGCCTGATTGCATCTCTACTTCGTACGAAACAACCTTAATTCCCTTTTTGCCGGCTTCTTTAACTTCGCGATAACCAACTTCTTTGTCTGCGTCTTGGATTTTTTCAATTTCAAAATCTATTTCTTCTTCAACGGTGATGGTTTGTTTACCGTTGCGCCAGATATTGAAACTCAATCCATCGGCTATAGCGGTATTTAATGAGATAGAAACTTCGTCATTTTCTTTGAGCGAAATATCTTTTTCGGCTAAGAAACCTTTGATGGTTTCTGCTTGTGTGCGAAAAACAGTCGCTTTGCCAAACATATCAACAGTAATTACTTTAGCTCGTTTAATCTTGAGGTGGGTTGCTACACCATCAGCTGCTGGGTTTTCTGAGGGATTATTATAGATAATATCTTCGTCAAATATCTCAAAACCGGCGTCACTCACCATCTTTTGTGGAGTTTGGCTAGCTGACATAATTCGTTCTCGGTTTGCGCCGTCTTCTACCAAGATCGGTCGGGCGCGATAGATATTTACGCTGTAATCATTTCCGGTCAGCTCTTCGTCTAGTGAAGGTTCGACATTGTCGCCTGAATTCAATATTACACCCCGCTCTTTTAAGGCTGTGCGTACAGTAGTGGCGTTAGTGCGAAAGGCTACGCGCGCGCCATCATCATAGATAGAGATAACTTTTAAGCCTTCACCTTCAGTCTCTGCCCGGGAATTATTTGATCCTACTAAAGATAATCCGGCTAACGCTAAAAATAGCACCCCAAAAAGACCAAACGTGATTTGAAACGGTTTTTTGACCCCACCCAAAAGATTGATAGTTGATTTATTTCTCATCTTACTGTTATATATTTTAGCAAATTTTTGCGGTAATGTCTAATTTAAATCTTTTCAAGCCTAGCAAATTCGGCATTTAGTTTTTTGCTGCCGCCACGATCGAATTTAACTTCGACCGCCATACCGTCGATATCGATAATTTCGCCGTCGCCGAAAGCAGCGCTGCGTACGCGGTCGCCAACCTGGATTTGTGGTTCGTCGCTGTAAAAATCGTCGACATACTCATCTATAAATGGTTCGTCGGCAGAGTTTCCGCCATCAAACATATCATTGAATTGTTCAATTTCAATCTCGGCATCGGTGATAAATCGGCTCGGGGCATTATAATTACGCTGGCCAAATTGGGCGCGGCTGGCGGCAAAACTCAGTATTAGTTCTTGCTTAGCACGCGTCATACCTACGTAACAAAGTCGGCGCTCTTCTTCTAGCTCCTCTGGACCGCTGCTGTAGACTCGCGAATGCGGGAACAGCCCTTCTTCCATCCCGGCCAAAAATACCACTGGAAACTCCAAGCCTTTAGCAGCGTGCAGAGTCATTAGGGTGATTTGGTCGTCTTCGGCCTTGTCGTCAGATGAGCTGAGCAACGCGGCGTCTTCAAGGTAGCTTGCCAGGTCGGCATAAGTTTTGGCTTCTGAAATCATCACGCTGAGGTTTTCGTTGCGGTCGATTTGCTCAGACTCAAGCAGCTTTTCCGAGCCTGTGTAGCCAGTTTTATTCAAAATAAAATCAATAATATCGGCTGGATTAGCTGAATTTTCGTTCATAATTTGGGCCGCTCGCAAAATTTCACCAAGCGACACTAGAGCGTTCCGGGCGCGCGCCGGCAAAGTGGTTAGCTCACCACACATCAAAAGTGAGGAGATAATATCCATTCCGTTTTGAGCTTGCCAGGCAAAGAATCGCTCTTCACTCACCTTGCCAACTGAGCGGGCTGGCACATTGATTATTCGCTGAAACGCCACTGTGTCGAGCGGGTTATAAATTACACGCAAATATGCCAAAATATCCTTGATTTCTTTGCGGTCATAAAACCTAGTTCCGCCAACAATCTTGTACGGAATTTGATAGCGCCGTAACGCTTTTTCGAATGCTTGACTTTGAGCATTGGTTCGATACAAAATTGCAAAATCAGAAAAACTTCGTGCACCAACATTTTTGAAGCTGAAGATTTGAGCAGAAATTTTGAAGGCTTCGTCGTCTTCGTCGCGAGCTTCTTGCAATTTAACTGCTTCGCCTTCACCGATTTTAGTGAAAAGTTTTTTGTCGGTGCGCTGTTTGTTCTTCATAATTACGTTGTGCGCGGCATTCAAAATGCTCTGGGTTGAGCGATAGTTTTGTTCTAGTTTTATGACTTTAGTGCCCGGAAAATCGCGTTCAAAATTCAAAATATTAGTAAAATCGGCGCCACGCCAGCTATAAATCGACTGCCAGTCATCACCAACCACGCAAATATTGCGTTCAGCCGTGACTAGCATTTTAACGATCGCATATTGAGCGGCATTGGTATCCTGATATTCATCGATCAAAATATGTTTGAATTTATCTTGCCAAAACGTGCGAATATCTTGATTGTCACGCAGTAAGCGCACAGTTTCCATCAATAAATCGTCAAAATCGAGCGCGTTAGCTTTGTGGCGTCGGATTTCGTATTCCTCATAAATCTGAGCGACGCGCTGTTCAAAGCCCCAATTGGCGCTCATTGTATAATCTTCACTTGAGAGCAGCTGGTTTTTGGCATTAGAAATTGTTGCGCTGACGGCCGCCGGTTTGGTTTGCCTTTCGTCGATTTTAAGGTCGCGGATAATATTTTTAATCAGAGTTCGGCGGTCAGTTTCGTCGTAAATTACAAAATTATTTTCAATCCCGATAACGTAGCCCTTGAGGCGCAGAATTCGCACGCAAATCCCGTGAAAAGTGCCCGTCCACGGCATAAAAGACCAGCTGTCGGCGCGCGTATTTAAGATTTCACCTAGACGTGTTCGCATTTCTCTAGCTGCTTTATTGGTGAAAGTCACTGCCAAAATTTCTTCTGGACCGATGTTCTTTTCTTGGATCAAATACGCAATCCGGTGTGTTAAAGTTTTAGTCTTGCCGCTCCCTGCACCGGCCAAAATTAACAGCGGACCAATAGTTGTCTCCACCGCCTCACGCTGCGCGTCATTTAATCCTTCAAGAATATTCATTATGTTTATTATTGCATTTTTATTGAATGGAGTCAAATTATAAGGCTATTTTTCACCGAAAGTTTCTTTGATTCTTTTTGACTGGTCGAAGTATATATACCAGCTAATAGCAAAGCATAGCGTTGTCATTCCAGATGATAGGTTTGGTGAAGCCAAAAGACTATATAATCCACCCAAAAATATTAACAGCAAGATTATTTTTATAATCCAAACCGCTTTTCTAGATCTATTTGAGATAGATAGCGTGAGTGTGATTAATGTTAGGAATATTACAGTGAAAATTATGAGTGTGTAAGTATTTGCTGCTTGAATTCCGTAATTATTGATCCCGACCAATAGTCCAGTGAACACGAATAGAAGAATAGAATATAGAATAATCAGGAAAAATAGGAGCCAGCCTCTGATTTTTTTCTTTTCAGATGGTGATTTGGCTTTGATTGACTGTCTGCGCACCGGCTTCGTTTCGTTATCTTTCATGTATCTTGAGAATGATGCTGTCTGAACGTCTGTCTCGTCGAAATTCATAACTATATTTGATAACATTGTTATGTTTTCAATGCTAGCTTCTACGCCAATACTTAGAAGAATATCTTTACTAAATTCGAAAAGTAACATACCGTCTTTGAGCTTACTTGGATCCCTTTCCATTGGCAGCCTCCAGAATTTATTTACGGCTGTGGAGATATCAGATTTTATGATTGGAAGTATCTCCGCTACTCCTTCAGCACCGTTCTTGCCGTTTGTGTACAGAGGGGCTAGATGTTTTATGACTTTATTAGAGACTTCTTCACATCTACTAAGCTCTCCAGTATCAATTAATACATTAATTTTTAGCAATATAAAGTAGAACGAGGCTATTTTTACTGCGATAAACGTGCTTGGTATTCTCTG
>CAYXHY010000008.1:0-19055 GCA_964465135.1 uncultured Candidatus Saccharibacteria bacterium
TTTTCGGCCAAAAAATCAACTCCTAGCTCTTCACCTAGCGCTCGAGCTAAAACAGTTTCTATTGATTCGTCGGGGATTTTCTTCTCACTAAACGAAGACTTGGTAGTCCGCCGCTGCATTTCACATCCGTCATACTGCTGATATTCGCATAGCATATGCGGTGAGCCTTCGATAAGAGCAAAAGCCTTAGCTCGCACAACCTCTATATTCCTAAAGATTTCGCCATTTTCAAGCGTTATACTGGCCTCATTACCTATAATTTCTTGCCACAAGTCATCAACTGTCTTATGCGACAACTCATGTTTCCAGTCCGAAACATTCACACCATGTTCAACCAAAACAACCCTTAAATCATCCGGGGAATCAACAATAATTTCATTTTTGAGTAGATTGTATGTGTTAGGATTTTTCTCCATCGCCAGACTATATTAACACAATTTAACAATTATACAAATCTAGCCAGTTGACTAAAGAGCTAATCTATGCTAAAATCCTAAAGATGATTACTAAAGAAAACAAAGAGAAGGCAATCGCTTTGACTCAGGTTTCAAAGAATGACGTTGGTAGCCCACAAGCTCAGGTGTCAATCTTGACGGCTCGTATCAAAGAAGTGACAGCGCACCTCCAATCAAACAAGCACGACTTTATGGCTCGCCGCGGTTTGGTGCAAATGGTAGGAAAACGCAAAAAACTTCTGAAATATCTTGAACGAAAAGACTTTGAAGCTTACAAAGAGACGATCTCTAAACTAGGTTTGCGCAAATAATTTGTGTTAGAACCGAAATATCCGCTAGTGAACGCTGGCGGATATTTTATTTGGCGCACCCTGGCTAGAAATTACACAACTCTTTATTTTACTGTATAAAAGTGTTAAAATATCTCTATGAATAAAGCCGCTGAAATTATTAACCAACTTATCCAAACTAAATTTAACCAACAGATGGAGGTTAGTTTAACGCGGCCAAAGCCAGAATTTGGCGATTTCTCAACCAATATCGCTATGCAACTAGCCGGCAAACTTGGTCAAAATCCGCGCCAGATTGCTGAAGAACTGAAATCCGAGCTAGAAAATAACGATTTTTTTGAATCGGTTGAGATTGCCGGTCCTGGATTTATCAACTTCCGAGTCTCCGCCGGCAAGCTTGAAGAAACGCTTTCGCAAGCTTTTAATGAAAAATACGGATCAAATAACAGCGGTGAAGGCAAAACTGTCATTGTAGAATACCCAAGCCCAAACTTCGCCAAACCATATAGTGTTGGCCATTTGCGCCCCGGTAACCAAGGCTGGGCAACTCGCCAATTGCTAGATTTTACCGGCTGGAATGTCATCACCGACAACCACATCGGCGACTACGGTACACCATTCGGTATCTGGGTAGCTGGATTTTTGGCGTTTTCGAGCGAAGAAAAATTAGCCGAACGCGGCATTTATGAATTGGGTGATGTCTATATTAAAACCAAAGCTGCAATCAAAGAGCAGGGCGAAGATGGCGAATTAGCACGCATAGCCCAAGATTGGCTACTAAAACTCGATCGCAGCGAGCAAGAAGCGCTTGATTTTGCCGAAAAATTCAAAGAAATCTCAATGAATCACATCCACGAAGTTATGGGTCGGCTCAAAATTTCTACCGATTATGAATACGGCGAAGCATTTTTCGCACCACGCGGTAAGGCAGCTGTACAAAAATTAATCGAATCTGGTGTAGCGACTCAAAATGAAGACGGCAGCGTGATTGTGCCGCTCGAAGAATATAACTTCGACGTGCCACTTTTGGTGCAAAAAAGCAACGGTGCGCCACTTTATGCCACTACCGACCTAGCGACAATCCTCTTTAGAGAAGAAGAATTCGCACCAGATAGGGTTGTCTATGTAGTGGGTGCCGAACAGCAATTCTATTTTTCACAATTATTTGCTATGAGCAAAAAACTTGGTATCAAAACTGACTTATATCACTTGTGGTTTGGCGTAATCGACCAGCTCAACGCCGACGGCACGCGCGAAAAAATGTCTTCCCGCAAAGGCGTAGTTTTGATGGAAGAACTACTCGACCAAGCTGAAGAAAAAGCCCGCCAAGTAGTTGAAGGCCGCAACGTAAGCGAAGACGATATCAAAAAAATCGCCCTTGGCGCAATTAAATTCTCCGATTTTGCTGCCGACCGCCGAACTAATATTTTATTCGACTGGAATAATATTTTTGCTCTAACTGGATTTTCTGGGCCATACGTTCAATATGCGGCCGTACGCATCAACAACATTTTGCGCAAAGAAGCTGATTTTGAAATTCAAGACTATAAAGACTACGATTTCACCAGCGAAAAGGGAATTTTACTCCAATTATTGGAATTTCCAGAGGTTGTAAACTTAGCCGCACGCGATTTAGAACCACACAAAATTGCTAAATATCTCTATGATTTAGCCCGCGAAATGAACCGCTACTACGAAAAAACTCGTGTTTCTGACGCTCCAGCCGCCGAAAAATCCGCCCGCCTTGAGCTACTTAAAAAAGTTGCCCAGACCTTTAAAAATGGTTTAAACTTACTTGGAATCGAAGTTCCAGAAAAAATGTAAACTTGCTTAAGCTTGCAACTAAAAGCGATAAATTATACAATATATTTATCGCTTTTTTAAAGTGAAATAAAAACAGGGGTGATTTTTATGCAAAAATCAATTTATCCTACAGGAGAGAAGCGCGAATACGATATCGTCATAATGTCAATTCATACTCTAAGAGCTTTAGAGGCGAAGCCAGACAAATGTATTCAAGCAAGCAGCTGGTCAGAAATTATCGTACTTTTAAATTTAGAGCAACTAACCGGTAGCCCAGTAAGCGCACGGATGTTTCAAGAGAGTCTAAAAATCCTTAAAGATAGACGCCTCATCAAGACTATTCATACTGCCCCTCATAATTTAACTGACTCCAGAAAATGGATTATTAAATTAGCTGGAGGACTTACGACAGAATCTGTTCTTAAAAAATCTGAAGATATCAGATGGGAACATTTAGGCTTAAAGCCAAGCGCTTCTTATCCCTCAACTGTCTCCACCCCTCATGGATGGGACAGTTATTAGCACCTTTTAGACTAGGATTAATCCTAGTCTTTTCTTTTGCTTAAAAATCAATTTCTCTCAAAATCTTATCGAGCTTACGACGAGTTTTTACCACCGGACCATCGTTGACAACAAAATAATCCGCCATTGCAATTGGTCCACCTTTTTCCAGCTTTTCAATCTCATTATAATCGCGATCATTAATCTCCGCCAAAGTATATGAGCGATGAGCTCTAGAGCCAATCCGCTTTTGTCTAATATTTTTAGGCGGAACTAGAGCAATCACTTTTAGTTCACGCGGGAAATATTTCTTCAAAATCTTATACTCCGTCCAGGAATAAATACCGTCGGCGATAATCCGTTTTTGACCGGCACTAATCAAGTTTTCAATTTGTTCAACAATCCGATTCACGATCACATCTTGCCCAAAATCCTCACGCAATTTAATTCGCATTAGCTTTTCGTTGGCCGAATTAAGCTCCAACCCTTCATCTTTTAGTGCCTGTAAAACCACGCCACCAAAATAAACGTGCGGGTAGTTTTTACCCTTTAGATACTCAACCGCCTTAGACTTACCACTACCAGCCAAACCGACCAAACCGATAATCTTGACTGAGCTGGAATTTTTACTATTTTTATTTTTAAAACGAAGAATCTTTTTACTCATAGCTATATTTTAACATAGAACAGGGGATATATGAAGCCAGAGACTATCCAGATTGACATTTTATTGTATTTATGGTATAATGCAGGTATACGAGTAGAAAATAAGTCTCGGCGAGGTTTAAGTTCGCCGAGTTTTTAATTATATTAGTTATTTACGCAGTAAACGCCGCCGCTTTCTAAGACGATTTGTAGACTTACTAAATGATTACCCACCGCACTTTCAGTATTACCCGTATCAGTACATCTCGAGTGCAACGTGTAAAGAATACGAGATACCGCAGCATCCTCAGGAACTCGTTCGGTTGGTAAAATACCGGTCGGTCGCGCATAGAAGTAATAATGATTACCATCTGGGTCGCGAAAACTCTCCTCTCCATTGAATAGGTACTGCGCACGCAAAATATTATTCCAAACTGTCCCATTTGGTAGACTTCTATTATTCGTCCTATAGCGTTGTACAGCCGCTAATGCACGATCAACATCACGTTTACGTTGCGCGTCTCTCTGACTCCTTTGTAGTGCCGGCAATGCGATGAAAACCATCAAGAATATCAAGCCAGCGATAGCTAGTACTAGTACAACTTCAATAATAGTGAAGGCTGGTTTATGTGAAGAACTATTCCATCTTCTCTGAGGAGTTGGTAAAGCTTGGGCTAGCGCCCTCGAGCGCCTACTTTGAGGAGAATGATGGTTTAGTTCTGAAGTGAGTTGTTTGTTGGTTTTATTGAGCTCAAGTGTGTTCATACTTTAGATTTTACTAAAAAAAAAAAAATCTAAGTCAAGCGAAATCGCGCGGGGCAGAGCTCAACTAAATTTTGCCAAACACTCTCCAGATGATACAATAGATATAATGAAAAAACTAGTAGTAATTGACGGCAAAAGCGTATTTTATAGAGGTTATTACGCCATGAGCTCACTTTCGCGCGCCGACGGCACCCCAACTGGCGGAGTCTACGGATTTATTGTTTTAGCCTTTGAAGTTATCAAAAAAATTAAACCCGACTATGTAATTGTAGCCTGGGATAAAAAAGGTACCTCAACCGCTCGCCGAACAGAAATTTATCCCGAATATAAAGCCGGCCGCAAAAAACCGCCAGAGGATTTCTTTGCGCAGATCCCATTACTAATTGACCTCTTGGGCGCACTAGGTTGGCCTTTTATAGAATGTGATGGCTACGAAGCAGACGACATTATGGGAACGCTAAGCGAGCAAGCCAACGCGCAGGGAATAAACACTTATCTGATATCCGGCGATATGGATATGTTGCAGCTAATCGACCACGATACCGAAGTATACGTTATGAAGCGCGGATTTTCTAAAATCGATAAATTCAGCCTGGAGAGTTTTGAAGAAAAATACGGCCTAAAACAATCTCAATTTCTAGATCTAAAAGCCCTGCAAGGCGATAGCTCAGACAATATTCCTGGAGTTTCAGGAATTGGGCCAAAAACTGCTACTCAGCTGCTTCAAGAATACGAAACACTTGATAATATTTACGCTAATCTTGAAAATATCCGCCCAACTTGGAGCAAAAAATTACTAGACAATAAAGACCGAGCCTACATGAGCCGAGAGCTGGCCAAAATCTGGTGCGATGCGCCGGTCGAGCTGGATTTAGATGCTGCCAAAACCGGAAATTTCAATTATCAAAAATTTATTGAAAAATTGCGCGAACTAGAATTTACTTCACTAGTTAACAAAATTCCAGAGGAGATGCGCAAACTTGATGCTTACGAAGACCAAGTTGAACTCTTTAACCCTAGTCTATTCAATCTAATATCTTCAAAATTGAAGATTGTTGCGCCAAAAGATTTCTTTAATGTAGAACAATCAGAAATTTTTATTGATGTAGATAAAGACAACCAAAAAATTACCGTTGCTAATTATCAGAAGGCTTGCGAGTTCGATTCTGAAAAAGTTAAAGATTTCTGGCCACAAATTCTCAATACGAAATCTGTATTCTATAACGCAAAAAACGCTTTTCACGCGCTTGACGGCTGTAATTTAAGCACCGATTTTAAAGAAATTTACGATGTTGAACAGATGGCCTTCTTACTAAATCCTTTAATTCGCGACAAAAGTTTGAGCGCAATTCTAGAGAAAGAAGTTGACGAAACGATTGCTATTCAGCGAGTTTTGGCTATTTCTGAAATCTATAAAAGTCAGCTTGAGGAACTAAAAGATCTACCTCAAACGCTTGAAATTGCCGAAAAATTGGATTTCCCACTCATAAAAGTCTTGCATCGAATGGAACGACTTGGTGTTAAAATTGACCCAGATTTCTTTGCTAAAACTAGTCAAAAATTTGAAGAAGAAATAACCAAAATCGAGGAAGCCGTTTACGAAATGGCGGATGTTAAATTTAATATCGGTAGCCCACAGCAACTTTCTAAGGTGTTATTTGACAATCTAGAACTGCCAACTAAAGGCATAAAGAAATCAAAAACTGGCTATTCTACTGGCCAAAAAGAGCTTAATAAGTTACGCGGGCTACATCCAATTATTGAATATATCGAGAAATATCGTGAACACTCCAAACTTAAAAATACCTACATCGATACTTTGCCAAACCTAGCTGACAAAAATTCGCGAGTTCACACGACGTTTAATCAAGATGTAACCTCAACCGGAAGGCTGAGCTCGACCAACCCAAATCTGCAGAATATTCCAATTCGGACTGACTTAGGGCGGGCGATTCGCAAAGGCTTTGTGGCGGAACCAGGTAAGGTTTTGATTTCGGCCGACTATTCACAATTTGAACTACGCTTAGCAGCAATTTTAAGTGGCGACGAGCCGTTTATTAGAGCTTTTAACGAAGACGCCGATATTCACACTCGCACCGCCGCCGAGATTTTTGACGTGCCAGAAAACGAGGTTGAAAAATCTCAACGCCGAGCTGCCAAAACGATTAATTTTAGCGTTTTATATGGCGCGGGAGCACATAATTTATCGCAACAGACAGGGGTAAGCTTGAGTGAAGCGCGCGAATATATAGATAGCTACTTCAAAACTCATAAAGCAATCCGAGATTTTCTAGATCAAACCCTTGAGCGAGCTCAAGAAATTGGCTACGTTGAAACTTTTTATGGTCGCCGCCGACCAACACCAGATATAAATTCCAAAAACTTTATAGTGCGTGAAGCCGCTCGCCGCGCGGCTGCTAATATGCCGATTCAGGGCACAGAAGCCGACCTGATGAAACGCGCAATGCTAAAAGTTGATGAAAAAATCGTCCGCACAGGTCTGGGTGAACAGATTTTACAGATTCATGATAGCATTATGATTGAAGCGCCAAAAGAAAACGCTGAGCAAATCGCTCGAATCCTCCAGCAAGAGATGGAAAATGTCGCGCCTGAGCTTGATATTAAGCTAAAAGTTGATGTTTCGACTGGTGAAAACTGGCTTGAACTATAGATTCGTAAAACTTACCTAATTATGGTAAAATATATCCATGAGCATCAAGAATAAATTAGCCAAAACCGCCCGAAACGCTTTGCCAGATTCGGCCATTAAAAATCTCGAAACAACTTATCGCAAAAGTCGATCCAAGCTGGTCTCAACTGTTTACGGAAACCCTTCGCGCCGCCTGCGCGTGATCGCGATCACCGGAACCAACGGAAAAACCACCACTGCTAATTTCTTGAACGAAATCTTAAAAGAAGCCGGCAACAAAACTGCAATGTTTAGTACCGCCAATATTGAAATTGCGGGTGAGCAGATCTTAAATGATTTGAATGCGACTGTTGGCACAACCGCCAGAATGCAAAAATTCTTTAAAGACGCCAAAAAAGCCGACGTCGATTTTGTAATTATTGAAGCAACCAGCCACGCACTAGTCCAGCATAAATTAGACGGCGTGCCGATTGAAATGGCCGTCATGACTAATTTGACCCAAGACCATCTAGATTACCATAAAACCATGGAAGAATATGCCGCGGCCAAGGCTAAATTATTTGAAATGAAACCGAAGTTTATAGTGTTAAATAGTGACGATGAATGGTTTGAACATTTCAATAAATTTGAAGCACGCGACCAAAAGATTATTTATGGTTCGAATAAAAATGCCGAAGTAAAAATCGACCGGGTTAAACTTTATAAAAAGGGTAGCGAGGCACATTTAACGATTGATAACAACGTAAATATTGAGCTGGCAACTAATCTGCCCGGCAAATACAACGTTTACAATATGACAGCCGCCGCTAGCGCCGCTTATCTTTTGGGTGTATCACTTACGAGCATCCAAGAGGGTGCGGCTAATCTAGAGGCGATTCCTGGTAGATTCGAGCGTGCTGTAGAGGGCAAGCCGTATGACGTGATTGTTGATTACGCACACACGCCAGATGCGCTTGAAAAACTACTTGAAACCGCCAAAGCGATTACTAAAAATCGTGTATTATTGGTTTTTGGTGCGACTGGTGATCGTGATAAAGAAAAGCGACCAATTATGGGTGAAATCGCAGCCAAAAACGCCGATCGGATTTTTATAACAGATGAGGAATGTTATTCTGAAGACCCAGACAAAATTCGTGCCGATATTATTTCTGGTATTGACAAAGACGGTAAAATGCCGGCAAACGTACGCGAAATCGCCGACCGGCGCGAGGCGATCGCTAAAGCCCTTTCAGTAGCACAAAAAGGCGATATCGTTTTAATCACCGGCATGGGCCACGAAGTTTTCCGTATCATCGATGGCGAAAAAGTGCCGTGGAATGACGCTGAGGTTGTGCGTGAGATTTTAGGTAATAACAGGTAGAACACCTAGCACCTAGAAAACAGCCAAAAATCGTTCGTATGCGCGTTGGCTGTTTTTGTTTTGGAAAAATAAAAAATTACTAACCCTAGTCAAAACTTGACAAATCTTACAAAATCACGCATTGTTATTGACTTATTATTATTATTATTATGTTATACTACAGATAGTTGATTAGTGCAAGCTTTTCAACAGAACATTTTAGCTAGTTTTTGTGGTATGTATATATGTGTACATTTGCTGACTTCATACGTTTTCATCTTCGCAAAGTTTGGTTCAGGTTTTTAGGGTTTAGGCCTGGACTAGAGTTTGCAGGGATGAAAAGTTTCCGACTTTATAGCCGGCGGGCTTTAAGCGCGGAGGCTTGTTATATGAAACTTTTAGGGATCAACCCAGAAATATTTGCTAATATTGATTATCAAATGGCTTCTGATATCAAACCATACGTCGGCTGCCCGTTTGGCGGTTTACGAATATCTACTGATAATTAGTACGATCTAAAATCGGGTGAGGTATAGACTTCTCCTGTTAAGAAAGTTCACTATGTCAGTGACCAAATCACCGTCATTGAAACTATGAACTCAAAAATCCTAGTGACAACCATCAAGGGCTAGCTGCAACCGAGCGAGAATTAACTACAAATTTTGTAGAAAAATTCTCGCTTTTTCTTTTGAGCTAAATTTAATACCAATTCTCACCATTATGTCGTGCACGGTGGATTTTGAGGGTCAGTTTTTCACCAAATTTTGCCCAAAGTTTGTATTTTAGACTTTTGACAGGTAAGTCAAATGCGCCGATGTAATCTGTAATTTGGCGACTAAAGCTAGTTTTAAAAATCCCAATCCCGTAGTGCGGGTGATTTTTATCATGGATCTTATCACTCGGTGGCGTGCCGCATAAATCGTGCTGCTTAGAGCCATTTTCGCGCGCCCAGTTCACAACTTCCCACTGGAGAAGGTGAGACGCCCCGTAGGCCGTTCGTTGGCGTACAGAAGCACCATCTTTATAGGTGGACTTTTCGCCAAAAGTGAAGGCGTAGGCGGCAGCCACAACTTGGTTTTCAAAATAAGCAAAGAATAATTGCCCAATTCCTGCTTTAGCAAAGTCTTGCCAGAAGCGTTTGTGATATTCAAAATCTCGGATTTTAAAGCCTGAATCAGCAGCGGTCTCAGCAAGTAAATTATAAAAAATCTGGCAGTTTTCATCTGTTGAATCAACCCGCTGAACAGCCACGCCGTCGCGGCGCGCTCGGTTGATCGAATATTTAGCCCCTTTGCGCGGCATCGAAGATAGAATCTCTTCATCTGTACCCGAAACATCTAGAATGATCGTTGAAAAATTAGGCTGAATCGGCCGAGCTTGAATAAGTCCGTGGTTGGAGAATTCCTTCTGATAATCATCATATTTAGTAATCTCCGGTTCAATCTTCGCCGCAAAGACGCCGTTTTTGCGCGCAAATTGTTTGAGAAGCGGTGAAATCTGCCAAATTTCTGATGCGTGTTTGACGCCTGGACCTTTTGGCGCATACCATAATTTACCCAGCAAGAATACCGATTTTTCTTGAATCGTCATATATAGATTTTGGCCTTCCGATTTCACCACCAAAAAACGCTGATTCCAGCCTGAATTCAGCTTAAAATTACTCATTTCAACAGACTGAAAGACATTTCCACCGTCTGGATTTTGCAAAATTAGTGTATCCCATTTTTTGATCTCTTCTGAAGTAGCAAAACGAATTTTCATAAGTCTATTTTAACAAATTTCAGCCTTTATAGCTAGATCAGGGAAGCGCAATAAAAAACTGCACCCCAATCAAAACAGGGTGCGGTTTTAAGTTTGAAAGTTAAATTAAGCTCAATTTATTGGTTTTTTGAGTTTAGGTAGTCAATTTCTTTGATGATATCAAGCAAAGCATTGGCGCGCTTGGTCTCATCTTCAATACTACGAGCGGTTGAGTAAGCCGGCTCAATCAAAGTCTTATCGTCTGAAGAGCGGAGGAGTAGTAGATAAATATCAAATTTCTCTTCGTTAGTTGCGTTTAGTTTATCAACCAACGGTCGCAAATCTTGCAAAGCGCTATTTTTGATGTTTTCAAGATCACCAACTGCCGCTACGAAATTATCAGCCGTAGAAGCTTCTTCAGTTGGTTGATTTACCTCGATCTTCTCATCTTCTACTTCTGGCATTTCTAGCTCTGGGACTTCGCCCAAGGCTTCATATTGCAAATTCATTTCGTCTTGGTCATCTGCGTTATCACCAGCAGCCGCTGCATTTACGCCAGATAGAACCTTTGCCAGTTCAGGATCATCACTGACGGTCTGTTTTTTGATTGGATTAATATCAACTTCCATAGCCCACCTTTAATTTAACTTTACTTTTAGTTAATTGTATTGTATCATATAATTAAAGCATAATCAAGATTTAATTTTAAGAGGTGGGAATGATTGACGATTTAAATTTAATTGTACAGCGCGATCCAAATAATGCGCTTGGCGTAGCAGCCGACCAGTGGAAACAAACAACTTTTCAGGCAGAAATAATTTCGCCCGAAAATGATGGCCGGGAAATCAAAAATATTGTAGTTGCCGGTATGGGCGGATCAGCTCTGGCAGCGTCTCTAGCTAAAAAATGGCTTGAGCAAGATATTCGTATCCCATTTGAAATTGTCAAAAGCTACGAATTGCCAGCCAGCGTAGATTACAATACACTTCTTATCGCCAGCTCTTACTCTGGAAACACCGAAGAAACCACCAATACGCTTTATGAAGCAATCGCACGCGGCTGCCAAGTTGCTACTATTTCTTCTCACGGCAAACTAGAGGAAATCGCCACCAGAGAGAGTATCGCGCACGTCAAGCTTCCTGACGGTCTACAGCCCCGAATGGCTGTAATCTATAATTTACGTGCCCTAATTAAATTGTTTGTAAGTTTTGGTATTGTTGATGGGAGCAAATATCACGAAATTGAACAAACCGCCAATTTCCTGGAATCTGAAAGTAAAAATTGGCTAGCTAGTGTCTCGAGCGAGACAAATATCGCTAAACAATTAGCAATGATTTCAGCCGGCCGCAGCGGAGTTTTTTTAAGTAGTAATTTAATGTCTCCAGTTGCCTACAAGTGGAAAATTTCATGGAATGAGAATGCTAAAAATGTATCTTTTTGGAATGAGTATCCAGAATTTAATCATAATGAGTTCATTGGTTGGAGTTCGCATCCGGTAGAGAAGTTGTTTGCGGTATTTAATTTGCGCAGCTCTTTTGACGGATCGCGCGTTCAAAAGCGATTTGAGATTTCTGATCGTTTATTGAGCGGTCGCCGACCAGCTGCTTATAATATCGAATTAAAAGGGCAGACAATCCTAGAACAAATGCTTTGGGGTTCAATTTTAGCAGATTTCGTTAGCATCTACTTAGCGATTTTGAATAATGTCAATCCAACACCGGTTGAGTTGATTGAGAAACTTAAGATTGAGTTAGTTAAATAAATTTAAAACCCCACAAACTATCACGATCCTGGGGTTTCATAAAGTATTTAGTTACCCTAGCATCAGGTCCACTAAATTGACCTCTAACTATAATACCGCAAAGATTCGATCGGGTTTTTACGTGAGGCCCTAAAGGCCGGATAGATACCAAAGAATACACCAACGACTAATGATATCATCATAACAATAGCTGCAATCTCCCAAGAGAATAGTGGCTTAAACGGCAAGAAAACACTCAGACCAAAAGAGAAGGAATATCCAGCTAGATAGCCAAATAATCCGCCACCAAGCGACATAATTGTCGATTCTGTAAGGAATTGCGACATAATTTGCGCATTATTTGCACCTAGCGCCTTTCTAATACCAATTTCGCGCGTCCGCTCGCTAACATTCACTAGCATAATATTCATAATTCCAACACCACCAACAACAAGCGAAACTCCGGCTACAAGTGTTAAAATCAACGTAATTAAATCAATAAAATCATCCGAAGGGTGGGAGATATCATCGCCAGACATTACGATGAAATCTTGCTCACCTTTGTGATTGTCTAGAATTTCACGCTCAATCTTTTGCCGAGCAGAATTTAGGTTATTTACACTATCAATACGAATATTGATCTGTTGGATCTGAATTGAATTCTGGCTAACTGTTTTACCAGCGGCATAATTTATGATGACAGTATTGTCAAAATCGGTATTATTGAAATTGATCACATTATTTTGAGGCTCCAAAACACCAACAATCAAAAAAGGTTGATTTTTAATATGAATATTCTGGCCAATTGCCTGATTGGCGCCGAATAGTTCAGACGCTAGCTGGTGACCAATTACTGCATTATACGAGTTAGCTGTATCTGTTATAAATTGCCCGTCATGTAATTTAAGATTGATAACTTTATCAATTTCTGGCGAAACAGCCAAGATATTGGTGGTAGATTTTTTGCCCGCGGCTGTAATCTCACTAGCAAATGAAGCTAGCGGAGAAGACGCAACCACTTGATCTAGGTCTGCTAAACTCTTAAAGTCCTGCTCGGTCAGCGAACTACGAGTAAAAGATTTACTGGTTGCTAAACTGGAAATAATGTTTCGATCATTTACACCAATTTCCGTTGGTCGAACCACGATAATCGCGCCGCCTTCACTATAAACTTGCCCAGAAATCATATGGCTCAAACCGCCAGACAGCGCTAAAATAATCGTCATGCTCATAATTCCGATCATTATACCTAGCATCGTCAAAAATGTTCGCATTCTATTAGCATTTAGCGATTCAACCGCATTCTGTATGTGACTCAAGAGAACTTTCATACGCCCAACTCCTCTCTGATTTCTGTCAATTTTTCGGTAACTTCTTCAATTTTATCAATTGTATTCTCGGATTCAATCCGTTTCTTGTTCTTAGTGTCGGTATCAATCTTGCCATCAAACATCGTAATCACGCGTGTTGCGTAAGCCATCAAATCCGGATTGTGCGTCACCATAATAATAGTATTGCCTTTTTTGTGAACATCAGATAGCTCTTCCATAATAATATGGCTAGATCGGCTGTCTAGATTTCCGGTTGGTTCGTCAGCCAGAATAATTGACGGCTCATTTACAAGCGCCCGAGCAATAGCCACGCGCTGAGTTTGACCGCCAGAAAGCTGCCACGGCATATAATATTCACGCTCCGACAAGTGGAATTGTTTAAGAATTTCGCTCGCCTTTTTTAGACGTTTAGTTTTGCGAACACCTTTATAGACAAGCGGTAGCGCAACATTTTCAATCACCGTTAAGCGGGGAATAAGGTTGAAGCTCTGAAAAATAAAGCCGATTTTTTGACTGCGAATCTGAGCGTGGCGGCGGCGTGTTAGCTTTACGACATTTCGGTTATTTAAAATATAGTCGCCAGAGGTCGCACGATCCAATAGCCCTAGAATATTTAATAATGTGGTTTTTCCGCAGCCAGAAGGGCCCATTATGATGATAAATTCACCTTGCTTCACATTCAGATCGACGCCATTGAGGGCATAATTTTCGGCGTCACCCACACCAAAACGTTTTTTTAGATCACGCAGCTTAATAATATCTTTAGTTTTTTTATTCTTCGCCATACTACTTCTAGTATAACTTTTTAAGATACAAAAGGCAATTGGTTGTGTTTAAATAATTGATAATTTTTCCGCTATTTTATATAGTCAATTTAAATTGTTTATGGTAAGATTGAATTATGAAAAAACCTCAAGTTCCGCCAAGCAAAAATACAAACCCTTCACCCTCAAAATCAGCCATTATTAAAAAGCGGCTGATTTTTATAGGGATAGGGTTGATTTTAGCACCATTCTTAGTGTTTTGGGGCTACGAAACCGGTCGCCATGATGGCTGGTGGGGTGATAGCGATAGTGTCAAGATGCTCAAGCATGAACCGATAGCCAGCGTAGATTTTCCGAGCATAGACAATCTGTACTATGAAACGACTCCGCCGCAAGAAGAAAATTTCAAGACACCACCCCCATATGTTCATCGCTGGCTAGGGAGCGATACTCTAAGCCAAGAAGAGATCTTTAGGTCGATTATAGCTTTTGCCGAGGAGGATGGGTGGTTAAAACAAGAAGAATCCTTCTTGAACCAATATTACTGGTTGGGCTATAAAATAGATAATAAAGATCGAAAGATGAAATTAAAAATTACAAAGATCGAGAGAAATAACGAATATTATTTCCAGACTTTCAATAAAGATATCGTGCATATAAGTATTGGGTTCTGGTAAGTAAATCAACCAGCTAGATTAAATATTTCTAATAGCAAATAGGAGGAGTGATGCCAAGAATCACCACAACAATAATTTTACTAATATTATCTATAAGTTTTGCAATATTTAGTACTAATACTACGGCTAGGATGAAAGGCGTAGATGAAAAGACTATAGCCATAGCCCACATAGGAGATTCTTACTCCTCGGGAACTGGAGCTGGAAATTATGATCAAAGCGACCCAAAAGCATACAGAAGTGCTAATAATTGGGGGTCCGAATATAACAAATGGTTAAAAAACAACGGGGTTTCATCTACCTACTTAAATCTAGCGCAGAGCGGAGCTACAACCAATCGAGTTATTGCAGAACAAATAATCACCGTACCCACCAACACCGACCTAATCCTAATGACAATCGGCGGCAATGACGTAGATTTCGGAGGTATAGTTCAATCGTGTCTTGCGCCATATATGGCACGAGTCAAAGATTGTAGAGACAAAATCAATAACGCAAACAAAAAGCTTCCAGACGTAGGAAAAGATACATATAGAATTTTCGAATCTTTACAGTCTCGTCTAAAAAATCCTAATGCGCAAATCGTCTTAGTTGCGTACCCACTCTTAAGTTCTTGGACTGACAGCTTACTAATGGATTGTAACCATTATTTGCATTTCTTTTGCGATTGGAGTAGTTACTATCCTGCGGCCAAGATGGTTCGAGAATTAGGCTTTAAAGCTACTGCCGAGCAGCAGAAAATTGTAGATTTATGGAATTCTAAAAATCAGATAAAAGTTAATTTTGTAGCGCACACACCTATAGCTTTTTCTAACCACGAGCCCGCGACTGGTAGTACGATCAACAAGCAACGATGGATAAATTTTATTGGCGAAACAGACACTGTCTACCACACGCTAATAAATACAACTATCGGACGACCGACTACAACAACAGAGGAATATTATCATCCAGGAATTACCGGCCACCAAAAAATCGCCGAGCTGGTTCAGAAACAGATTGGAATCCCAAAATCCGCTCGCAACATCACACCAACTAGCGGCGACATAGACATTGCTATCATCGCAAATAGTAGCACAGGCGAGCGTATTCCTCCGTATTTAACAATAAGACGAAATATATTCAAAGTTGCCGACCCGCTGAGATCTCGTGCACGCTCTATGAATATTTTCTTAGCTGGATATAGTTTCTTACCTGTTAGTGAATCGACCGCACACGATCTTTACGACCCTTTCCTAGATTATGACAACCTAGAAGATTATCATAGAATATCCCCCGGCGGAGGTTTACAACAAGACTATAATCTAAACGACGCCATATATAGAGCGTTAAATGAAAACTGGCGCCCAGGAGTAAAGAAAATTATAATACATCTCGATAAGTATTGGCATAGTGAAAACGATCATCTCTTATGGTCAACATCTCCAAAATACACAAACGCTGACATCATTAAGAAAGCTTTTGAAGTCGATCCCGTAGAGATCTATTCTATCGGTGACAATAAATCAGTTCATTTGGCGGATTTGATGGAAATAACATCTGGAACGGGAGGATTTTCTATAGTTAATGAAGACTCAGTGATGACAGACGATGATATAAGTAACGAAATTACCAAATTAGTTAATCATATAGTATCCAAACCCTTCGCCTGGCTGCAAGGTCCATACATCGTAAAAATTGGAGAGCCGATCACTTTTGACGCGCGCGGATCTTATTCTTCAAACGGGAATATCGTCAAATACGAATGGGATTTTAATGGCGATGGAATTTACGACAAAACTACCACTAGCGGCGAGACTACCGAAACTTTCCAATCTGAGCATTGGGGGTATATGGGCGTTCGCGTAACAGATTCTACAGGTTTATCTTCTATTGGTTCGACTGAATTTATTATTAGCGATGACGGCGACAGCACGCCACGTGCAATCGATAATTGCCCAGATGTATATAATCCAACCCAGACTGACACAGACGGTGATGGAATTGGCGACGAATGTGATCCAACTCACGGAGTTCCAGACTGGCTAGACGGTAGCCAAAACCCAGAAGCTTTGATCGACGGATTAATAATGCTCAAAACTGATATTCCCGAATATCTAGAGCTAGCTTACGGCTCGACCGATAAATATATAGAATCGCTTATAACAGGAGGTTCTACACCCGAGCAAATAGCGGCTACCATTAAATATTTAAATCTTGAAATCTCAAAAGAATCGCAAGAAAAACTAGCTCAGACAACTGATAATTCAGGAGAATCTTCAGATAACAAAGATGAAGATAGCTCCCAAGAAAGTGCTAATAAAATCTCTGATAACCAACAAAATTATAATAATATCTGGATCATTATCACAACCTCAGTCCTAATAATAGCAGTGCTGATTACTAGCGGATTCATAATTCTCAAAAAACACAAAAAGAACTAATCTTCTTTAAGCGTGTCAACGATATTTTTGGCTAAAATCTTGTCGTAATTCAGCAAGAAACTAATTACTGTGCCCGCAATCGCCGCTACTGATGTCCAGAGCGCGAAAGAAGAAAAGCCAAATAAGCTCAGCTTGAAACCACCATAAAGACCGCGAATTGTTTCAGCTAGTCGTCCGGTAGCGATCTGGCTTTGCCATAAATCTATCAAAAAAGCTCCGCTATAGCCAATAATCTGCACCAAAATTGCAACAATCAGGCCAACAATCAACGAATAAGCCAGATAAACTTTAAAAATATCCATTCTTGTGGCGCCTACAGCTTGAAAAATCGCCGAAGTTTTCTTTTCATCAATAAATATTTTAGAAAAAGTTAACCCCAGAATTATAACCGAAATAAAGATGAAAAATCCGATAATCCAGCGGAAAGACTTAATGTATCTCTGGCGGGTATTATGAATACTAAAGCGGCTTGTAAAAAGTTCGTCCGCAGAATACTTAGCCGGATCTCTAGGGCATCCGGTATCAAACTCCACCGCACAAGTATACTCAGAGGCGAATTTATAAGCTTTATCGAAACTATCAAAACCAACAAGGCGCGGTACTTCCTCTGGGGAGATCGGCTTGAGCTCCTCTAAATCGTAGAACTGTCCAAGCCTATCCTTATAAGCTTTTGGTACGGTAATTTCCCTAGAATAATTCATTGGCCGAACGATTTCAAAAACATTAGAATCGGTTTCGTAGAAATAATATCCTGGCGTTGGTAAAAGACCGACCACCTCAAATTTTAGGGAAGTGTCTTGCGTTGGAATTTCTATAATGAAGTTTGGTGCGATTTTCTCGATCTCCGCAATACCCTCAAACTTAATCCCGGCGTAGCGCGCCACAATATCATAATTCGCCAAAATCGGAATTGCATCAGCTTGGAGCGGTTCAACCTGTTTGAAATTTTCAAATACTCTCTCATCTGTAACGTACATCTCATCGGTACGCAGTTTGGCATTCATATATCGCCAATTATCCTCATAGCTAGAAGTATCAATCTCATCTGCAGTTTCGCTACTCTCAATAGCCACAAATTCCTGCTTTAGTCGATAAACTTCCGAATCTAAATTATAACCTCCATGTCGCTCGATATTATCTGTAACTTCCACAGAAACACCCCGGACTTCAAGCACAATTTTGCCGTTCGTGGCGTCTTCATATACCTGAAAAATATCCGTCAAAAATACCTGGAACGAGATAATAAAAATTGTTATAACCCCAAATAACAGAGAAGCAGTAAAAATTGAAATAGCCGTTCGAGCTTTGCGAACGTTCAACTTTTTAACCGCTAATTTAAATGAATTCATAAAACTTATCATCTTAGTCCTTCAGTTTTTGGATTATGTTTTTAGACGAAATATGACGCGCCGAAAGTGCAAAACTAATAATCACAGCTAAAAATGCCGCCGCCGAAACCCACAGAGTAGGGCAATAAACGCCAAACATTGTTAAGCGAAAATCACTCGTAGTAATTTTAAAAGCGTCCATAATTCCTTGATTGGCAGCTTCGGCCTCAAATAAATCAAAGATAAACGCACCAAAGTAGCCAATAATCTGCGTAAATATTATCACGAAAAACCCTAAAATTAGGGCGTAAAAGAAATATATCTTCCAGATATCAAATCTCGTAGCACCGATCGCCTCAAAAATCGCTGCCGTTTTTTGTTCATCCAAAAATACGCGCGAAAACGTACCTAGCAAAATTATAGCCGAAATAATCATAAAAATAACCGCCAACCAAAATATGACCTTGTTAAATACAATCTTAAAATCAGCAATCGCCAGCTGGCTAGTGACGAGCTCATTTCCAAAGCCATAAATGCCATTATTTTCTTGATCTTGATTGCACATACCAATTCCTACGCATAGATATTTATTAGTAAATTCAC
>CAYXHY010000008.1:19065-22843 GCA_964465135.1 uncultured Candidatus Saccharibacteria bacterium
CTTCATAACTATGAAACGAAATATACGCGGAATTAGAGCCAAAATTAACCCCAAATTGTACATCAAGAGATTTATAGTAGGGCTGAATCCTATCAAGATCCGCGCGGCGAATAATTGGCATATCTTGGTTGTATTTCATCGCAAAAAATCCCGAAATCTTATTATAATAATCATTCTTAAGTGTGGAATTTTCTCTAGTAGTAGGGAATAATCCGATAATTTCAAAATCGAGTTTGTTATTTTCATCATCTTCAGCCGTGTAGATAAAATTAGTCGCTTTCTGCTGCAATTCCTTAGTATTTACTATATCTACCCCTGTTAGTGCAGCCGCAGTGCGATCTGATACAAAAACCGGTATCGCTTCACTATAGATCGGCTCAGCTAACTTAAACCGGCTCAGCATTTTATCGTCATCAATTATTTCAATAATTCCAACAGACGCAGATTCTGGATGATCCTTCACCGACAGATGGGATTGGTTTTCGCCATAAGATTGATTGTAGGTTTCCGCCTTAGTAAGGCTTCCTTTATGCGCTAAAACCTCGCGCTCAAAATCTTCGCCGCTGTAGTCAACTTTAATATAGATCTTACCATCAGCAAAAAAGTTTGTATGAAACGCAAAAATACTATCCAAAAAAACGTTTGAGCTAATCATCAAAAACGCCACTACTCCGAATAAAACAGAGGCGGCAAGCACTGAAACCAGAGTTCGCACGCGGCGAATCTTCAGTTTATTAAAAGCCAGCTTAAACGATTCCTTAAGGCTGATCATTTTGAATTTTACCGTCCGTCAATTTGACTACGCGATCAGCATAGGGCAGGACTTTTTGGTCGTGCGTCACCACAATCACCGTTGCACCAAGTTCTTGATTAATGATCTTTAGTAATTTTAAGATATTTTCGGAGTTTTCATCATCTAAATTTCCGGTTGGCTCATCGGCCAAAATAATCTTTGGATTGTTATAAAGCGCGCGAATAATCGCCGCTCGCTGCACCTGACCACCAGAAAGCTCGCTCGGTAAATGGTCGAGCCGATCTTCAAGACCGACAAATTTTGCCAAAGTCTCAGTATGCTTATCACTAATTTGACCAGTGAAATAACCCGGCAGCTGGATATTTTCACGCAAAGTCAAAAACGGTTGCAGATAAAAATTCTGAAAAATAAAACCAACATTGCGTGACCGAAACCGTGCCAATTCGCGGCTCGAAAATTTAGAAATGTCCTGGTTTCGATAAGAAACCTGACCGCTAGTCGGCGTATCTAGTCCGCCCAAAATCTGCACTAAAGTCGATTTACCAGACCCCGATTGGCCAGTAATCGCGATAAATTCACCCTCATTTATCTCAAGATTCACATCTTGGAGCGCCAAAACCTGCCGCCGTTTCTTGCGGTATTGTTTGGTTACACCCACCACGCTCAAAATACTCATGGTTTTATTTTATCATAGTTTTAGCGTAAATTCTAATCTATTGATGGTGATATTTTCTACCACTGGCAATTTCTTGAGCGCGGTAAATTTGTTCGGTTAAAATTAGGCGAACTAACTGGTGGGGTAGAACCAGTTTTGAGAGGCTCCAAACAAAATCTGCCGAAGCTCGGAATTCTTCACTCACACCAAATGCGCCGCCAATCACAATCACAACTTGGCGCGAGTTTATAAATTTCGCCTCTAAAAGTCGGCTAAAATCCGGGCTAGAGATATTCTTACCGCGCTCGTCAAGCAAAATCACAAAATCGCTCGCCCGAAGTTGTTTCGCGATTCGCTCGCTCTCTTCAAACCGAGCATTTTCACCATCATAAACCGAATGCGGCAAAATCTGCCACGAAATATCAAATGGCTTTTTGAGCCGCTTTTCAAATTCTGTAACACCATCAATAATCCACTTTTCGTGCTTTTTACCGACGGCGATTATTTTTATCATGTTTAATATTATAACATTGATAAATATCTTAATCGGCTATACTTGTCATTTAATTATAGTTTTTCAGCAATCTTCTCAGCAATCTTATACATACTCTCAGCATCTTTTTGCACCGGATAGCCATGATGAAGCTCCAGAACGTCAGCGTCATATAGCGGCACTAAATGAATATGTGCGTGCGGAACACCAAAACCTTCGACCACCACGCCAACGCGTTTTGGCTGAAAAACTTCCTGCATATGAATAGCAATATTTTTAGCCACTTGCCATAAATATTCGTATTCCTTATCTGGCAAATCCCACAAAAGGTCAATCTGAGCCTTTGGAAAAACCAAAACATGACCGTCGCTCAACGGATCGATGTCCAGCATCGCATAAACTTTTTCGTCTTCATAAATCTTATAGCCCGGGACATCACCCCGAATAATCTTTGTAAAAATTGAATCTTCCATATCTATATTTTAGCAGGATAGGGGAGGGTTTGCAAATTAATTATCGATACAATAAACTCCGCCAGATTCTAATTTTATTTGAAGCGAATACTTATTTGGTCCAAGCCTCGGATCTCTAATCTTAGATCCGTTCTCGCCACATTTCATTCCAAGAGCAAAGTGAATTAAGTTCGGGTTTGAAGGCACCCAGCCAGAATCGCTCATTACAAAATTAGCATTCACAATATAGCCAGATCCGTTCGGAGATTTAAATTCATCAGCACCATTAGCTTCTAGATAATTGCGCCAAAATTCACCACGGTAATATTCTTCACTTGGTAAACGACCTCTGTTGTTAGATTTATAATTTTCAAGTGCTGTCTTGACTCGTGAGAGGTCATTCTTCCGCTGCGTATCCCTCCGGTTTCGTTGTAGTGCTGGTAGTGCAATAAATACCATTAGGAAGATAAGACCAGCGATGGCAAGTACGAGGACTACTTCTATAATAGTGAAACCTTGCTGTTTACGACCAGAACTATTCCACCCATATTTTCTAGGCCAGCACTCCGGGCTGCTAAGCCGAGTCTTACTGACCGTAGAAAATAGGGTGGAATAGTTCTTAGTTTGTGATTTATTTTGTTTATAGTTTATCATAAGGTTTATTTTACTAAAAAAAATCTAAGTCAAGCGATGCTGTTCCTGAATATCATATTGACATTTTATAAAAAATATAGTATAATCTAATTAGTCCTTTAGACGAGGGCTAAATTATATTTCGGAGGCAGTTAACCTATGAAAGTACTTTTAGAAAAAATTCAAGTAGCAGTGGACACGCATGGTTTGGTGAATTTTTACTTTGGTGACCCACACCCCGACAGCGAAAACTTCGATGTCAAAAAAATGAAAAAAGCGGAGGCAGAATTACTTGCAGAGAACGGCATGGACAAAAACGTACCAGCAGATAATTTTATACAAATCCTGCAGGACCAGACGCAAGGATATTATGATTTGAAAAGTTTATTTACGCAAGCAATATTTTCTAGGACAGGCATAAATCCAGATATCGCAGCCAACCTAATTAAAACTTCGCCTAAGGTATTAAATTTATTGAAAATTTATTCTTCATCTGGATTCGTCACTTACGATACAGGCAAGAAGCAAATTTTCATACAAAAAGACCCAACCAGACGCAGATCTACCAACTTGGAATTATCCGGTTTAAATAGAGAAGTATTCTTTTAAGCCCACTGCCCGCTTTGTGCGGGCTTTTATTTTGCCAAGTTTAGGACACTATTTGAGAAACCTGCCGCAATTTGATATAATGAAAGGGTAAATATAACGCTAGATGCGTAGTAGATGCCTTGACTTCCGTGGAGCCTGGACACCTGCAACTCATCTGGCAGAAGGAGACATTCTATGATTAT
>CAYXHY010000009.1:0-1304 GCA_964465135.1 uncultured Candidatus Saccharibacteria bacterium
ATGGCCGAACTGATCATAACGTTGCCGTTTTTCTTTATCTTTTAACACTTCATAGGCTTCATTTACTTCTTTAAAAGCCTTCTCATCACCACCTTTGTCTGGGTGTAATGCAACCGCCTTTTTACGAAAGGCCTTTTTAATTTCATCAGCGCTGGCGTCTTTTTTAACGCCCAAAGCTTCATAATAATCTCGTTTACTCATAGCTTATTTAATTATATCATTTTAGCACTTCATAAGCAAGAGTGCTAATTGGTATTTTACCCGTCTTTATATTGACTTTTACAGCATAATATGTTATTATAATAGTATGCGACCTATTGGTTAGCACATTACTACATAGGAGGTGCTCTACATGAGCAATCAGGAAGAAAATTACCAAAAAGCATTTGATAACATAAAAGGCGCAGGTGTCGACATCTGGTCCGCGACCGTCATAGAGATAGTTTTACTAGATGAAAACGTCGCTCAAGATATTATCACTGTTCTGAAAGCGAATGCAGAAGTCGTTCGCCAAGCAATTAATAACCTAACTCAAGATCAAAGCCGAAGAGATGCCGACGTTTTGGTTATGGCTAAAGAAGCTAAAAAGATTGAAGACCGAATAAATACGATCCAACTTTGTCGTAGCTTAATCGGTGAATGCTCCAACCAGCACCTATACTAAACAAAAACCACCGTTTTGAACGGTGGTTGTTTTTATATCATAAATTAATCTTCGTAGCCAGTGTAACCCCATTTAGCTAGCGCCTTAGCACGAGCTTCAGAATCGCAATGTTTGATATCGACATTAGTTCTTTCAATCGCACCCTCAGTCTCGGCTAAATCCTCAACCGGGGTATTAGGGTCGTCTTTTAGAAAGGCAAGATAACTTCTTAGCGCTTGAATATTAGCCGTCATTTCCTTGGCGGTTAACTCTTGTTTTGGAGAGTTCTCAACCTGAATATCACCGGCAGAGACTTCATCTGTACTCCATTCGGCGCCAGTACATTCAGTTTTTAGATGCTTGCTAAATTGTTCCATATTTATATTATAGCATAATATAAACTATAAGTCAATATTATAACACTAGTTCATATGGTAGCCTGTATTTGGTGCTGTAATAATTGGTAGATTGCCTCCTCCATTGGAACCATTACCAGATCCATCCGATCCTGTGTATCGGTAATTTAAGGTAGTCTCATAAATATCACTGCTACCTCTTGCTAAAAATGAAATATTATATAAACCTGTATTATTTGCTGGGACGATTGCACGAATAGTGTTTTCGTCTATAATTTCAAATTCCGTAGCCTTCATATCACCGA
>CAYXHY010000009.1:1314-21993 GCA_964465135.1 uncultured Candidatus Saccharibacteria bacterium
CACCGAAGTATATCCCCATTACCTGACCTGTAGGAATCCTGGGGAAATCTTTTGTGGTCTGGTCGGTTATATCATTTATCTCGAACGATTCTCCGTCAACAGTATGGACGCTTAAGATTCTTCCAAAATCAGTCGCAATAACCACTCCATTATCGTTAACACTTTTGATACTATCGCCAGATAATGGATTATAATCCAGTAGTTGGATAATTTCCTCAGATTCCCCAGTCTCATCATTATACTTTGATGCGATAATATATATCTTATCTGACTCGGTAACTATTATTTGATTTCCATAGCCATAAAAGATTCCGCTAATCTTATCTTCTTCAAACGTCTGACGGAATTGCTCAGAATAATTTTACACCCCGCCTTCCGTCCAGGGGTCCACTTCACCGTAAATACTACCGTCTTTTAGATAGACAACACCATCAACAATCTTGTCAACGTCGGAAGGAGTATCGACTTTAGCTAGAGAGTATACAGCCTGATTGCTGCCATAATCCCAGTCGCCTGACGTAGCGAACAGCTTTCCACTTTTAGATAGAATAACCCCTCGTCCTGGGCTACCAAAAAACTGTTCTATTTCCTCGCCTTCGAGTAAATCTACAAATTGAGTATTAACTGTCGTTTCGGATCCACTATAAGTAGCATAATCGATTACTTTTCCAGACGATAAAATAAGAATATTATCGCGTATATCATTGCTAATTACATTTTCCTCGCCAATATAGCTTGTGATATCAAGCAATATATTTTCATTGTAATTATTATAAACTAGTATTTTCTCACCCGATTGCATAGTTAATATATTATTCTCGACACTTACAATAGGCTCATCAAGGTCTAGCTTTGATGGATTAGAACTGTTACTATAATTACGACCATCAATCAGAAAATAATCATTACCAGATTTAACATAAATCCCATTATACGGTTCTCCTCCGATAATATGGTTATCTCCTGGCGAAAATATGTCTGTATTAAGAGAGACATTATGAACGGAACATCCTACGTACAAAACCGAATGAACTCTACCGTCCTTGGTGTGAATAATTTTCTCATATCCGGTATCATGAATCGAATCTACAATACCTAGATTATATTCTTCAGTCAGATTCGTTAGCGTCATATTATATTCATCGTCATAAGAGCGTCCGAGCATCAAGCCGGTTTTAGTGATAACTATATCTCCTAGCAAGTCAACGACCCGATAACTTTCTGTGTCATTATCTTCGTCATATTCACCTATACATGCTGCAGCGCCTAACGCGATAACCTCCCAAATCTGATCCGCCTCCTCTTTAATAAAGCCTTCACCCTTAATAATAACCTCATCACCACCAGATATCGAACCTTCAATTTTAGAGATTGAAGAAGCACTTAACGCGGCTGTGTTATATATCTTCAGAAGCGGCGCAATCAAAATCATTGAACCAAAGACTAGAATAGCCGTCATTTTTATTCGTATTTTACTATTAAACATCATAATACTCCCTAGGTATTTATTTCCCGCCATACCCTATACGAAAGGTAAGTTGTTACTCTTATGTTTATATAATATAAGATCGTGACATAAAAAGCAAGCCCGATGATAGGCCTGCTTTTTACTAAATTTAGATTGGATATTTATTTCTTATCAACAACTTCACCTTCGACTGGTTCGTCTTTTGATTTTTCGTCAGACTCCTCAGCTTCAGTGTCTTCAGCTGCAGCTTGGTATAGTTTTGTTCCGATTGGCATGATTGCGTCGTTCAGATCTTTAACCGCCTTTTCTAGCTCATCTTTATCATCTGATTTTTGATGCTTTTTGGCTTCTTCAACAGCTTCTTCGATAGCTTTTTTATCTTCGTCAGAGATTTTATCTTTATGCTCGTTTGGTAATTTTTCTGCCTGATAAATCGCATTTTCTAGCTGGTTTTTAGCTTCAATCGATTCACGCTTTTTCTTGTCTTCATCAGCATGCATTTCGGCATCTTTTTGAGCTTTTTCGATATCTTCTTTGCTCATATTACCACTGTCTTGAATGGTGATATTGTTTTCTTTGCCAGTACCTTTATCTTTGGCTGTCACGGTCAAAATACCATTGGCGTCGATATTGAAAGTCACTTCAATCTGTGGCACTCCACGTGGCGCCGGTGCAATGCCAGATAGAACGAAGGTTCCAAGAGATTTGTTATCGCTCGCCATTTCTCGTTCACCTTGCAATACGTGAATTTCCACTTGCGGCTGATTGTCTGCGTAAGTTGAGAAAACTTGAGATTTGCTAGTTGGCACGGTTGTATTGCGATCAATCATCGCTGTACGAACACCACCAGCGGTTTCGATACCAAGAGTTAGAGGTGTCACGTCTAGGAGCAGGACGTCTTTGACATCACCGGCTAGCACGCCACCCTGAACCGCAGCACCAATTGCCACAACTTCGTCTGGGTTCACTCCTTGCATTGGATCTTTACCAAAGATTTTCTTAACCTTCTCAACCACAGCTGGCATACGTGTCATACCACCAACCATCACAATTTCAGCAATTTCGCTCGCTTTCAGGCCAGCATCTTTTAGGGCTTTTTCAACTGGTTCAGCTACACGATCAACTAGGTCGGCCACTAATTCCTCAAGCTTTGCTCGAGTTAGGGTATATTCAAAGTGTTTTGGACCATCAGCATCAGCCGTAATAAATGGCAAGTTGATTTCTACTTGAGTAGTTGAAGATAATTCTTTCTTCGCCTTTTCGGCCTCATCTTTTAGGCGCTGCATTGCGGCAGAATCTTTTCTAAGATCGATACCTTCTTCTTTTTTGAAGACTTCTAGAAAATGGTTCACGATTCGGTTGTCGAAATCTTCACCACCAAGGTGAGTGTCACCGTTGGTTGAAAGCACTTCAAACACGCCGTCGCCAAGTTCTAGGATCGAAACGTCAAACGTACCACCACCAAGGTCAAATACGGCGATTTTCTCATCTTTTTTGCCTTCTAGGCCATAAGCTAGCGCTGCCGCAGTTGGCTCGTTAATGATTCGTTTTACTTCTAGGCCGGCAATTTTACCAGCATCTTTGGTTGCTTGGCGCTGAGAATCGTCAAAGTAAGCTGGCACAGTAATAACTGCTTCGGTTACTTTTTCGCCCAAGAAAGCTTCGGCGTCGGCTTTGATTTTCGAAAGAATCATGGCTGAAACTGCTTCAGGCGTGTATTCTTTGTCACCCATTTTTACTGCCACGCCACTATCTTTTTTGACAATTTCGTACGGCATAATATCAAGGTCTTTTTGAACTTCTTTATCTGTAAATTTACGGCCAATCAAACGTTTAACACTGTAAATTGTGTTTTTTGGATTGGTTACGCGTTGGCGCTGAGCCACTTGACCAACTAAGCGCTCGCCTTTTTTGTTGATAGCAACTACGCTCGGTGTAGTTCGATTACCTTCTGCGTTTGTGATAACCTCTGGTTTTCCGGCTACCATATAGGCAAAAGCCGAGTTAGTTGTACCAAGGTCAATTCCGATGATTTTTCCCATTTTTCTCCTTTAATTATAATATCATTTTAACTATCTAGTATTAGCACTCCTCGCATAAGGTTGCCAGTGCTAATACTTATATTATAGTTAGCTAGCACTCATTTGTCAAGAGTGCCAATGTTGTTTTATTCACAACAAAATAGAGCGTATTACAGCAGTACGCTCTATTTATCAATTATACTAACTTGATAAAATCCCAATTATCAATTTCTGGTGCATCAACGCCATTTTTGCGGGCGTGAATCTTGTTTTTATCTAATCGGTCTTGATATTCATTAACTAGATTTGGTCGGTTAAACTGCTCGGCAACCTTTTTTGCTACATCATAGCGGCTAACCTTGTTGCGTGCCAACATATCAAATGGCGTAGTGGTGCTTCCCCTTTCGATGTAGCCACCGATATCATAATTTTTGGCGCTATAATTACTATATTCTGCTAGAATTGCACGAACCGTTTGCGGGTATCCGTGGAAGTTGAAGATAATTTTTGCGTTGCTCGGGAATATTTTACCGAAATCATTATCAAGCAGTGGATTTTCGGCCGGGCCAATATGTGCACCGGTTTCACCTGAGCCAAACACCGAAATATTAACAAGACGAATCTTCAAATCTGGCGCATCATACTTCAAAACCTGAACAGCCGCGACCATTTCTTTACTGACATAATCGCCAGAACACGCCAAAATTACATCTGGAGTCTGGCTTGAATCGGTGTAGAAATCGCGCACAAAAACACCACTGTCTAGCATTTGTTGTTTGGCGTTTTCTAGATCCAAAAACCTAGGTTCGGGAGTTTTACCGGCCACTAAAACATTAATTTTGTCGGTTGAAGCGAACATTTCTTCGGCCGCTACTAGAGCCGCGGTGTCGTCAATCGGCAAGAATACTTGGCCAAGTTTGTTTTGGCGACGCAAAACTTCATCTATAAAGCTCGGGTTTTGATGCGAAAATCCATTATGATCTTGACGCCAACCAGTTGAAGTTAAAATATAATTTAAGCTTGCTAGCGGCTTTCGCCATTCCACCTCTAGAGATTGAGTTAAAAATTTAGCGTATTGATCCATCATTGAAGAAAGGATCGGCGCAAAAGCCTCGTAAGAAGTCAGCGCACCGTGCCGACCGGTCAGGATATAGCCTTGCAGCAACCCCTGAAGACTGGTTTCGTTTAGAAGTTCGCTCACTCGCCCGTTTGACGCAAGATCCTTTTCCCATGATTCGATTTTGCGTTGCCAGCTACGACTGGTTTGCTCAAAAATCGCATCTAGTTTATTAGAATAAGTTTCGTCTGGGCTGAAAAAGCGGAAATTATATGGGTTTAAGCGGAAAATCTCAGCCATATATTCACCTACGGCGTTCATAGCGAGAGATTGCTTGCCCTTCTTGAAGATGATTTCCTCTTGGGTAGTTGGCAAATTTAGAGATTTATAAAAATTATCTGGATTAATAAATTCATTTTGACCGATTAAGTCTGTGTTTTGCGGCAAAAATTCATCTAGCCAAGCGCCGAATTGGTTGGCTTGCGCGTCAAAAAGCTCATCAAAATGATAAGACTTCAGCCAATCTTCTAGCTGTTGCCGCTCGCCAGCATCTGCCTTTGATTTCGGTAGTGGAACCTGATGCGCGCTTGAATTGCCCTCGATCTTCTCGCCCTGAACCATCACTGGACCAGAACTACCTTTTTTGCTGCGCACAATTAACATCGGTAAGCGCACAAAATTACCATTTTCACCGCTTCGGAAAATCGTGCCATTTTTGATTTTTTCAATCTGTAGATAAATATCTTTAAGGGCACTATTTAGCGATTCGTCAAAATCCTCGGTTGCATATTCATCAACAATTTTCGGCTCCCAGCCGGCGCCATGAAAATACTGAATCAACTCAAAATCACTCATCGCGCCATAGATTGTTGGACCAGATATTTTATATTTATTAAGGTGTAGAATCGGTAGAACTACGCCGTTTTTGATTGGATCAATCAATTTATTTAAATGCCAGGCTGAAGCGATTGAGCCAGTTTCTGCCTCGCCATCGCCAATCAAAGTCGCCATCACTAGATTTGGATTGTCTAGCACCGCACCAAACGCCGTCGAAAGCGAATAGCCCAGCTCGCCACCCTCTAAAATCACGCCTGGCGTAAACGGACTAGCGTGAGACGGAAAACCGCCTGGCCAACTAAAGAGCCGTGAAATGTATTCGATTCCGTATTTATCGCGAGTAGCGCTTGGGTCATATTGCGAAAGGGTGTTTTCTAAGAATAAGTTCGCTTGTAGCGCCGGAAAAGCATGCCCTGGACCAAGCATAAAAGCGGTTTTAAGGTGTGAATAGTTTTGATTTTCACGCCCTAAATTCAAAAGGTGAGCATAAATATGATTCATGCCCGGGCATGAACCCCAGTGCCCAAGTAGACGCGGCTTGATGTCTTTTGCATCAAGTTTTGCCTCTAATAAAAAATTACTCTGCAAAAAAATTTGCGCCACCGTCAAATAGTTTGCCGCTCTAATATACTTCCTTAAATTATCAAGATTTTGCCCACTTTGCATAGAACTATTTTAACATAAGTTTTACAATTTTAAAAGATAATTAGCCGTCAACGCAGGCCGATCCGCCCGATTCTGGACCGTAAAAAATAACATATTTATTATCCCCGGCTGCTTTTGTGGCAGATACACCGTTACATTTGTAACCGACGAAGACGAAGATATAATATCCACTTTCGTGACCATCGGTTCTATTATCATAATATCCGTACCCTGGATGTCTCCATCCCTCAATTCCCGCATTGACAACATAAATATTATTAATCGACACTCGATATTCCTTGCCAGTTGGGTCTTTCCATTGCCCCTGATTGGCTTTTAAATAATCATTATTGAATGGAGTGCCATTAGTATCACTTGAAGTCCAGGGCAGCCTACCCTTATTATTAGATTTATAGCTCTCAATCGCTGCTTGTAAACGCGAAATATCATTCTTCCGCTGAGCATCCCGCTGGCTCCGCTGTAAAGCCGGCAACGCAATAAACACCATCAAAAAAATCAGTCCAGCGATCGCTAAAACGAGCACTACTTCAATGATAGTAAAACCTGGTTTGTGTGGGCGGGGGTTTTGCTTATTAGTTTTTCGCCGTAGTTGGCTAAAGTTGTTTATGCTTATCATGGTTAATATTTTACTACCCCCCCCCCCCGGATGTCAAGGGTGTATTGACTTTTTAGGTTTTTCGTGATATAATAAAGATATAGGTTCACAACACTACTAAAAGATAGGGTCGAAAATCGAGAAGATGAGACCGAGCGATAAATCACCCCACTAGCACAAGTCTAGTGGGGTTTTCTTTGTCTTAAAATTATTTATTTCCGCGCGACTTTAACCATTGAAGCTCGTAAGACATCGCCGCCCATTTCGTAGCCAGCGCGTAGCTCGGCCGCCACGACTTCTTGGTTGCCGTCAGACTCTTCGTCAAATTGAACCGCTTCATGCAGTTCTGGGTTAAACGCCGTGCCGGCTTGAGCATTTATCTTTTTAACCCCAATTTTGGCCAAATTTTTATCAAGATTTTTGTGCATTTTTACTACATTTTCCGCCCACGGGTTCCCTTTTAGCTCTTCCGGAAGGTGAGCAATCGCCCGCTCGATATCGTCAATTATCGGTAGAAGCTGCAAAATCGCCTTCTTCTCTCCCAGTTTTTGCGCTGAAGAAATCCGATTTTCGGTATTTTTGCGGTAATTTTCAAAATCCGCACGAGTTCGCTGTAGATCCAACTTTAGATCATCGCACTCCGCTAATCGCTTCTTGATTTCGGCCTTTTTAGCCTGCAATTTTTTATCATTTTTCTCCATAATAACTCCTTAAAAATCTAATGTTTCCTCTAGAAATTCACCCGCATGACGAACCAAACGAATCACCTTGCCGTAGCTCTGCCGAGTTGGGCCTAAAACGCCAATATAGGTGTTTTCGCTATACGGCGAGCGAAATTTACTAATAATCAAGCTAGCGCCTGAGCTTCTACCAACTGGATTTTCGCTACCAATATAAACATTGAGTGGCTCGTTTGGCGCAACTTCTTTTAGCCAAGGTTCAAGATTGTCGAGCAACTGAGCAACACTTTGCACTGCGGTCCCAGATTCAAATTCTGGCTGAGCAAACAGATTGGCAATTCCGCTCATGTATAGTTGGTCGCCAATTGTTGCCACACCAAGATTGCCAGTCAGCTCAACCAGCGAGTCTACCGCGCTACGAATTGCCTGATCAGCGCGATCGTGCTGAGCCGAAACCCGCAAAGAAATCGCCTGAGTCCCTCGGGTGAAATTATCGCGTGAGTTATCAGCATTCAAAAGATACTCTCCGCCCTCTTGAGCTTCATTTAGGCGGTTAACATAAAATCGGTATCCCTTGTCGGTCGGGATTCGCCCGGCAGAAGTGTGCGGCTGAGTAATCAGACCCATATCCTCAAGTTTGGACATCTCACTACGAATCGTCGCGCTCGAAACGCCAAAAAGTTTAGCCAAAGTAATACTGCCAACCGGGCTGGCAACCTCAGCATACTGCTCTATGATAGCAGTCAAAATCTGCATCTGTCTAGGGGTCATATTCATACCGCTAGTTTAGCATATCTTGGCACTTTATGCAAGAGAGTGCTAGTTTTGCGCCTGTTTAATATCTTCAAGTAATTTGCGTGCGCGAATTCGCACTTCAATGTCTTTGTAGTTAAATTCGATATCTTGGTGCATAATTTGGTCGATGATTCGCGCCGTATTGCGGAAATCGTCGTTCAAGATAAAGTGATAGTACGGCTGACCGAGAGCGGCTTCAAGCGAAGAAATCGCCTCTGGTAGGCGCCTGGCAAAGTCCTCTTCAAATTCAGCTTCGGTATTGTAGCGGTTAGCAAAGCGCGCACGCCAAGTTTCATAATCCGGCGGTAAAATAAACACCGCCACAACCTTATCGCTCAATTTTTTGTATTCGTCGATACCTTTTATATCAACATCCGTCACCGAAATCTGGTTATTGTCGTGCGCCGCTTGAATTTGAGCTGCGCCGGTGCCATAAATTCGCCCGTGGACAAACTTCGCCTCAATAAATTGGCGCTCATGGAGCATTTTTTCGGCTTGTTCGAGCGTGATAAAATTATAATCAACGCCATCTACCTCTTCTTTGCCGTTATTTAGGCGCGGCGCACGAGTCGTATGGCTGACAATATCGCAATATTCCGGATTTTTGAGCAAATATCGCTTGGTCGTATCTTTGCCGGCACCAGAAATTCCAGCTAGTAGCAAAATTCGCGACTCCTCAACCAGAGTGATCGCTCCTGGCGGAGTCTGGTAATTTTTGACTAAAAATTCCAAATCTTGCATAAATTATTTAGCGTTAGTGTGCACGTTGACCACATCATCAAGATCATCAAGTGCATCCATAACTTTTTCTATTTTTGCCGAAGTTTCTTCGTCTGTGATTTCAATTTCGGTGTTTGGAACATATTGCAACTCAGCCTCCTTAACTCCTAAGCCAGCTTCAAGCAAACTCGCTCGAACCTTCATCAAATCTTTTTGGTCAGTATAAACTGTAATCATTCCGTCTTCTTCGACAGCGTCTTCTGCGCCGGCATCAAGAATTTCAAGTAGCGCGTCTTCTCCAGTTGCGCCCACAATAATTACACCTTTTCGGGTGAATTGAAACATCACGCTACCGGCATCAGCAATTCGGCCACCGTTTTTGATCAGCGCCGTGCGAACTTCTGGGAAAGTTCGGTTGCGGTTGTCGGTTGCAGTTTCAATAATCAGACCAATTCCGCCCGGACCGTAGCCTTCGTAAGTAATCTCTTCAAGCGCCGCCGCGTTTTTGTCGGCCGCACGCGCAATCGCTCGGTCAATATTAGCATTTGGCATATTCACCGCGCGAGCTTTTTCGATCGCTATCGCCAAGCTCGGGTTCATATCTGGGTCGGTGCCGCCACGCGCCGCAATCGCAATCTGATTACCGATTCTAGTAAAAACCGCACCACGCTTGGCATCATTGACACCTTTTTGCCGTTTAATTTTAGACCATTTATTATGTCCAGCCATAAAACTCCTTTGATTTTGCTATTTTAAATTAGGTTTATTATAGCATTTTTGAGGTAGATTTACAAATTAGAGGATGGTGTTTTTATCAAGAGGAAAGGTATAAAAATCATTTTATCTTGTGAGCAGTAATAATTGTATAGATATTTGCATTAACAGTAATAGTACGGTCTTTATTCTGGATATACCAGTTTTCACCCTCTCGAGTAATAACACTCTGATTAGATTTAATTATTGACTCACACCAATTAACAACATCATCTGTATTTAATGATAAATTTCGCTTAATTCTCATTACGCCTAATTCTGTTGTACGCAATTTTTTTAAATTATTAAGTAGCCGCACCTTTGTTCCATATTTTTACCTACCTTTCAAGCTATTTATAACTAAAGTGCATTATATTTTTAAAATCCATCCACATAATTACATTATAACAAAAAGCGGATTTTTAATAACCCGCTTTTTCAGAATATTGTCGCTACGTGATAACAGCGACCACCAGATTTTGTAACTATTCAGCTTATTCGGCTAAATCTTCTTCTACAGCTTCTGTCTCTACCACTTCTGCGCTAGTATCTTCGCCAGTTTCAGCCTTCAAACGATTGTTTTCTCGGCGCAAGCTATCGATCTGATTGTCCTGACTCATAATGAAGTTGTTGGCGTTAACCGCGCTGATAACAACGTTCACCGATACCAAAATCAAAAGAGCTGATAGGATCGCGATAATAATACTCTGAGAGTAGTCGTTCTCTTTTTGCAATTTTAGTTTAGGCTGCTTTGTAGTTTTCTTAGCTTTTGTATTTTTTGTATTCTTAGTTGTCTTAGTTTGTTTAGCCACGATTAAATAGTCCTTTCTAAGTGATTATATACGACTATGATACATTCTTTCCTAACAAAAATCAAGACGCTTATGAATATATTATTTAAAATTAATCACGCTTTAGCATTACTGTGAAAGCTTCGCTTGGAATTTCTACATTTCCGAACTTCTTCATGCGCTTTTTACCGCGTTTCTGCTTGGCAAGCACCTTTTTCTTTCGCGAAACGTCGCCACCATAGAGGCCAGTTGTAACATCTTTGCGGTAAGCGCTGAGGTTTTCGCGGGCGATAAATTTACCACCAATTGCCGCCTGAAGCGCCACCTGGAAGTTTTGGCGCGGAATAACTTCTTTTAATTTGGCGGTGATTTCGCGGCCGATTTTTTGAGATTCCGAGCGGTGGCACATCACACTTAGCGCGTCAACAATTTCGCCGGCCACATAGAAATCAACTCGCACTAAATCGTGCGCTTGGTATTGCCACAAATCATAGTTAAAGCTACCGTATCCGCTGGTTACAGATTTGAGCTGGTCATAGAAATCGGTCAAAAGATTGGCTAGTGGCGCTTCAAAACTAATCAGAACCCGCTCGTCGATATAGCTGAGGTTTTTTTGTAAACCGCGCTTAGATACAATCAGCTGAATCACCGCACCAACATAATCTTGCGGCACAACAATTTCGCCCTTGATCCAAGGTTCGCGAATTTCAGAAATCAGACTCATATCCGGCAGGTCGGCTGCGCTTTTAATATCAATTTCTTCACCACTCGAAAGTAAAACGTGATAGTCAGTTGAAGGGTTGGTGATAACTAAGTCGAGGTCGTACTCGCGCTCCAACCGCTCGCGGATAATATCCATATGTAGCAAACCAAGGAAGCCGATACGTACACCAAAGCCCAAAACTGGCGAATTTTCCGGCTCGAATTGCAGCGCCGAATCGCTGAGCGAAAGCTTTTCAATCGCATCTTTTAAGTCCTGGTAATCCTCGTTTGAAACCGGGAAAAATCCTGCATAAACAAACGGCTGGACGTTTTTATAACCTGGCAAAGGTTCGCTCGCCGGTGATTTATGAAGAGTTACAGTATCACCAACTTTTGCCTCACGCGTAGTTTTGAGATTAGTTACGATATAGCCAATTTCGCCAGCCTGCATTTCATTGTGCGGCGTCATTTGCGGCTGAAGCTTACCGATTTCAAGCGCCAAACCATTTGAATTAGTCGCCATCATCTTAATCTCATCACCTTTTTTGAGCGTACCCGAAAAAATCCGCACATACAAAATCACACCGCGATATTCATCATAATAACTGTCAAAAATTAGAGCTTTTAGGGGTTTCATATCAGTTTGTTTTTCCTTCATACAGTTGTTCATAATCATTGATTGCTCGCACTAAATCTTTTCGCGAATAGTTCGCATAAATATGCAAATTATCGTCAATTTCTACAGTTAGGGTAGCTCCACTTTTCCCAATTTTAGGCTCTTTAAGAACCTTAATCTTTGTATTTTTTAGCTTAAATTCCAATCCACTACCAAGTAAATCAAATAAAACATTCGGATTTTTCTGATGTAAGTTTTTGACCGTCTCCACAAAATAACCGCGACTGACATCTTCTTGTCTCTCGCGATCGAGCTTCTCGATTTTTGCCTCAGAATCGGCCTTTTCTGGATAAATTATCTCACCTTTCAAAGAGTAAAATAACTGCTCAATTAAATTTTGATCGGTCGCAAAAAATTCAGTGTTCTTAATTCGGCTCTTAGAGAAGATTTCATGTAACATCTTTTCTTTGTCTTCATAATTTTCAGTTTTGATAGCAATTTCCTTTTTGAGACCTACAATATTGCTGTAGCCATTTTTCTCCAGATTCCGCATACGCTCAGAAAAATTAGCTTCCTCACTGATACCAATCTTATAAACACCCTCTATGGCAGAGCTCATTAAATAAATTATTCCTGTTTTCTTCATCTAAATTTCCTCCGGCGCTGGAATACGCTCGATAACCGCGCTCAAAACCTTTTCAACACCCATACCAGTTTTGGCGGAAATGTGTAGGATTTCGCTTTCATCACAGCCCAGCAAGTTGATAACTTCCTTTGAAACGCGTGGAATATCTGCTGCTGGTAGGTCAATTTTGTTCAAAACTGGAATAATTTCAAGTTCAGCTTGCATCGCCAAATAAACATTTGAGAGAGTCTGCGCCTGAATACCTTGGCTCGCGTCAACCACCAAAATCGCGCCCTCACAAGCCTGCAAACTACGCGAAACCTCATATGAAAAGTCAACGTGACCCGGGGTGTCAATTAGGTTCATCTCAACGCCTTGCCAGTTCATAGTTACAGGGGTAAGTTTAATTGTGATTCCCTTTTCGCGCTCAAGATCCATCGAATCAAGCAGCTGCGATTTCATATCACGCTTCTCAACCGTACCGGTAATTTCCATCATACGATCAGCCAGCGTACTTTTGCCGTGATCAATATGCGCAATAATGCAGAAATTCCGAATTTTATCTAGTTTTTGTTCATTCATTAGAGTAAATTATACCATTTTTTGATGGAATTTACTAGAGTTTTAAATGCTTGCGCAATAACTTCCGCCATCTACACCATAAGTGTCTATCTTTAGTCTTAAATTATCGATTATAGTTTGAAACGCAATATAATCCGCCACCCTCTAATCTTATTACAAATGCAGCGGTCGCGTTTATTCTACCGTCACTTGGGTCGTCAAATAGGCCATCACTTTGGCAACCGGCGCTCCAATCAAATCCCACTTCACCGATTTCAAGATTTTGAGCGGCTAAATCACCGATAATATCTAGATACGACCCTTGAAACATAGTCATAACCTCACCCGTCGAGGGGTCAATAATTTCATCTTTGTCTACAATATAGGTCTCCACCAAACGTTCATAAAATGCACGGGAAGTTTCTGTGCCACTACGACACTTTCCGCGATTGAGACTTAAACACCTCTGATACGCATCATGCAGCGCCGACACTTGGCGCTTGCGCTGAGTGTCGCGTTGACTTCTTTGTAGAGCTGGCAGAGCGATGAAGACCATCAAGAAAATTAGGCCTGCAATTGCCAATACGAGTACGACTTCAATGATAGTAAACCCGGATTTTTGAGTTTTAAACATAAGCTAATTTTACTAAAGAAAAAAATCTAAGTCAAGCGTATCGATAATTAATGAGGTGAATTTAGTGAATACCAAATCCTATCTCATCACATTGCTAGTACAAACCCAGCCGCCATTTTCTAATCCAAAAACGTAAACTCGGCTACGCCCCTCGACTCCCAAACCCTCAGAGCCAGTATCTACAGGGGTATTACCAACACAAGCTCCGCTGTCCATTCCGTAAAACCCCGGCTGGATATTCTGATAATTTAGATATAGCCGATAGCCATTGCTACCCTCATCTAGCTGATAAACTTCACCCGTACTAGGATCAAGCATTTCATCTGCCTTTAAATATCCATAACCTATAAGTGAACTTACCCGCGTCTGATTATATTCTTCAGACGTCATTGATGAAAACCGCGAGTTGTTCGTCATATATCTAGTAACTGCATCGGCAAGTGATTTAGCATGATATTTGCGCAACGAATCTCTTTGCGAGCGCTGAAGCGCTGGCAAGGCTATGAATACCATCAAAAAGATAAGTCCAGCGATAGCAAGCACTAACACAGCCTCAATAATGGTGAAGCCTGCGGCCTGTGAAGAACTATACCATCTTCTCCGAGAAGTTGGTAAGACTTGGCCTAGCGGCCCGGAGTGCCTACTTTGAGGAGAATGATGGTTTAGTTGTGGAATAGAATATTTATTATATTTATGCTTAGTCATAAGTCCATTTTATTCTAAAAAAAAAAATGTCAAGTTGACATTTTATAGTGGTTGTGGTATAGTTAAAGTATACGAGTAGGAAATGTGACTCGGCGGGTTTGAAGTTCTGCCGAGTTTTTATTATCTTACCTTTAGCTGAGAGAATAAAATCTTTTTGATTCGCCCTAAAATTGGGTCAACTTCTTCAACCTTTAACGCCTTAGCCGCCACCAAATACACTATCGTGCTCAAAACGCCGATCAAGACGAACTTAGGGAAAGTTGCAAAAAAGCTTTCGTCGGCGTCCATCAGCGGGAAGAATCCAACCAAAATATAAGAAATTATACCGGTAAAAGCACTTGCTAGAGCAATTTTGAGCATCGCTGAGATAAACTTTGCATCAAACAGGCCGTCAATTTTGCGACGCATCAAAACCCCCAAGATGGTAATCTCTACTAGAGCGCCAATACTTTGCGCCCAAGCTAGACCGTATGGACCAAAATTTAAGCCCAAACTAAACCATACCGCAAGCACAATATTGAGACCGATCGCCAAAAATGAAACCCTAAGTGGCGTTTTGGTGTCTTGCATCGCATAAAAACTGCGCGCAGCAATGTGATAAATTGTTCGGCAAAAAATCGAGATAACTAAAATCCCTAGCAAATCTGCAATTAAGCTATCGCCACCGTTTTTGATAAAGTTCACCAAATAGCCGCGGAAGAAATAAAACATCACCGAAAGTGGTAGCGCCAAAAATACGATCATCCGTAGGGCATTCTGTAGGTCACGCCTAAACAAATCTTTGCGACCACGAGCGATACTTTCTGTTAGATTCGGGAAAAACGCCGTTGAAATAGCTACGCCGATCAAGTTTACCGGCATCATATGAAGCGTTAAGCTCTGCTGGTAAGAACGCACGGTTCCGGTTGACATACGGCTGGCCATATTGGTCTCGACAATTGAGTTGATATAATCAATCCCCTGATCAAGTGAACGCGCGGGCAGCAATTTCAACACTTGGCGAAAACCATGATTCTTCCAATAGATCTTGAATCGATAGTCAAAGCCAACCCCATAAAGTCCAATCACCGCCACCAAAAGCTGCAAAACCGAACCAAACGCCACACCGATCGCTACACCCATAATTCCGCCTTCGAAAACTTCTATGCCAAAAATATTAATTCCGCCAGTGAAAAATACGATACCGATAATAATTCCAATATTGTAAACTGCTGGCGCCATTGCCGAAAATGTGAAGCGCCCGATCGCCTGTTGAATGCTAGAAATCACTGTCGCAATACTAAACAAGAACGGATTTATCGCAATCACGCGCATCATCGAGACGGCTAAGGCGCGTGAACTTTCGCTAAGACCTGGACCAACGACATATTTTACTAGCGGCTCGGCAAAGATTATAATCAAAATTGAAGTAATTAAAGTCAATACTGACAGCAAATTCAAAATGCTAGTACTGAGCTCCCAAGCCGATTTCTTGTTATTTTTAGCCATTCGCTGGTTAAAGACCGGGATGAATGTCACGCTCAATGCGCCAGAAACCAAAATAAAGAACATGAAATCAGGAATCATAAACGCCACAGTGTAAGCGTCGATGCCGGTAGGATAAGTGTCTAGATAATATGAGTTCAGCAGGCGGTCACGGAATAATCCTAGCAAGCTCGAAAGAAAAGTTGAGCTCGCTAGGATAATCGCTGCGAATTGCACCGTTAAGCGTGTATTAGCTGACGAAACTAGTGATTTTACTTTACGCCGAAACATTTCTACTTGTGTAGTTTAGCTTCTTCTGGAAGCTTAGCACCTTTCAAAATTTCGTTCACTTCGTCTTCGTCGATCGTTTCCTTTTCGAGCAAAGCCTTAGTCAAAGCTTCAAGTGGCTTTTTGTTGGCTTTAAGGATGATTTCAGCTCGTTTGACCGACTCTTTGATTAGAGCAGCAACTTCGTCGTCAATTTTTTCTGCAGTACGTTCTGAATATGGACGCTCTTGGGTCATTCGGTCAAAGAACATGCCGCCTTCTTCTTGATGGAAAACTTGATCACGAAGCTCTACACCCATACCAAGTTCAACCACCATATTGCGGGCTACATTGGTTGCGTTGCGCAGGTCGCTACTTGCACCGGTCGAAACGCCAGCCTCACCGTAAAGCATGATTTCTGCTTGACGACCACCCATTGCACGAGCCAAGATGTCTTTATATTCGTAAATATTGCTATAGCTTTTATCTTCTGGCGGTAAGAACCAAGTTACGCCACCAGTACGGCCACGAGGGATGATGGTTACTTTGTGTACTGGATCGCTGTCAGGTAGAACATGACCAACAACCGCATGACCGGCTTCATGATAAGCGGTCGATTCGCGCTCTTCTTCGCTGATAACTTTTGATTTTCGCTCTGGACCAATTGCAACTTTCTCAAAAGCTTCGGTTAGATCATTATTGGTAATTTTACTGCGATTATTGCGCGCTGCTAGAATTGCGGCTTCGTTGGCGATATTGGCAAGATCCGCACCAGCTGAGCCGGTTGTTTTCTTAGCCATGCTTTCAAGGTCAACAGTTTCATCAACCGGCTTGTCCTTGAAATGGACCTTCAAAATCGCAAGGCGGTCTTTGCGCTCAGGTAGTGCAATATCCACTCGACGGTCAAAGCGACCTGGTCGTAGTAAAGCTGGATCAAGCACATCTGCGCGGTTAGTTGCGGCAAGAACAATTACACCCGTATCTTTTTCAAAACCATCCATTTCAACTAGGATTTGGTTTAGGGTCTGTTCGCGCTCGTCGTGACCACCGCCCATTCCTGAGCCGCGCTTACGACCAACTGCATCAATTTCATCAATAAAGATAATCGCTGGGGAATTCTTTTTAGCTTTAGAAAATAGATCTCGCACCCTAGAAGCACCAACACCAACAAACATTTCCATAAATTCTGAACCGGAAATGCTAAAGAATGGTACTTTTGCCTCGCCCGCCACAGCACGCGCCAACATAGTTTTACCAGTTCCTGGATTTCCAACCATCAAGACACCTTTTGGAATTTTTGCTCCCATTTTTAGGTATTTCTTTGGGTTTTTCAAGAAATCAACAACCTCATATAGATCCTGCTTGGCATTTTCATTACCGGCAATATCGTCAAAATGGATTTTTTTCTTGTCTTCACCATATAATTTAGCTTTTGATTTGCCAAAACTCATCGCCTGATTGTTCTGACCTTGAGCCGAGCGCATCATAAACATAAAGAAAGCAACCACACCGAATGTTGGGATCAAAATAATCGCCAAATTCCAAAAAATCTCGCCAGAAGTGTCGATTGGCGTAATCTGAACTTTGGTTTTGCCTTGTTCAAGACCTTGTTCGTAGATTGTGCCAGTCTCTTTGACCGAACGCTCAGTCGGTTTGTCTTCGCCCTTTGGCGTTACACGAACTTCATTGCCTTGGATGTCAATTTGCTCGATTTCGCCTTCGTTTGCTCTAGCGATAACGTCTGAAATTGGCACTTCTTCTAAAGTTACGCCAAATAGCCCGCTATACAAAAACAATCCACCAAAAGCAATTACAATTACCCAAAAAGCTGAGTTTGCAATCAATTTCTGTTTGTTTATCTTTTTCCGTTTGTTCATCTATTTCCTTTCAGCTAATTCAACTCTATATATTTTATCATCTTTTGGCGAACTTTACAAAGGAAAACTCAGTTTTAGAAGCGACAATTTGCCATTCTTTGCTGACTGGGATTTTTTTGCCTGCCTGGATAGTTTTGAGTCTAATCCAAATATCATGCAAGGCTTGGCGATTTAGGATTTCACCGGTATTTTCTAGAATAATAGCTCGCAAAATTTCGGTGGCGGTTTTTTGATCAATTTGTGCCAAAAAATAGCGCTGATAGTAGTTTTTGTCAGACTTTTGATGGCAGATTTTATTGATTATTTTAGCGACTTCATGGTCAATATCTGCTTTGAGCTTGATTTGCGATTGCCATAAATTAAAAATCTGTTGCAACGATTTATCATCTAGGGTTTCTGTGAACTGGCGGCGAATTTTATTGCGCAGGTATTTTTCTTCAGTATTGGTTGAGTCTTCGTGCCAGATTAAGTCATGCTTTTTGGCATAATCTACAATCTGAGATTTTTCAAATTGCAGTAGTGGGCGCCAAATATCAGCCGAATTCAGCACCGCCAAACCGCGCCAACCAGTTCCTCTGTGTAGATTGATGGCGATTGTTTCAATAATGTCATTTTTATGGTGCGCCGTAGCGATTTTGGCAGAATGCTCCGTGGCGATTTTGCACAAAAAGTTATATCTAGCCCGGCGGGCGACATCTTCGCTAGCATGACTACCTAAATTTCCCTGATCACTCATAAACTTCAGATTGTATTTTTCCGCCAAGCGCTGCACAAGCCGCAAATCTTCACCTGAATCTGGGCGAATCCCGTGATCAAAATGAGCTACAATTATTTCTTGATCGAACTTCTTCTCCTGTTTTAATCGCGCCAAGAAATCCAAAAGTACAATCGAGTCAACTCCACCCGAAACCGCCAAGACAATTTTCTTCATAAAATACATTTTACCATACTTGCTCTCTTAAAGCACTTATGTTATTATAAATATAATGAAAACTGGTGGGAATTCTAAGCAAGATACGGCGCGCGAAACAAGTGAAAAAGCGACCAAATATGCCGCTGAGAGTATTATTGAAAATGCACTAAATATGCACGCTACCGATGTACATATTGAGCCGCGCGATGGTTCGACTCTGATTCGCTTTAGAATCCACGGCATTTTGAAGGTTATCAATCAATTACCAGCCGAGACTTCACCGCAGCTAACCAAATATTTCAAAAAATTAGCAGGTCTAGACGTGCGTGAAAAAAACTTTTCGCAAATCTCGACTATTTTTCACGGCAAGGCACGAATTCGCGTTTCGGTGAGTCCAGTTTTTGGCGGTGAAAAAATTACCCTCAGAATGATACGTGCGCGAACTAGCTTGCGCAAATTAGACGAGATTGGTTTATGGGGAGAAAACCTCCGTTTGGTGCGCCAAGCAATTCGCCAGCCACGCGGCATAATCTTCACTGTTGGTGACGGCAAAAATACAACTAATTTTGCAATTTTAAACGAGCTCAACGCACCAGAAAAAAATATCGTCACGGTTGAAAATCGGATCGAAAAGCTGCTACCGGGAGTAAATCAAATTGAGACCAAACCAAAAATCGGCTTTACGACTCTTGAAGCCACCCAGGCGGCGCTCAACCAAAATCCTGATATTATTTACATTGATGAACTGATCGACCTACGCGTTATACAGCTAGCAATTGACGCCTCAATGCGCGGCAAACTCATTATTGCTTCTCTGCCGATCGCAGATACTAGCGATGTTTTGCCATTTTTGCAGAGCCTGGGTGTTAACCCGTTCTTACTAAGCGCTAATACTGCAGTGATCATCGGCCAAACTTTAGTCCGAACTACAGCACCTTCGGCACTAGATCAGATAAAGCTTTCAAAAACCGAGTCTAAGGCTATTTTGAATAATTTTGGCTACAAAGCTGACGACCTACATAAGCTAGAAAAACTTGCCAAAAAAGAAATCAACGGAGAAAATAAGATCTCAACCAATACTGACCAGATTTTAACTTTAAATATTTTGAAATCTGCCGAAACTCAAGCTGGTTTTATTGGGTCAGCCGGAATTTTTGAAGTGATTAGCTTCATTAATGGCAAGCAAGGTGATAAAATCAAGAATTTTATACTTTCCGCCCCAAACGGCTCTCAAATTAAGGCTTTTGCGTATAAAAATGGTGTTGTTCCGCTAAAAATTGATGGCTTAATCAGGGTTTTGCGTGGCGAAACCGCCATCGAAGAACTCTTCAGAAGAGTTAACCTGTAGACTGCCACTTTTAAACATATAACACTTATGGTAAAATAATAGCATGTTAATACTTGGCTCGCAACTAAACCAAACCCCGGTCATGAGTCTTCAAACTGGGACTCAATTAGCTATAACCGGAGATCCGCTGGTCGACCCGTCAAATCTGCAAATATTAGCTTACAAATTAGAGGATTCAATAAGTGGCGCCAAGCAAACCGAACTGATTAGGATTGCTGACATAAGAGAATTGAGCAAACTTGGTTTTATTATCGATTCGATTGATGAATTCGTTCAGCCTACTGACGTCATCAAAATAAATGAAATTTACAATCTAAATTTTAACCTAATTGGCATGAAAGTTATTGATCAGAAAAATTCCCGAATTGGTATAATTACTGACTTCACAATTGATCTCAATAACTTCATGGTTCAGCAGCTGATTATTAAGCGGCCGATTTTAAAGAGTTTTAATGACCCAGAGCTAACTATTCATCGCAGTCAAATAACTGCCGTAGATGATTATAAAATTACTATCAAAACCGAAGTAACATTAACTCTGCATGTTTTTCAATTAATGCAGCAGGAAATTCAACTCTTACTCC
>CAYXHY010000010.1:0-21460 GCA_964465135.1 uncultured Candidatus Saccharibacteria bacterium
TTTCGCGAACGATTACGCTGCCGCGTTTACCATCGTCAAATAGTAAACGGTGCTGTGTAGCTTTTGGGTAGTTTTCTTTTTCAATTCGGGTACACTTCATGATATAGCCCTCCTAATTTTTATTATGGCTTTTACACCACGAAAACTGTCTATAAGGTATTTTATTTATAGTTTTCGCAGCATAAAATCTGTAAAAATAGGTGTGTTGTAATTACCATTTAAAGTGCTATAGGATTTACCTACGCTTATATAATATCATATTTGCTCCAAGATGTCAATAGTAAATAAAAACCACTCAGTGAGAGTGGTTAAATCTATAACTTGGCACGGGCAGAGAGACTCGAACTCCCGACACCAGGTTTTGGAGACCTGTGCTCTACCAACTGAGCTATGCCCGTATGATCAAATTATATCATATCTAGCTAATGATTTACAAGCTAATTTTATTTATCTGTGGTTTTTTGATAAAATATAATATATGGCAATTATCGATGAAGAATTTGGTGAGATAGCGGTTCGACGCAGTAAAATGGCGCGGTCAATCAAGATTTCGATTGCTCCAAATGGTAAATTGCGGGCTAGCATGCCGCTTTATGCGCCTGAGTTTTCATTAAAGCGCTTGATTCGTCTAAATCGAGAAGAGCTTCGCCAGATGTTCAATGAGCGAAATTCTGATAAAATCTATGAAAATAATCAGCAAATTGGTAAAAGTCATACACTGATCTTTAAGCAAACTAACAACCTAGAAACAAAAATTTCTACCGAACAGCAGTATATTGTGGTGGAATTAGCTAGAAATGAAGACTCTAAATCATTTAAAATTCAGGCAGAGATTAGAGAGTTTGTTGGTAAGGTGCTGCGTAAACAGGCCAAGGCTTACCTGCCGCGGCGGTTGGAATATTTAGCGCGCGAATGTGGTTTCGAGTATGAACGGGTGCGATTTTCGCACGCCAGCACACGTTGGGGTAGCTGTAGTTCGAGTGGCACGATTTCTTTGAATATCGGCTTGATGAATTTGCCGCACGAGCTGATCGATTATGTGATAATTCATGAATTATGCCACACTCGCCAGATGAATCACTCGGATAGATTTTGGGGTGAGGTTGAGAAATATGACCCGGATTATAAAAAACACGTTCTAGAGATGAAAAAATATAACCCTGGGATTTGATTTTAGTTCAAAAAAACGTTGCAAAAAAAACATTTATTTTATATAATGGTTATGTATAGTAATAAAAGGGGCAAAAATTGAAAATACTTATGCTCGGGTGGGAGCTCCCCCCTCATAATAGTGGCGGTTTAGGCGTAGCCTGTTTTTATATGGCAAAAGCTATGGCGGGTGCAGGAGCTGACATCGATTTTGTTGTGCCCTATTCCGAAAAGCACGAAGATATCGAATTTATGAACGTGCTCAACGCGACACACCTTTCAGCGCTGCACAAATTTGGCGCTGGGGCTTACGATTCGGCCAATTTTAGAATGCGTTCAGAGCACAACTCCTCTGGCGCGCTTGATATCAGATCTATTCAGTTGGAATATATAGCATTTATCGAAAAACTGCTCGAAGACGAAGACGCTTGGCCGGATGTGATTCATGCCCATGATTGGTTAACTATGGAAGCTGGTAAGCGAGCGAGCGAAATAACCGGCGCTCCACTAGTGTCGCACGTTCACGCCACGGAATTCGACCGAGCTGGTGGCGCAAGCGGCAACCCCGATATTCATCATATCGAATACGAAGGCACTTCGGCTTCGCATAAGGTATTTGCGGTTTCAAAAAACACTCGCCAAGTTATTATTGACAAATATAAAATAGACCCTAGTAAAGTTGAAGTGGTTTATAACGCTATCGAGACAGCTGATATGGCTTCGCCTGAAGAATACGACCAAGAAACTTATCGCTATCTTGAATATTTGAAAACCCAAGGCTACACGATTTTGATGACTTTGACACGATTTACGGTTCAAAAAGGCTTAACTTATTTGATGGATGCTACCGCCAAGGCGGCGGCAAAAAACCCTAAAGTTGCCCTACTTTTAGTGGGTGATGGCGAACAGCGCAATGAATTGATTAGAATGGCAGCTAGTTATGGCATTGCTGATAAGGTTTTCTTTACTGGCTTTTTGCGTGGTGACCGCTGGCGTGATTCGTATGGCGTGGCTGATGTATTTGTTATGAGTTCGGTTAATGAACCCTTTGGTTTGACCGCACTAGAAGCAGCCCATTTTAATAATGCCTTGATTTTGAGCCATCAATCTGGCGTGGCAGAAGTTCTAAATAGCGTTTTGAAGTATGATTTCTGGGATGTAGAAAAACTAGCCAGTCAGATCGTGGCGGTTTCGACTTCACCTTCTCTTTTGAATTCCCTGAAAGAAGGCGTCCGAAAAGAATACACTCGAATCTCGTGGAATGATATCGCCGAGCAAATTATGGATGAATTTTATTCAGTTTTAGGCGGTAAAAATGACTAAGAAATCAGTTGTTTTGTACCTGCATGTGCATCAGCCGTGGCGGATTCGAGATGATTATTCAATCTTTGACATTGGATCTAGGCAAAATTATTTCCGCGAAGGTGCTGGCGTAAAGACAGAGACTAACGGCGAGATTTTCCGCAAAGTAGCTAATAAATCGTACTTACCAATGAATAATCTGCTAGAAAAACTTCTAGAGCAGTATCCAGACTTTAAGCTTTCGCTTTCAATTTCAGGCACTTTTATTGACCAAGCTTTGGAATTTGCGCCATATATTATAGATAGCTTTAAGCGGCTAGTTGACACCGGTAGAGTTGAGCTGGTGGCCGAGACGTATTATCATTCACTCGCCTTCTTTTTTGATCGGCCGGAGGTTGAAGCTCAGGTCAAAGCTCACCGAGATAAGATCCGTGAGGCTTTTGGAGTTGAAGCGACCGCTTTTCGCAACACCGAACTGGCTTATAATGATGATTTAGAAGCTTGGGCCGATAAACAAGGTTTTAAGGCGGTTTTAGCCGAGGGTTGGGATCCGATTTTGCAGTGGCGCTCACCTAATCATGTTTATAAACCAAAGGGTGCTAAAAACATTAAGCTACTTTTGAAGAATTATAAATTAAGCGACGACCTAGCCTTTCGTTTTTCTGACCCTAACTGGGAGGAGTACCCACTTACTACGCACAAATATATAAATTGGCTTAATGCGGCTACTTATCACGGTGATATCATTAATCTATTTATGGATTACGAAACTTTTGGCGAACACCAATGGGCGGATTCTGGTATTTTTGGCTTTTTTGATGATTTTGTCCATAAATGGCTATCTGATAAAAGCCATAATTTTAAAACTGTTAGCGAGGCTGCTGAAGCGCCAGCGGTGGGCGAAGTCTCGGTGCCGCAAACAATTACTTGGGCTGACACTGAGCGCGATTTAACCGCTTGGCTTGGTAATTCTATGCAAAAAGAGGCCACAAAGCTACTCTATGATCTGAAACCGTTAGTTCATGCTAGCAAAGATGGTCAGTTAGCTGAAGATTGGCGCCGCCTGCAGACTAGCGACCACGCTTATTATATGTGTACGAAATATTTCAATGATGGCAATGTTCACGCTTACTTTTCGCCATATAAAACTCCTTATGATGCGTTTTTGTACTATATGGATGCTTTACGTGATATGCGATATAGGTTGCAGCATGTTGAAATGCCCCCTGAAGAGACTGAAGATGACGATTCTTCCAATATTAAGCCGAGTGTTGCAATTCGTAAACCACCAGCATCAGCCAAATCTATACACATCGGACCATTTAACCGAGATAAAAATCTAAAGGCGGCCTAGATGAGTACTATATTTCAGCTTGGTAGTGATAAAATAGTGGTAAATATAGATAATTTTGGTCAAATTTGTAGTGTTTTCTTGCCTGAATTGGGGCGAAATATTTTACCGAACCAACAAACAGTTCATAAAATCGGGATTTTTATTGATGGAATTTGTTTGTGGTTAGATGATAATTCTTGGTCTATAGATATAAACTATGACTCGACCAATACTGTTTTACAGACTAAGGCCATAAATAGTCAGTATCAGATTAGATTAAGCTCCCAGAGTGTTGTTAATGATGGTCAGATGTTGCGTAAACTCAAGCTTAAAGACCTTAGTGGTCAAGATCGTAGGCTAACAGTTTTTGCTTATCAAAATTTTATACTTGGCGAGGGTATGATTTCTCAAGATACAGCGCAGATTATAGATAGTGGCGCGGCAGCTCTTCACTCCAATCCTGATATTTCAGCTGTTGCTAGGCTAGAATTAAGGTTAGAATCCGGATACCAGACGGCCAATCACTACACTGTTGGCCTGTTCGGTACTCATGGACTTGAGGGTTCGTGGCGAGACGCTGAAGACGGTATTTTGAGTAGTTCTAAGGTTGATCAAGGTCAAACCGATTCAACTTTAGGTTTAGATCTAGATCTCTCAGCGAACGGTACGCGGGAACTACATTATTCGCTAGTTTTTGATACGGTGCAAAGCGCGGCGAAAGAAGCAAGCCAAAACCTTAAAGGCGGGCAGCTTGAGAAGCAATACATAAAGTCTACTAGTGGCGCACACAAATGGCTGGCTAAATCTGATAAATTCATCAAACAGATTGAGCCTACACTGCAAAGTAGCTTCATCCGCAATCTCACACTGATAAAAGCCTCGATTCGCGGTGGCGCTATCTCAGACTATACAGAATCTAATCTCAGCACAACTAAAAATGCCATATTTTCTGTATGGCCTCTAATTCGCTTGGGCTATAAGGCGGAATCTCTTAAAATCCTAGAGCGTTATATCAATATTCTATCTCGAGACGGCCTGATTCAACCTTCATATACAAATACTAGCCAAGTAGTGGCTTCAAAACTGCCGTATTTTATGATTGGCAGCCAAGAATTTCCGCCGATTTCGGTAGAAGATTCTGCGGCGGTTTTGTTTATGGTCAATGAATATTATCAGAAATTCCATGATCAGGATTTTATAGAAAACAACTACAAGACGGCCATTAAGCCGCTAGCTGATTTTTTAAATAACTCAATTGATGAGACTGGCGTTCTAGCGGTTAGCTATAACTTATGGAACAAACAGCTGGAATCGACTACTTTTGCCTGTAGCCTTGTGTCTGCTACGCTTAGTTCCGCCGCTTTGATGGCTGGCAAGTTGCGCAAGGTAAAAGATGCTGCTAATTGGCGCTCTGCGGCTGATCGCGCTAAATATCATATCCAGACCGAAATGTGGAACGAAGACCAAGGCTATTTCTACCGCTCCCATAAATCTGAAGCGGGCAAAGACTCGCGAATTGATCCAGCCAGTCTTTATGGTGCTTATATGTTTGGAGTATTACAATATGATTCGCCACAGGCTGTGCGCGCACTTGAAACTTTACAATCTTCCCTACCGAATATATATTATACTCGCTCACTAGCGCCAATAGCTGAAAAGCACGAGCTCTTGCCCAGTTTGTGGCTGGCGGAGATATTTATTGATCGAGGTCAAAAAGATGAAGCGATGGGCATACTTAATTATGTTAGCCACGCTATTGAATCTAATCAAAACACCTCAACCTGGGTTCGAGCTGAATTTATTTCGGCGCTGCTTGATATAATATCGTAGATAAAAATAAAACACCTTCTTGAAATAGAAGGTGTTTTAATGTTAGCCTTTTCGTGGTTTAACTTCATTTCGACCAAGTGATTTCTTGGTTTCGGTGAAAGTTTCGTGACGGCGAGTCTTTGGGTTGTACTTTCTAAGAACTAGCTTTTCAGGCGTATTCTGAGTGTTTTTTCGAGTGTAGTATAGTCGGTGGCCAGATTCATCGCTGACAAGACCAACAATCTTTCGTTTCGTATTCTTTTTTGCCATAATCTCTCGTTTAATTTATTGTTTAACTTCTGAACTATTTTAGCATAAACCGCTCGCTAAATCAAGTGCAAAGCTCAGTTTCGTATAATGATTGACTTTTAGCATAATTTGTGCTATAATATATAATATGAAAAGTTTACGAAAAAACCTCAACAAATGGATTATTATTGAAGATCAACGCCTAGCCCAACAGAGGTTTTATCTGTTAGCGGCAACTTTGTCTCTTCTAGCAGCTAGTTTAATTGGCTTAATAAATTATGAGTTGGGTCAAAAAGTTTTGATTATCACGATCGCATCATCTGGTATTTTCCTGATTAACGCCATCGCTTGGGCGCTACAAAAGTCATTTGTTGAGCATTTCTTTGGCGATTTGTCTTCTGCGGTGAAAACTACAACTAAGCGTACCGGAAAATAAATAAATCCCCGTATTTCAGCTGAAATAAGAGTTTTCTATGCCTTGCTAGGTCTTGGAAAGCGCTAGTTGATATGCTATAATATCACTATTGCCGCGATAGCTCAGCTGGTAGAGCGCATCCATGGTAAGGATGAGGTCTCGGGTTCAAGCCCCGATCGTGGCTCCAAATTTCGAAAAAGGATAAACCTACAAATGATAACAGCAATCAATAGTTAAACAACTGCACCAGGAATAGTTTTACTTTTGATTGCTTTTTTTATTTTGAACTGAGCTCCTGTCTGTGGTTGAATATTTTATGATTGCTCAGTTTTGATAGGAGTTTTATGCTTGAATTACAGCATATTTCAAAAAACTTATAACGACAAAATATTGTTTGAGGACTTAACTTTGAAGTTCTCAAGGAGTGATATCGTGGCGCTGATTGGTGAAAATGGAACTGGCAAGACGACTCTGCTGAATATTATAGCTGGTAGTGAAATGCCAGGTGCTGGGGCGATTAACTATTTTGGCAATTCTATCGGCTACGTACCGCAGGAATTGTCTGCTAGCGGAGAAATTAGCGGTATTTTTAGTGAGGATCAGCCTAGCTGGCAGATTGAACGCGCGTTGGAATTGGTTGGGTTGGGTGTTGCTTCCCTACACTATCTAATTGAAGATTTAAGTGGCGGACAAAAAACTAGGTTGAGCTTGGCTAGAGTGCTAGCGACTGAGTTTCCGCCTGATATTTTGTTGCTAGATGAGCCGACGAATAATATTGATGCTGACGGGCTTGTTTGGCTTGAAAAGTTTGTTAAGAGCTATAAATATTTCGAAAAGCTTCCATTACCCGCTGTTTTCTGATCTAAATTTTGAAATACGCGGGCCGGAATGCCTTGTAGTGTTTGGAGTGAACAGTTCTGTAAAAACTACCCTGCTCAAGCTTATTAACGGTGATATTGAGCCTAATAATGGCGAAATTAAACTTAGGCCACAGGTGAAAGTTGGTTACTTTTCGCAGGATGCTTACGGCTTGGGTTATCAAAAAACCGGCTTTGAAAACCTTCAATCTATAGATGTGAGCGATCAAGCTATTCATCAGCAATCAAAAAACCTTGATCTTAAAATTGATGATCTTAAATGCCCGCTATCTGAGTTTACTCGTGGTCAATTGGCTAAAATCGGGTTTATAAAATTACTCCTGGCTAATACGAACCTACTAATTCTGGACGAGCCAGCCAACCATCTAGATATTCCGACTAAAGGACATATTGAAGAAGCTTTGGCGAATTATGAGGGCGCGGTGATTGTAGCTTCGCACGATCGATACTTCTTAGATAAGCTGCGAATCAGTCAGACGATAGAGCTTAAAAAAGACCACTAAATTTGCAGTGGTCTTTGAATTTATGATTAGCGATCGCGAATTACTACATTCCAATCTTGCGCCCGGCTTGTGAGCTTTGCGCTAAGCGATTCTGTTTAATTTTGTGAATCCCGCCGCGCAATTCGTCTAGTCTAGCCTTTAACTCCTGAGCCTTTTCCGTCTCGCCAGCCTTTAGATATAAAGCGCCAAGCGTACGGATGGTTTGTGGGCGTTCGTCAAGTTCAACCGCCCTCTCAAGGGCCTTTATAGCACCCTTATAGTCATCTAGATTTTCGAGTGCTTTGGCATAAGCAATGTGGCGCGTAGCTAGTGTGTCTTCTATCTTTAGGGCCTGCTCAAACGCCATAGCAGCCTTGGAATAATCTTTTGTCTCTAGATAAATCAAGCCGACGTTGTGTAAGCTTGAAGGACTACTCTCTAGGCTTTGAGCGATCTCAAAACATTCAATTGCATCTTCGTATTGTTTTTGACCAGCATAAATAATACCTAGTCGGTTGTAGGCCATCGCGTTGCGTTCGTCAAATTGCAGGATTGTTAATAATATCTTCTCTGCTCGAAGATATTTACGATCAATCAACGCTTCTTGCGCCGCCTTCCATAATTTATCAATTTTTAGCGATAAATTATCTGGTAGAGTATTTGTAGTTTTAGAATCTTCTGGTTTTTGCCACAGAATAAACACCACAAATAATACTAGTAGAAAAAATCCTAACATAAAATAATTATACCACAGTTTTGATAGTTTTGAAAACGTTTATGCAAAAATTGCTTCTAGTAAACACAGTCGAATATTTCCGTTTTGGCTGATTTTTTTATGCGCTAAAAGCATTTTTTTGGCCTGCTTAGTAGATTGGATTGCATTTTCTGGTGAGATTGTTTTGCCGAGGATTTCAATGATTTTGGCAGTTATGGCGAGAGCTTTAGCGCGGTCGGTTTTTATCTGGCTTGCTACGGCTATTCTCTGGTAGTTTGAGCCGGCTAGCCACTTTTTGGCTAAGTCCATAACTTCTAGATTGAATTTGAAATACTTTGCGTCGAGCGACAGTTTAGTTATCTCCTCTGGTAAGCCATTAGCTAAAAATAGGATCTGTTTGGCTTTAGTGTCTTTGACGCCTAATTTCTTGACCAGTTTTTGCGATTCGAATAGCGAAATTGGCTCAATTTTTAGGTATTGAGAACGGGATTTAATAGTTGTGAGCAATTTATCGTGCAGGCTAGTAGCTAAGACAAAATGAAGGTTATTCCTCGGCTCTTCGAGTAGTTTAAGGAATTTATTCTGCGCAACTTCACTCATCTTTTCGGCGCCCAAAATAAAGTAAATCTGGAGATTTCTGCTAGCTCCGCGGGTTTTCTCTTGAATCTCAATGATATCTTCGGCGTTGATATTCTCTGTTTTTTGAGTGTTGTGAATGCGTGGCAGAACTTTTATGATCTCAGCGTTGGCTGGCAGACTGAGTTGAGAAATCAGATAGTCATAGCCAAATCCAACCGGTATATCTATAATCACCGCGTGCGAAGACTGAATAGTTGATTTTATCAGATCGGTATTCATGATTATTTATTAAAAAATTGGTCGAATTCCTTTGGTAGCGGGCTAGTGAATGTTTTGCGGATTGAATTTTCGCCTGCAGCAAGCGGCGGAATTGTGATCTCTAGGCTTTCGGCGTGCAAATACATTCGGTCGGATTTTTTGGAGTCGTCTCCGTAGACTTTATCGCCTAAAATTGGTACACCTAAGTAGCTCATATGAACGCGCAGCTGGTGTGTACGGCCGGTTTTGGGTTGCAATTTAACTAGTGAGTAGTTATCTTTTTGGGAGATCACTTCATATCGAGTTTGAGCACTCTTACCTTTTGCGTCGATCTTGAAAGTGCTCGGTGCAGAATTATTGCGCGCGATCGGTAGATCAATCATTGCTTTCTGCTGCTTAAGAACCCCTGTTACGACCGCAAAATAGGTTTTTTTGGTGGTGCGCTCAGAAAACTGCTTTTGTAGCTTCTTGGCGGTGGCAGGATTTTTGGCACCAATTATTACGCCTGAGGTATCGCGGTCAAGCCGGTGTACAATTCCGGTGCGGTTTGTATCGTCTGCAAAGGTTGAGCCGCGCTTTTTGAAGAAATCCGCCACCGTAAATTCATCATTCAAAACGCCTTTACTGTGGGTCAAAACGCCAGCTGGTTTATCGACCACAATTACGTTTTCGTCTTCATAGATTACCGAGAAATCGGTATCATTGGCAACTTTCTCAGGGATTTCTAAATAGAGTTGGCTTTTTGCGTCAATCGTAATGTTTGATTTCAGGACCACCTTTTTATTAACTGTAACGTAGCCATTTTTGATATATTTCTGGATGGTGCTGCGTGAAAATTCAGGATATTTTTCGTGCAATAATACATCGATTCGGCGTTTAGAAGTTTCGCTTTTGAATAAGTAAATATCCTTGCCCTGGTATGGTAAAGCAAAACTCAGTAGCTCATCGCGCGGGTTTTTGATTAATTCGCCTTCGATTTCGCCGTAAGTGGTGTATAGCAAGCCTGTGATATAGTTTTCGTCATCTTCGGCCGTGCCGTCAACGATTATGAAATATTTGGCGCTATTAAATTTAAAGCTGAAAATCTCAGAAAAAGTATCTGGAGTGAGTTTCTTCATCTCTTGAATATGGCGCGGTACGTTTTCTTCGCCCGCCACCTTGAAGCGGCGTAAAATATCTAGCAGATCGCCTGAATTAAATTTTGCCATTTAAGCCCGCTCCCTTAGGCCAACCGCCTGCTGGACGCGATGCAGTACTTCGCCGGCGCTTTGATTCACAATCCGTTCTGAGGCGGTAAGTTTAGCTAGAATCATTTCGTCATCTGCTTCGGCTAGTCGAGCTTGAAAATCCGCCAAAAATTGAGCGATTTCTTCAGCTACAACTTTCTTGAAATCACCATAGCGTTCTAGGCCTTCAAATTCAGCTACTGTTTCTTCAATCTTTTGCCCACGCACCAAGCTAAGCAAATCAAGCAGATTACAGATTCCGATCTGGTTTTTACGGTCGTAATGGATTGCGCCGACAGAATCAGTCGCTGCGCTCATGATTTTATTGCGCGCCGCTTCGGGTGTGTCGCTCAGATAGATTACACCTTTGCCGCTGTCATCACTTTTGCTCATTTTTTTGCTCGGGTTTTGTAGGTCACGAATCCTTAAGCCGTCTTTTTTACCAAAAAATTCGAGCTGCTTCTTGGTTTCTTCTGGTATGACAAACAAATCGCCGAACTGATTATTCATACGCTGAGCAATATTGCGCGTAAATTCAAGGTGTTGATTTTGATCTTCACCAACTGGTACATATTTAGCATTGTATAGCAAAATATCAGCCGCCATCAGTACTGGATAATTGAACAAGCCTACACTCGTGCGATCACTACCAACGCTGACCGATTTATCTTTAAACTGGATCATCCGGCTCATTTCACCAAAGCCGGTAAAGCAATCTAGAATCCAGGTCAATTCGCTGTGTGCTGGCACAAAACTCTGGCGATAAATATGGATATTTTCATCATCAAATGGTAAACCGGCCGCATAGAAAACCCGCGCGTTATGAAGACTTTGAGTATAAAGCTGAGTGTGGTCGATCGGCGTAGTGAAACTGTGTAGGTCTGGAATGAACATATTTAACTGATATTCACCAGATTTTTCTTTTGCCATCTGAACCATTGGCAGCAGCGCTCCAAACAAATTGGCGATGGTTAGATTGTTATTGGCGCGGATTCCGGTCAAGATTACAGGTTTAGTCATTTTTACTCCTTGTTAGATTTTTATTGATAGATTTAATGATGAAATTACCGGCTATATTTGAAATCTCATGGGACGTCGGGATCAGGATTGCTGAAATGTTTGGATTGAGCTTTTTAAGTTCTTTAATGTTTTTTCCTATAACTAGCGGATCAAATAATCCATAAATAATTTGCGTTTTTATAGGGGTTTTTTGTAGAGTTTTGAAAGTGTCTTGTTGTAGGATCGATAATTCCAGCGTTTCGGCCATCAGATGCAAATCTTGATCTGTTCTAATTTTGCTAGCTCCACGAATCATTTTTTCGGTAGCGAGCTTGGCAATTTTTGAGGCAATTTCTTGGTTTTCGATCAAATATTGGTAGTTATTTTTAAGCAAAGATTCGCGCGACCAGATGGTTTTTGATTTATCGCTCGGCAAATAAACTGGCGGCGAAACCATCACCATAAAATCAACAGCCGAAGGATATAACTTTGTGAATTCTGCCGCCACCAGCGAACCGAGCGAATGGCCAACCAAGAAAATTGGCCGCGAAAGATGACCGGCGGCGCGCAAGGTGCGATGTAGCGCCCGAGCCTGAGAATTAAGCGTCTGCGCACCTGTCCAGCCGGGTTTAGGCGAACTACCGTGCCCAAGCAAATCAACGGCTAGAATGTCTACATCATCTGGAATTTCTACCTTAAGATCATCCCAGAGCTGATTAGTGCTAGCAAGCCCATGCAACAAAATCACCGTCGCACGTGGTTTTGGAGATTTTTGGATCGTACGCAAAAATAGCCGATATGGCAGATTGAGTGATTTGTGGAAAATTTTGTCAAACATCTTTTGATATTATACCATTTTTAGCATTTTTTATAAAGCTCTAGCTATTACAATAAAACAAAAAACACTCCAGAAGCGGGGTGTTTTTTGTAAGTGTCTCTTGAAGGCGGTTTAGCGCTTTGAGAACTGTTCTTTTTTGCGGGCGCTGCGAAGACCGTATTTTTTGCGTTCTTTTTCGCGTGGATCACGTTTTAGAAGCTCGGCTTTCTTTAGCACTGGGCGTAGGTCGGCATGAGCAACGGTCAAAGCTTTGCTGATAGCAAGTTTAATTGCGTCGATCTGGCCAGCTAGACCACCACCGCTAACTTTGATAGTGATGTCATAGTCTTTCTGCTTTTGAACCAAAGCTAGTGGGTCAGTCAATTCTGCCAACATAGTTTTGTTTCCATCTAGGTATTCAGCGGCAGGTTTGTCATTGATTGTAATGTTTCCCTTACCTTTGAATAGGCGCGCACGAGCGGTTGCTGATTTGCGGCGACCTAGACCGTAAAAATATTTAGTTTCAGCCATGATTATTTAACCTCAACTTTCTCTGGTTTTTGAGCGGCATGATTATGCTCGCTCCCATTGTAAACTTTCAAGCGTTTCATTCGTTCGTCTTGAAGTTTGTTCTTTGGAAGCATACCTTTTACGGCTTTTTCGATAATCATAGCAGCATCCTTTTCGCGAACTTCTTTTAGAGTTGCTTCTTTGATTCCGCCTGGGTATCCACTGTGCCGGTAATACATTTTAGCTTCTTCTTTGTTGCCGGTTACTTTTACCTGCTCGGCGTTAATAACCACTACATAATCACCACCGTCGATGTGTGGGGTGTAAGTTGGCTTGTTTTTACCGATTAGACGTTTTGCGATCTCGGCGCTTAGGCGGCCAAGAGTGCCGGCTTCAGCGGCGTCGATCAAAAGCCATTTTCGTTCAACTTCGCTCGGTTTTTGTGAATAAGTTTTTGCGTTAACGGCCATTTACTTATCCTCGCTTTCGTGTTTAATATCATCAACAAATTCGATGATTGCTAGCTCAGCGCCATCTCCGCGGCGAACAGTTGTTCGCTCAACTCGCAAGTGACCGCTGTTGCGACCGGTAAGTTGAGGTGCAATTACGTCAACAAGTTTGTTGGCGTTTTCGATGTTACCAAGTTTAGCAATAATCTGGCGTCGATTGTGAAGGTCGCCCTTCTTTGCTTTTGTAATTAGTTTTTCTGTGAAGCGCAGTGTCTCTTTGGCTTTTGGCAGAGTGGTTTCAATCCGGCCGTGAATAACTAGCTGGTTGGCTAGGCCTTTGAGGAGCGCTCGGCGTTGGTCGCGTTCGCGGCCAAATTTTCGCCCTTTATATCCATGTCTATGCATATTATAGGTTTAACTCCGCTATTTTATCTTTTACTTCATCTAGAGCCTTGCTTCCAAAGCCTTTTAGTTCGCGTAGGTCTTGTTCTGTAAGGTTTACAAGGTCGTGAACTGTGTTGATGTCATTGTTTACAAGCGCATTTGTAGTTCGGGCGGTTAGGCCTAGATCTTCAATGCGAACTTGTAGCTCATCTGATTCATCTTCTGAATCTTTACCAAGTGCAGGTGCAGATTCGATTGTTGTGCTTCCAGCTAGGGCTGTATATTGATTTACTAGAATCGCTGCAGCTTCTTCGAAAGCGTCGCGTGGTGAAATCGAACCGTCAGTTTCTACTGTTATATCTAGGCGATCAAGGTTTGAGTTCTGACCAACACGAGTGTTATCTACTTTATAACGAACGCGTAGAACTGGGCTAAATACAGCGTCTAGAGCAATCATATCGCTATGAAGGCGATCTTCGCTTGACTGTTCGATTGTTCGGTAACCGTGACCTGATTCTACAACTAGGTCAATCGCAAGTTTAGTTTTTGTGTCATCGATAGTTGCGATAACTTGGTTTGGGTTAACAACCTCAACGTCGGCGTGAGCGGCAATGTCAGCTGCAGTAACTACACCAGCGCCAGTTTTCTCTAGTCGTAGTTCAACTGGTTGATCGGTGTGAGCTTTAAATCGAATATTTTTGAGGTTTAGCATGATATCAACGACATCTTCTTTAACTCCAGAAACAGTAGTGAACTCGTGGTTCACACCTTCGATTTTGAAAGCAACAATTGCAGCACCGCGGATGCTCGAAAGTAGAACTCGACGCAAGCTATTACCAAGAGTGTTACCATAGCCGGGTTCAATCGGTTTTATAACAAAAGTAGCAGCCGTATCGCTCTGATCTTGTATTTCAGCTAGTGCTGGATTGTGAATTAATTTTGACATATAAAATTTAGCTCCTTACCCTATCGTGAGTAGTACTCAACGATTAGCTGTTCGTTAATTTCGGCTTCTGCTTCTTCGCGCTTTGGCAATCCTGTGACAGAGATTGTCATTTTCTTACCATCGCTCTTTAGCCAGCTCAAAGGTCCTTGTACAGAATCTGTAATAACATTGTCTAGATTCTGGAAATAACCAGTTTTTTGGCTTTTTTCTCGGACTACAATTTCATCATCAGCTTTTACGCGGATTGATGGAATGTCGACACGGCGACCATTCAACATAAAATGACCGTGGCTAACTAGTTGGCGAGCTTGGCGACGTGAAGTTGCAAATCCAGCGCGGTAAACCACGTTGTCTAGGCGCAATTCAAGTAGCTGTAGCAAGTTTTCACCTGCCAAACCATCTCGGCGTGAAGCTTCTTTCATTAGACGAGCAAATTGCTTTTCAAGTAGACCGTACAAACGGCGAACTTTTTGCTTTTCGCGTAGCTGAGTGGCATATAGGCTTGGTTTGCCTTGGCGACCACCAGAGTGCTGGCCAGGAATACCACTTTTGCGTGCCATAATTTTAGCAGCTTTTGGGTGAAGGGCGTAGCCTTCGCGGCGAGATTGTTTTACGATTGGAGAAGTATCTCGTGCCATAAATTAAGCCCTCCTTGCTTTCTTAGGGCGAACTCCACCGTGTGGAACGCCAGTTACATCTTTGATAGAATCTACTACGATGTTGAAGCTAGATAGTGAACGAATTGCGGCGTCTCGGCCTAGGCCAACACCTTTTACGAACACGTCTACTGAGTTCAAACCGTAAAGTGTTTTTGCATTTTCAGCTGCTTTTTCAGTTGCAACCTGCGCTGCATATGCGGTACCTTTTTTACTTCCGCGGAAGCCACAAGCACCAGCACTTGACGCTGTTAGAACATTACCTTTCTTGTCTGAAAAAGTAATGATTGTATTATTGAACGTCGATTGAACGTGCATCTGACCCGAGGGAACAGAGCGGCGCTGTTTTTTACGACTAACTTTTTCTGCCATTTTCTTATTCCTTCCTTAATCCTAGGTCTTACTCGAAGCTTTAGGTTGTGCTCCACCAACGGCGATTGCGCGACCCTTACGAGTTCGTGCGTTCGTTCGTGTGCGCTGGCCGTTTACGGGTAGGCCATTGCGATGGCGTAAACCCTTATAACTTTCGATGTCTTTTAGACGTTTGATATTATTTGCTACGAGGCGTTGCAGATCACCTTCTACGCTATATTTCTCGTCGATAATTTCGCGTAGCTTCTGTTCTTCAGCCTCGGTGAGATCTTTCACCCGAGTGGTCGGCTCAATTTTAGCCGCCGCAAGGATGGTTCTAGAAGTTGTTTCGCCAATGCCATAAATATATGTCAAAGCGATATAAACTTGCTTTTCTGCTGGGATTGTTACCCCTGCGATTCGAGCCATACTTAACCCTGCCTTTGCTTATTCTTAGGTTTTTTCTTGTTGATGATACGCAAGATGCCTTTTCGGCGAACTACGATATCATCAGGACTGATTTTTTTAACACTTGCACGAACTTTCATAAGTGTAAAAACTCCTTACCTTTAGGTTTATATTATCTGCAGCCAAGTAGAAATTAAAACGGGTTTTACCCGTAAATAAATTCTTAACTGCTAGTCTCTCAAGCGGAAGCTGATTCTGCCCTTTGTGAGATCATAAGGGGTCAACTCTACTTCTACTCGATCGCCCGGCACCAAACGGATATAATGCTTGCGCATTTTACCACTGATATGAGCGATGATTGTATGCCCATTTTGAAGTTCAACCTTAAACTGCGTGTTGGGCAAAGCCTCCACGATACGTCCTTCAAGTTTTATTACTTCTTTTTGAGCCATAAATCTTTTCTATTATACACTATTTGTCGATTAGATGCAAGGAGTTTTTTAGATAAAATAAAAAGCACCCAGAAAGAGTGCTTTAGTCGGTGATTAGGTTAAAATCTTTGAATCGATTTGGTTCATCTAGAATTTTAATCCCTAGTTGTTTCGTGTTAGTCATTAATACAGCTTCAGATAGCTCAATCGAACCGTCTTTTATCGTACTATTTGGCGTAATCACAAAGAAATACAATAAATCCTTGCGCTCAACTACACAATAATAAGCTTTGTTCTCCTCTGTGGCGGAAAGGTACATTTTCCGAACCAACCCTTTTGATGGGTTGATCGCGATTGGATAGGTTGCCGACCTTAACATTGTAAAATCGCCGCCAGTATCGCCAACTGCAAAGCTTTGCAATTGAGATCCGTTCCAGCCGTTATCTTCAATAATTTGCTCGATTATCAAGTGTTTGTCTCGCCAAGTAATCGGCTCGGTAGCAGTATAAATATTTCCTTCACTTACACTAAAACCGTGCCCGTATGATTGGTCGAAATCGTAAAATTCCTTAAACGCATCAACTAAAAAATTAAGTGAGCCGCTAATCGCGATAATTTTATAGTCATTTTCTCGCAAACGCTCAATCAGGCTCTTCGTATATCGATAATCTTCATATTGATACTTCGTAATCGCCTGAGCAGCTAATTCCTTCACTGCATCTAGTGGCAAGCCTTTAATCGCTTCAAGTAAAACTTGATTAACCAGCAGAACATATTCCTCGTACGAATCTGCATTATCTTTGTCAGACTTGTACTGAACTCGCTTAGCTTGCAAGTTTTCATGCACGATCCTAGAGATATAGCCAAGCCCATACAAGAAGTCGACAAAAGTTTCCATCAGTGATTTGTTGCGGACTGTACCGTCAATATCCAAAAAAGCTACTTTAATAATTTCTGACACTATAAATTTACTCATAGTAATCACCTCTATAATATTTTTTAAGGTACTCTCTATATTATAACATAAAAACACCTATAAATCAATAGGTGGGGTATTTTGTGGGTATAGGAATGCTACTCAAGCACTGCGCGCAACATGACGCGCTTATCAAAGGTGTTTTGCTGTGGTAGCCAATTACCTACGCAGGTGATGATATTTAGACCTTGTTTGCCTTCTTCGACTGACTGTAGTGCTGTCGCCATGCCATCTGGGTTGTTAGAGTCATTCATTTCGTTAAGCGTTAATTGCTTATTGCTGACGACTTTATAGGTGAATTGTTCGCCATCGCCACGCTCAACAATAATTCTGGCTCCTATTTGTAAGTCTCCGAGTGTATCAAAAATTCCACCCTTGCTTGGTCCGCCATTATGACCGTCCAGCAATAATGCGCCCGCACCAACCCCAGGCTTTTCGCTCTGGTTAAACCAGCCGGCATCAAAGATTGAGATTGGCGAGTCTAATTGATTAGTGTTTGGAATCAAGCCAATATTTATTACCCGAGCTTTTTCTACGCCCAGGTCTGGAATTGAAATATATCTTGGATTATCAGCCGGAACCTTATGTTCGTCCCTGTCTTTATCTGTTACTTCAGTTTTATCAACGTCATCCCGCACTGGAACCGCATCAGATATCTGAGACGGTTCTTCTGGAGCGTTATTAAAGAAACTATAAACCCCATAACCGCCGCCTAAACAGATTACGGCCGCCAGCAACAAGACGGCGATCTTAGTCTTATTACTCTTCTTTTCAATTATTAACTGGCCACCACCTTGCACAGCAAACCTCTATTGATATTCGTCGTAAGTCACCATTAGAGCGCGTGAATTCAATTGACGCAAGCTTTCAAGCGCTACTGTCACCACGATCAGAAGACCGGTTCCACCAATCGATAGGTTACTGCTTTGTACACCAGCTAGATTAAACAATAGATAATCTGCAATAAAAGGTGTTAGGGCAATAAATCCTAGGGCAAGCGCGCCGAAGATATTCAAACGGTTAACGATTTTGTTAAGATATTGTTCGGTCTTTTTACCTGGTCGAACACCTTCAATAAAGCCACCTTGTTTCTGTAGGTTATCAGCGATTTCGCTAGAGTTAAAGACAATAGTTGTATAGAAAAATGTAAACATTACAATCAGTAAGAAATAGATAGTCGGATAGATGAAAGCTTCCCAAGTTTGGCCGGTAAATGATCCTGGATCTGGCGCCTGAAACCATGTAACAAGTTTATCAGAGATATCGGTATAGGCTTCATTTCCAGACGAAACCAACAGCTGGCCAATAAATGCTGGCAAACTCAAGAAAGAAACTGCAAAAATCACAGGAACAACACCAGCCGCGATCAATTTGATCGGCAGAATGCTTCTGATTCCACCATAAGCAGAGTTGCCATGCACGCGTTTAGCGTAGTTGATAGTGATAATTCGCTGCGCTTCGTTGATCTTAACTAGAATATAGAGCAAGATTAAGCTTGCAACAAGGATAGCGGCGGAAATTCCAAAGGCCAATGGGTTTACAGGTAGTTCAAACCAACCGAATACGCTCAGACCGCCACCTGAGGTATCACTAATTGAAGACACCAATGTAGCCAAAGTTGTTGGGAGTTGTGAGATAATACCAGCAAAGATAATTAAAGAAATGCCGTTACCAATACCTTTTTCGGTAACTAATTCACCAAGCCACATCAAAAGAATCGATCCGGTTGCCATAGCTGTCACTGCCACTACCCATTCCATCATTGTAGCATCTTCTAGAATGGTTGTATTACCGGCTAAAACAGTTTGGCGCAAAATAAAAATATAAGCGATTGACTGCAAAATAGCTAGCGGCACAGCAATAACGCGTGTCCACTGATTGATTTTGCGGCGGCCAGTTTCACCGTCATTATTTAGCTCTTCAAGTGCGGGCACGGCTTTTGTCAAAAGCTGAGAGATAATCGAAGCAGTAATGAATGGGCTCAAACCAACTACCATGATTGAAAATGTAGTCAAAGACCCACCGGTCAGAAGGTTGATAAATCCGCCTAAGTCGGTACTATTGATCGCGCTAGCTACAACCTCACGAAATTCGGTTGGTTCAGCTAGTGGTACAGGTACGTGCGCCAAAAAGCGGTAAATTACGATTAAGCCAATTACGCCGAAGAAGCGTTTTTGCATATCTTTGTTTTTGAATGATTTAAATACAGTCTTCCAGTTCATATTGAATATTTTATCACATATCTTTGCTAAAAGAAAGATTCTTGATACTGTATAATCTCGGTAATTTATAGCGTTTAAAACGGTATAGCTAGTAACCTTTGATTATTATGTTATAATATAAAAGTGAACTCTGCAATAAGTTGGCGGAGATTCATATATTTAGTTCTTTAAAATGTATTTGAAATCTTACGAGACGGAGGTTTTGCTATGAAAACAGGCAAGCAAGGCAAGAAAATGGCAATGTCCATCGGCTTGACAGTTGCACTCATGCTCGGGCTTTTAGTGAATAAAGTCCGCCAAGAACAGGCTAAAGAATATTATATGGCTACAGAAAGTGACGCGATTGTGACAGATACGAGTGTTAAAAGTGAAATCAAAGAAGACCCAGGCCATATAGAGCGAATTGATACAAAAATTAACGCCACTAAACATTATCTAGCTAAGCAGCTAGAGGTTGAAGGTGTTGAATCAATGTCTATCCAAGATGCAGCGGTTAAAATTGAGTTTCACGTCCGTAAAATACTGCCGGACGGGGATATTCCGCAAGGTAAACTAGTCATGATTGCTTCTAATGAAATGCAGTCAATTTATGAAGACACACCAGAATCTAATGAATATAGTGAATTCTATATGGTTCAAAAAATTGGTGAAGTTACTGCGACTCAGGGCCTAGACTTTGATGGTAGTATAGTCAAAGATGAGCGACTGGAGAAGGCCGCCTTCTCTTGTGGCTATTACGCCATCATTGAGTCTCCAGACAAGAAGTGGCGTAAATTAGCGGTTCTCTCAGAAGATGATTTCAAACGGGCGGAGAAAGGTTCTAGGATAGTTATAGATAGAACTCAGCCAAAAAAATATAAACTAGGAGAGTAAATTTCCTAGTTTTTTCTTGTTTTAAAATTATTAACTTAGTAGCGCCATCATAATAACTAGACCACCCAGAATAATTCGGTAATACCCAAAAGGCTTAAAGTCATTATTTTTGATGTAGTTAAGTAGGAATTTAATCGCAAAGACCGAAACGATAAACGCAGTAACCATACCAAATATTAGATAGAAAATCTCACTACCACTGTAATTATAACCATATTTTATAAGCTTCAAAAAACTCGCACCAAACATCACTGGAATTCCCATAAAAAACGAAAACTCAGTCGCTACCTCGCGCGAAGCACCCATCAGTAACCCACCAATGATCGTTGAACCAGACCGTGAAGTGCCCGGGATTAGTGGTAAAATCTGAAAGGCGCCGATTTTCGCCGCATCAGCGTATGTAATATCTTCTAATTGCGAAATCTTGGCTGTCTTCTTATTTTTAGCTTGATAGTTCTCTATTACAATAAAAATAACTCCATAAATAATCAAAGCCGCAGCCACTACCCACGAATTATTAAGGATTTCCATAAAGTTTTCTAGGGCTAAGCCTATTATCACTGTTGGAATAGTTGCTACCACCACCTTTTTCCATAGCGTCCAAGTTTGAGCTTGTTGAATTTTGGTTTTTTGGGGGCTAAATGGATTGAGCTTATTAAAGAAAATATAAACAACCGCCAAAATTGACCCTAGTTGAACTACAACCAAAAATAGAGACCAAAACTCGTCTGAAACTTGAAGCTTCAAAATATCATCCAGCAAAATCATATGCCCGGTGCTTGAAACCGGTAGCCATTCAGTAATACCCTGAATTACGCTCAATAAGAAAACTTTTATAACTTCGATAATTTCAATCATAAGTATATTATAGCATAGACAATCAAGTCAGACACCCGCTAAATTCAGAATTATGGTGAGTTTTTGCTATCTTAACCCTCGACGCAATACGCTCCTATCTTCTTCAGCATATGAAGCTGTAATTATTTTCTTAACATCATCCAAATAATCATCTGTTACTTCAGGTATCAGCATATCACCCTCGA
>CAYXHY010000011.1:0-19849 GCA_964465135.1 uncultured Candidatus Saccharibacteria bacterium
CGCATAAGGTCACCTCTAGCGACTATTGAATTCATACCCATATTCGTAGCTTCGGTAAAGAATCCCCACAGCGAAATTCCGAGTAATAGCACTATCGGATAAGTATCAGTCCCATCCGTAAATTTCAAGAAACGCACAAACACTGTATACATCACCGCAAACAGCATTAGCGGCTTCAAAACCGACCACAAAACGCCCAAAAATGACCCTTGATACCTTAATTTAAAATCTGTTTTTACGAGCTCATAAAGCAGAACTCGATTTTTTTTATCTAAAATTCCAACATTCTTCATTACCATACTATTATAGCATAGTTGGGGTGGATTTTATATATTCTCAGCCTAGTGTTATAATAGAACCATGAAAAAACTCATCACCATAATGATCCCAGCTTACAATGAAGAAAAGGTTCTACCGCAACTATTTGCCCGGCTAGATAAATTAGCAACCAACAACACCGGATACGATTTTGAATTCCTCTTCATTAATGACGGATCAAAAGATAAAACCATGGCGATGATTCACCAAAAATCCGAAAAAGACGCGCGAATTTCCTATATAAATCTAAGCCGAAACTTCGGTAAAGAACGTGCGATGTTGGCCGGTTTTGATTATGCCAAGGGCGACGCACTAGTGATAATTGATGCCGACCTTCAAGATCCACCCGAATTGATCCCTAGAATGATCAAACATTGGGAAAATGGCTATGACGATGTTTACGCTAAGCGTTCGAGCCGCGAAGGTGAAACTTGGTTCAAAAAATACACCAGCAGTAAGTTTTATTCACTGCTTGAAAAGATGTCACAAGTCGAAATCCAGCGCGATACCGGCGATTTTCGCCTACTTGATCGCCGAGCAGTTGAAGCTCTTAAAACTTTGCGCGAGAGTAACCGCTACACTAAAGGAATGTTTTCTTGGGTTGGATTTAAGAAGAAAGAGATTACCTATAGCCGCGATCCGCGCGCAGCTGGCGAAACTAAATGGAATTACGCCAAGCTGACCGATTTAGCAATCGAAGGAATCACCAGTTTTACTACTGCACCACTCAGAATTTCAACCTATCTCGGCTTTTTTGTGTCAATCCTCGCCTTCGGCTGGTCGGCCTTTTTGATTATTCGCAAAATCTTTTTCAGCGTCGATATGGGCGGCTACACCTCAATTATGGCGGCAATTCTACTACTCGGCGGCATTCAACTGATCGCGATTGGTGTAATTGGCGAATATATCGGCCGAATCTTCATCGAAACTAAAAATCGCCCAGTTTATCTAGCTCAAGAAATCAAGGAATACAAACGTGAAAAATCTAAAACAACTAAAAAATAGCCAAGAATTTAAATTTGCCATAATCGGCGGATTCAATACATTATTAGATTTTATAATCTTATTTGGGCTGACCGCTATCGGTTTTAATTCAGTAATTGCTAATATTTTCTCAACTGGAATTACGTTTGTTTCGAGTTTTATTTTAAATAAGCAAGTCACCTTCAGATCTCAGAAGCGAACAAAAAGAGAACTAATACGCGAGATGGTTTTATTCACCACCGTAACTCTATTTGGTCTTTGGGTGATTCAATCTGTGGTGATCTATCTAGTGAGCGGCATATTAAATAGCTTTGAGCTAGAACAAAATATTACCCTGCTAATCTCTAAAATCATCGCCACCGGCTTTAGCCTGATTTGGAATTTTGTACTTTATAAAAAAGTTGTTTTTACAGAAAAATAATTCATTTCGGATCACCCACTGATACAGTAAACTCCGCCGCCCTCTAAAACAACTAGAACCGAAGTAATTCCTGTTGCAATAACAACGCCTCCACTGTCGTTACATTTATATCCGTGATTGAATCCTATTCTATACCAGCCATCAGGTGTTATTCTGTGGAATTCTAGCATATCTGTGGCTGAATTTACTAGAGCGATCCCATAATTCCTGCCGCTCGGATCCCTAAATTCACTAAGAAACAAAACTCGGCGGGGTTGGGGTTCGCCGAGTTTTTGCTACCATCTTACTATTTCTTAGAAATCACCAAATGACGCTCACGGCCAACACCTTCAGAATGAGTCTCAATATCTGAATAATCTTGAGCGACTTTATGCACAATTCGCCGATCAGCCGCGTTCAAATTCACGATAAAATCCTCGCCCGTCTCACGAACTCTATCAATCCAGCCCTCAGCCTTGCCAGCAATTCGATCAGCGCGCTGCTTTTTATAATCCGCCACGTCTACATTTACCCTAGTAAGCTCAGCTTCTTTTTGCATCAAAGCAGTCATTACCAAGTGCTGCAAAGATCGCAAATTATCGGCACTACGACCAATTAAAAGCGAGTTTAATTCGCTCGAAGGCACTGAAAGTTCAATCACGTCTTCATCTGAACTTGATTTTACATCTAAATTCACCCCAAAGAAACTCAACGTATCTTCTAAAAACTTCTGCGCAAATATTATAGATTCTTCTCTATTTAAACTCATTTTTTACCCTTTCGCTTGTTATCTTTGGCCGTAATTCTAGTAATTTTAGTACCATTCTTGCCCTTAGATGTTGTTGGTTTTTTGATAATTTTTGCTTCTTTTGCATTTTTGGCTCGCTTTGAAGGTTCGTTAGCGATTTCTACGAGCTCTTTTTTATCTTGATCTAATATAAATTTCTGCTGTGCTACCTGCAGTAAGTTATTTATAAAGAAATAGAAGTTAATTGCACCATAAAGATTAATCATTGTGGAGAAAATCATTACCGGTAGCAAAAAGCTCATCTGGCGCGAAACGATTTGACTGATTTCAGCCTGATCGGGCTCTTTACCATCATTAGCTTCTTGCATAATATTGCGTAGGCGGCGAGTCTTTCCCTCTTTAGGTTGCTGCTGCTTGGTGGTGTACCACATAAGTACCGCCGAAACTACCGCTATCAAAAATAGTACAGCTGAAGATAGATCTTCCGTCGGTACAGCCCTGGCGGTTAGATCAACCACGCCAAACAAGTACGGCTTAAAACCATCTGGATTCTGGATAATATCACTCACCCGTGAAAGATTACTAACCGCGCTATAAGTGAAATTACTAATTTCATTACTTTTATTGACGGTGATATTGATCACATTATTAAGTGTCAACAGAATCGGCAGCTGAATCATTAACACTAGTAGAGATCGAAACGGTTTTATGTTGTGCTTTTTGTAGAGTTCCATCATTTGGATAGATTCTAATTGCTTATTACCTTTGGCATTGCGCTTAATTTTCTTGAGCTCAGGCTGCATTTGGCGCATTATCTTAGTCTGATGTAGCTGAGATTTAGTAATCGGCCATAAAATCATTTTAACAAGCACGGTAAAGATAATAATCGCGATTCCAAAATCGCCAACAAAGTTATATATGGTAAGAAGCAAATTAAAAATCGGCTGGGTAATTACAGTATCAAATAAATTCATAGGTAAATTATATCAAAATTAACTATTTATTACAATAAAAGTCGGCTTGCTTGAAGCTATCTACCACTAGTTTCTTTAGCTCTTTATGTGGCATATCTTTAAGTTCTTTGCTAAAAACAATGATCGCCACATCATAAATTCCGTCAATTCGTGGTATCTCTTGGCGAACAATTTCATAAATTCGGCGCCGAATTCGGTTTCTACCAACTGCACTTTTTAAGACTTTTTTAGAAACTACTACTGAGAATCGTGATTCTACCCTTTTAGGATTTGTTGTATATTTTACAACCATTTTTTGCGATCGGATTGATTTTCCATTTGCATAAACAAATCGTAAACTGCCGTGTCCGTGAAATCGATTTTTATAAGCTAGCATTGGTTTCTTCTCTTTTACGCATAAATTATTAGCCCTAATTATATCATATGTTTAGTTTACTTGCAAAATTAGAGAAAATATTGTAAAATATAATTATCAAATTTAGGAGGTGTTCCAAATGGAACATGAAAAATTAGTACGTTTAACTGCAGATCAAACAGAATTTTGGTGCCGAATTCACGAAGAATTAGGAAAAGCAAAATTGCCAGTTAGTGATTCTGGCTCGAGATTGATATTAACTACTGGGGAAATCGACAAAAGACCAGTTAGTCTATATATGTCAGTTTCCGAGAACAAAGTCAATTTGAGTAGAGCAATCGTATTTTATGATTTTGAAAAACCTATTTTTGGGTTTAATTATTACGGATCTGGAATTGTTCAAGATCCACCAAAAAAGTTAGGTGAATTTGATCTGAAAATTTTAGAACTCTTATACTTGAGAGTTTGCCAACCAGAAGAAGCCTTTTAGGTTCCTCAAACTAAGCCGCGGAATATTCGCGGCTTTTAATTTTTCTAGATATACAAATAAAAACCCTTCTGTAAATGAAGGATTTTTATTTTAGACTGTTAGTTTCTTGCGGCCTTTGATTCGGCGGCGCTTTAGAACCTTGATTCCAGCCTTGCTCGACATCTTATTGCGGAAGCCATGGGTTCGCGCGCGGTGTCGTTTGTGTGGTTGATGTGTTCTTTTTGGCATATCTTCCCTATTTTATTATTTATTGAACTTTTCTGCAAGTTTTAGCGTTTTACTTTTTACGAGTTTTAGGCTAAAAACATTGAAAATATTCTTGATTCATTTTATAGTATACCACAGTTTTCCCCAAGACGCAACAGTTTTTCCACAGGATAAACACTAGTAATCGCCGCCTGTGGAAAACTTAAACTAGTGTTGGCGTTTTTGAGCATATTTTGTTTTGATGTCCAGCCCCTACTTGTGGAAAACTCAAAAATAAAGTAGAATAAATATATGGATACGTTGTGGAAAAGTGTTTTGGGAGAATTAGAGCTAGAGGAATCAATTTCTGCAGCGAACTTTAAAACTTGGCTAGCTGAGACCGAACTTATATCTTTAGACAACGAAGACGCCGTAATTGGCGTAAAGAATGCTTTTCACGTTAATCAGCTCAAGAAAAAATACTACGACATTATAAAAGACACGCTCACCAAAAATGGAGCTCAGCCAAAAACTATTACTTTTAAGGTTCAAATGGCCAATAAACCGGCAAAAGTTAGCCGCGAGATTACTTCTAACGAGCTCAAAGTTGAGCGTGCAAAATCAAAAAATAGCAAAACCGATAGATTAAATGATCTATTAAGCGCTAAAACACCTAAAGTTAGCGATAATCTAAATCCGCGCTATACTTTTGAAAACTTCGTGGTAGGTTCAAGCAACGATTTAGCCTATGCGGCCGCCAAAACTGCCGCTGATTTACCCGGACAAAAATATAATCCGCTGTATTTTTACGGTGGCGTAGGCCTTGGTAAAACTCACTTAATGCAAGCAATCGGCAATGAAATAAAAACTCAGCACCCAGAATTAAGTGTCTTATATATTACGATTGAAACTTTTTATAAAGATTATCTTGAGAGCGTGCGTTTTAAAAAACAAGGTTACGCTGATAAGTACCGCGCAGTCGACGTTTTGATTGTTGATGATATGCAGTTTATCGCCGGTAAAGAAAAATCGCAAGAGGAATTTTTCCATACTTTTAATGAGTTACATCAGTCTAATAAGCAGATTATTATTTCATCCGATCGACCGCCCAAGAGCATTCCAACTTTGACAGATCGTTTGAGAAGCCGATTTGAATGGGGTATGGCGATCGATATTCAGATGCCAGATTTTGAAACTCGCCAAGCGATTATTGAAACCAAGGCCGAACTTAGCGGATTTAGCCTAGATTCAGAAACAACTAATTTCTTAGCTACTAATATCCGAACTAACATCCGCGAACTCGAAGGAACTCTAAATCAACTACTAGCGATCTCTGAAATGCGCGGCATCCAGCCAAGCGTCGAAATGGCTGAAGGTATGATCTCAGAATCTATCCGCTCCAACCGGCCGCAGCATTTAACCTATAAAAAGATTATCGATAAAACCAGCCGTTTCTTTCAAATCCCTAAAGAAGATATCTTAGGCCGATCAAGAGCAAAAGATATCAACCGAGCCCGTCAGATTTCGTGCTTTTTGATGAAATACGAATTAAAAATGAGCTTCCCAAAAATCGGCCAGGTATTTTCACGCGATCACACTACGATTATGAATGGCGTCACTAATATCGAAAAGGGTCTAAAACTAGATAGTAATATCCGCGAACAAGTTGACGCTATAACTGAGTTGATATACGAATAGAAAATAAATCATCAAATCACCCCAAAAAATCGAAGGGGTGTTTTTTATTTCAAAGTGTTATATTTGACTTATTTATATTTGATATTATAAAAAGCGAACAATATTATTTGACATTTAGATATAATTATTGTGATTATATTAAGCATAATAGCCTCCACGATCATTCTTACCTACTTGCATAATTATATTATTATTTCATAATCTATATTGACAAAACACATCAAAAATATCATAATTCTGTTAAAATCCTGTGGAAAAGTCTTAATAAAGTGTTCAAAGCTAGTTGAAAAGACTTGTTGATAATTTTTTGCTTTTCAACAAGTCGGCTCTCAATTATTAAAAACCAACAAAAACCTGTCCAAAACTAATTTTTATCCACATCAATTTTACCCACTTTTTCCCTTGTATTTTCCACATAAAAATTATATAATTATAAGAGGTAGAGATGGAGTTTTCCACACTTTCCACAACACCTATTATTAAAGCCATTACTTTTAAAAGAAAAGAAAGAAAAATATTATGGAGCTAACTGTAAAACAAGAAAATTTAGCTAAGGCACTCAATATTGTGGGCAAAGTTGCAAGTAGCCGCACTAGCTTGCCAATTTTAAATAATATTTTATTCAGAACAAATGGTTCGAGACTTTTGATTGCGGCAACCAATTTAGAAATAGCAGTTTCTGAAAATATTGGTGCTAAAATCACCTCCCCTGGTGCAATCACGATACCAGCTCGAATTGTCAGTGAATTTATTTCAAGCTTACCAAAAGGAAATGTCTCTTTAAAAGTAGAAGGAAATCACCTCAAAATTGAATCTGGGAACTATAGCTCAACTATAAATGGTGTTGCGGCTGATGATTTTCCGGAATTGCCAACAGTTGAAGAGAAAGAGTCGATTCAATACCTGATTAAAACAAGCGAGTTTCGTGAAGCAGTAGCTCAGACTATTATCACTACTAGTAATGACACAACTCGGCCGATTCTGACTGGTGTTTTTTGGCATTCATTTGAAGGTTCGCTATATTTAGCTGCGACTGACGGCTACAGATTGAGCGAGAAAAAATTAATAGAGACTAAAAGTGAAGTTGCGGCAATTATACCGGCAACTTCCCTGCAAGAAGTTATGCGCTCACTCAGTGATGAAATTACAGAGGTTGAGATTATGTTTGACGACATCCAGGTTAAATTTAGAGTTGGCGATATAGAGATTGTTAGTCGCTTAATTGATGGCAAATTTATCGATTATCGGCAGCTAATACCGAAATCGACCGAAACAAATGTTGAAGTGCCTAAATCTGAATTTGTGCGAATTGTTAAAATCTCGGCTTTATTTGCGCGCGAATCCGGCGGAAGCATCACTTTAAAAGCTGATGAAGACACTAAAAAACTCTCGATCCACTCGATTGCTAGCGAACTAGGAGAAAACACCTCTGAAGCTGAAGCTGAAATTACTGGTGGTGGCGAAGTTACTCTAAATTCTCGCTATATTCTTGAAGCTTTAAATGTAATTTCTAGCGACAAAATAAACTTTGGCTTTTCTGGAAAACTAGCGCCAACAGTTATCAGGTCGTCTACTGATGATAACTATACTCACATTGTGATGCCACTAAAGAGCTAATTGGTTTTTGATGATTATTAAACGTCTTAGAGTTCAGAATTTTCGCGCTCACAGCGATTTTGTGGCCGAGATAGGTTCTGGGTCAACTTTGATACTCGGACCGAACGGTAGCGGCAAGACTTCGCTTCTAGAAGCAATTTATGTACTGCTACAGGGTACAAGTTTTCGCTCTAGCGACAAAGATATCCTCAAGAATGATGGCGACGACGCGTGGTTTCGGGCGGATTTGATTGATCAAGAAGATAGTCTCAGGACGATAAAATATAATTCCCTACTTACGAGTGGTAAAAAACAGTTTGAAATTAGCGGTAAGAAATCGTACCGCTTACCAATTAATGCTAGATTTCCGGTTGTGCTCTTTGAGCCGGGCGATCTTTCGCTCCTGAGCGGTTCTCCTGCTCGTAGGCGGCAGTTTATGGACCGATTCCTATCTCAGTCTGATTTTAGTTATCGGCAGGCTTTTACGCGCTATAATAAGGCTCTAAAGCAAAGAAATATTTTGTTGAAGCAGGATTTTCTATCGCCAGATGAGATTTTTCCGTGGAATTTGATGCTGGCTGAATATGGCGAAGTGATTTTATTGAAACGGCTGGAATTTGTAAACCGTCTAAATCGAGAAATCGGCCGTGTTTATGGGGATATTTCAGGGGTGAAAGACAAAATTGAGATTATTTACAGTGGTGAGGTTTTATCAAAAGATAAAATTATGCAATTATTGTCCACTGATCAGGAAAAAGATAGAATTTTAGGATCAACTAGTTTTGGGCCGCATAGGCATGATTTGAGATTTATCTTTAACGGATCCGAAGCTAATAGTGTGGCTAGCCGAGGTGAAAATCGCAGTATTGTTTTAGCACTGAAGTTTCTTGAAACCGATATACTGGCGGAATTATCTGGTCGCCAGCCAATAGTCTTGCTAGACGATGTCTTTAGCGAGCTGGACTCTAGTCGTCAGCAACTTCTAACTAATCATTTTAGCCAATATCAAACAATCATCACCTCTGTAAATGAGATTGATGTTGATGTTGATGGGTTTAAGATTGAGCTTCAGGGCTAATTTTCAAATCTGATGTAATATTTTGAAATATCGATACCGTCTGATTCTTTGAGGCTTTTGAGGAAGGTCATGGCTTCATCTCTTTTTTGTTCTATGCTATTATCATCGTCTATAGATGAGGTTAAAATCATAATAGTTACAATTGGCTGGTCGGCGGACATTTTAGCTTTAATCGTGTATTCCAGCGTTTCCTCGGGCAACACCTTGAATATAGGGTCTATTTCATGTTTTCTATCCTGATTGGAGATTAGATCTTTGTATTCTTGACTCGACAGGTTGTTTACATTAAAATCTTTGATAGCTATCTCTATGGTTTTACCTTCTATTGTTTGTGTACCGTTGGATGTTTCGATAAAGACAATATCTATACTAGTCGATTCTGCTGCCGTTTCTCTGTTGAGAGTTGATAGTTTTATATATTTTTCTGAAATGTCAATCTCATGAAATATATTTTCATCGTATTCAATTTTAGCCGTTGAAGTATTGATTTTCATATTAAAATTGAAGGTTACGCTAGGGCCTATATTGGACATCGTTCTATCTGAAGGAGATATGTTAAATTGAAAGAATAGAGTCTTATATAGTACCCATATAATTAGAGTTGTAATAATTACGACAGATGTAATTATTACAGGCCTTTTATATTTTTTTATATCCATTTGAAGTCCTTGTTTAATTTGTTATTTCGGAGATACGTAGCCTGTTGCTGTTGATGAATAGCCATTGCCTGAAGTCCTAGAAACCGAAGACGTATCGTAATAGGCGTAGCTATCACCCCCCTCATTTCCACCTACAGTGGACCCGTCTATATTTACAATTATATTCACATGCTCACTTCCATATATTGCTAAATCTCCTGGCTGAGGTGTATAATTTCCGTCGTTTTCATGGTATTCGAATAGACTACTGGTTTCACCTATATTTTTAATCGACGCAACTGCTGCCACTCTGCCTTCATCTGTTTTACTTAGGGGTACTCCAGATTCTTTGTATACCCAGCTTGCAAACCATGCGCACCACTGATCTTGTGTGCCGCCGGTATACTTAGTAAAATCTGTACCTGGCTTCAGTGTCCCGGCTTTATATAGTTTATATTCCCTTTCAGCGATTATAACAATTTTCTCTCTGGTGGTTCCGGAGAGACTTGATGAGCAGCCACTTGAAGAAACTGCATCATTACCAGCTAGGGCTGCATAATATACGAATGCACCGTAATCTTGGTTTGCTGGATATTCTATGCTTCCATAGTCTCTTTTGACCTGACCCCACCCAGTAGGATTAGTGTTAGGGTCTCGCTTATCGTCTATCTTATTCACTACATAAGGAGAGCCGTTACCATTGCTCGCCTCTTCTTCTGAAAACCCAACATCTGTAGCTTGTTTAATATCCACATTAGCAATACCATTATCTGCAAAAAAAGTATATTTTACGTTTTCGGGATTGCTTAAGTCCTTGCCGTTTGATTTACCTATCATGAAATCGGCAGCTTCGTTTGCGGCCTGTTGAAATTCTGTGTCTGTATAGTCACCTATTTTATATTCGCTTGGAGTGATCTGAAAAGGCCCATAGCCGTTAGCTGGACCGTATCTTCTTAGATTACTTTCCCTTCTGTGCATTGCGGCTAGCATCTGCCATGGTAGCGCTTTCCCTTCAACTGCCCGTTCGTAGAATGGTTGATTCTCTGCAATTTTAGCTAATTCTGCAGAGTTATATATTTCCCTACCGGCATAATCAAGATTATCTCCGATAATAGCACCTGTAGTGCATGAAATTCCTGTACTCTCAGGATTATAGAAGAATATGTCATTTTTTGAGAAGAAGTTTGGGTCATATGCTCCGCCAATCGCCAGGGTGTTGACTGGGTGGGAAAAAACTATAAATAAACTAATAAGTGTGGCAGGTAGTATTTTTTTTAATATTCTCATGTTAATAATCCTCGTATTTTCCGTAAGGTGTACTACATTCAAACTCGTCGAATTGTAGAAGCTCTTTATCTAGGCAGACTATATATACATGATTGTCTGTGTGGTCTGAATCTATAGTTCTAGACCATAGGGTGATTAATCCCCAACTCTGTCTAAGTTCTGGAATATCTATGATCATTTTCTCCTTGAAATGATGATCTTCGAATTGAGTTCGAGTGAATGTTCCTTGTCGAATTTCGCCATCGTATGACACCTTCTCTGGTTTAAGATTAGTTGCTAATGAGTACAGGGCTGAACCTGCCTGCTGCTTTACTAGCGGGTCGGAATCTGGTGATATATCGTCGAAATTCTTAATATTGATATAGCCCGCTTCTAAGGTGGCAATTTCTTCTTGAGTGACATTATAATCGTCTAACTGAGATACTGAGTTTTGGGGGTTGCTCTGCGAGTCAGAGTCTGAGTCTACCCTGAAGTTATTAAAGACGGCAACAACTACACCGGTAAGAGTGAGAGCTATTAAGATTATAAATATAATAATTCTTTTTCTGTTTAATTCCATAGTTACATTGCTCCACTTCCTCTAGCGAAGTTTACGGCATCTCTAGGGTTAATGAAATTCTCTTTTGGTGAATGGGGTGGAGAGGTTGAAACATTAAAGTGGAGATGTACTCCAGTACTATTACCAGTAGTTCCCATAATTCCGATTTTTTGGCCTTTTTCAACTTTATCACCAACTTTTACGAGTGGTTTATCTCTCATATGAGCGTAACCCGCATATTTATCGCCATGTTTAATGAAGACTACATTTCCATAGCTCGCGTCATATTGACTCATTACTACTTCTCCGCCGTCTACGGCGAATAGATCAAGGTTGTCACTTACTAAGTCTATTCCGTTATGGAATGATCCCCAGCGCGGTCCCATTTCTGATGTAACTTGAATATTACCTTTTAGTGGCATAATCCAATTTCCTGTTACAGTAGTATCTCCCGATAATCCTTGAGTATCGTTGCCAGTACTAGAGCTTTGTGATGATGCATCCGGATCAGCGTCTAGTGCTTCATCTGTAGCAACTAGGTTCATGAAAGCTGAATAGTAATTGGCATTTTTTTGTTCATTGCTTCCATTTGGGTTGTGTAAGCAGAAAGATCCATCATTCCATCCTGCAGCTGGTGCACCTAATCCGAAGAAACCGCCGTCACTAACATCTGAGCCGATTGGAGATTCGCGTTCAGAGCAGTATTTTTTGAATTTATCAAGGTTTGAATTTGATATAATAGCATCCTCTAGAGTGTCATTCTCTCCAGAAAGGTTAGCTTTAATTTCACCTTTATCTATAAGGTAATCGAAAATTTCATCTGGGTCGGCATTTAATGTGCCTACATCAACACCGCGCATAATTACACAATCTGGCCCTGCAGCGATTCCATGCTCTTCGTAAAAATCATCAACGCAAGTCTCTAGTCCCGACCTAAATTTAGCATCATCTACGGCACTAGCGCCCGGTAAGATTGACGCAAACGAGCGAGATGTGATACTGCCAAGTGTTCCGAGGGTAGAAAATATACCATTTGAGTAAGCTAGCGGCATGGCGGCAAAAACTATCGATCCCAAGAAGGTGTTTCTAGATGTTGGGTCGAACGGACTGAGGTTTAACCGGTCTTCTTCGGCTTGCATAGCTAACACTCGCTGAGTTTCTTGATGATACGCTATAGCTCCGTCTTTTGTGAGCAGAGATCCGCCGCCAGATTGGGCATTTTGGCTCATCATCTCTCCAGCACCTACCGATAGCGCATTTCCAAGGTCTTGCCCAGCGATATTATCTGGTATCACCTGATCCTTAAGGATATTCATACCGAGTTTCATTGTTCCAGATACAGCTAGGCCGATACCCACTGTGAAGCCAATATTTACGAGGAGGCCAACTCCAGTTAGGTTCTGGCCAATACCTCTAAAAGTATCCCATACGTCGTAAGCGGTTGAATTCACTACTCGACAAGCACCTTTAATTTTATCACCTAAACCACTCATTCTTTCGAGAACCCCAAATGATCCGGTGAACTTAGAGATTAGTGCCGCTGCCCCCATACCGACGACAAATTTAGATGCTGAGCTGTCCAGCCCTGATGAGTAGTCGTTGTGAGCATACCAACTGTATATCTGTGACTCCATAGCTGTTTTCTCTGTACCTTCTACAATCTGTTCTGTAAAGTCCGATGATGTTTCTGAAACTGAATCGGCGTTGCTGTCGTCATCTATTCCGATAATATTACCCTCGGAGTTTTTCTCCTCGTAACTATACTGTACAGAAGGTGTATTCCCGCTTTCATCTACAGCCATAGTGAGGGAGGTTTTTTCGGATAGAGCCTCTCCCACATACTGCATCTCTTCTTGCGTGCCGTCTCCAGCCATCATTTTATGAACTAATGAGAAGAATGATACAGCAAAAGTGATCGTTGCAACAGCTCGAGTCATTTTAACTCCAGTAGAGATTGCCCCGGCGAAGGCGTTTACTCCGCAATATACTTCAATTGGCGTATTGACACCGCTCAAAGCCTTTTTTGCCCTCTTAGCTATCTTACTGTCTGCCACATTTGAGACTGCAGCACCCATTTTAGTACCCTTAAATCTATCGAATTGATCATTCATTTTACTGGTGACGCTGTCGGCGAAACCATTTATTTTATCACCAGCCGCCTGAGACATATCTTTAAATGGGTTTTTATTTATGCCGAATTTTCCTAGAAGCGCATTAAATTTAGCGTCGGCAAAATTCATAAGTCTAGTTTTGAAGGATAAATCCATTTTGGAACGCGCTGAAGCATCTGCATTTAATAGGCTATTCATTTCTTGTGGGCTTGTTATGGTTTTTCCATCAATCTCGAAACTTGTTACGATATTGCGACCGTTAAAAGCTGATGTTCCGTCTACATTAACTTTCACACCATTATCGGCTAGTTTTTGGATGGTTTTATCGGAAGCGGTCTTGAACTTACATTTAATACTTAATGAAGATGAGCATAATCCAGAAGAATAATTGCTAGTTAATTTACTACCGATTGTTTTTTGAGTGCCAATGGTCATCATTGGATTCCTCATATTAGCAAAACCGTCAGTAAAAGTTTTTACGAAGTGAACCGGCATCAAACTTATAATTGCACTGGATATAATCGCCACGACTAAAGTTCCGATACCTAATGTCCCAGCTAGAGCACCCGCTGGACCTTTCCCTTTGAATTTACCTGCAAACTTTTTAACCTTGCCACCTAAGGTTTTAGCATTTTCAGTTTTCGCTCGGCTAGCGTGAGTTCCGCCCTGCCCGGTATTATTATCCCAGGACGAATTATTGGCTGCACCGTCTTCGGTTTTTGATAAATCGCCTTCATTCAGATTGTTTGACTGTTTAGCAGATTTATTTTCAGCGTTATTAAGAGAGGTAGGATCGTATCCGTCATTGCCACGAATCGAGCCAGCATCTCCCCACTGACTTGCGTCGTTATTTAGTGAATTTTGATTACTATCGCTTAGGTCGCTATAATCTTTTTCACCTCGGTTATGATTCCGGTCCTCTTGCTCCATATCTACTACTTATTCTACCATATTTATAATGCTTGGTCAAAACATCTGATTTGGGTCAGCGTAATTACTTGTCATGAAATCATCATTTTGCCGTTTCGGCTTTTGATTTGGATTAGTTGTGATGAGCGATTGTTCATCTTCGCTGGCGATAATCTGGATATGTACGTGATTCTGCCCAGCAAAGAATAGACCTTGCCCAACCGGGAAATTCGCCAAGCGCTTGCGTTCTTCTTCTGTTAGTTTAAAGACGTCGCTCAAGACATCGACCGCGCTTGAAGATTGTTTCAGGAGTAGTTGCATTGAACTATTGGCAACAATCGCGCGACCCATCTTGCTACCCATAAAGTCTTCAACATCCTGCGTGATAGTAGTTAGGCCGAGATAATATTTGCGGGCGCGCTTTGCCAGGCTAAAGAGGAAGTTGGCGGAATCGTCATAGCGCATTAGCTGCCAAGCCTCGTCGACAATTAACATACGTTTTCGTTGATCAGTACGAACTACATTCCAGATGTGGCTCAATACGATATACATCGCAACTGGTCGGAGCTCGTCTTCAAGATCACGAATATTGAAAACTACCATTTGGTTATTGATATCGACATTGCTTTGCTGAGAAAAGATTCCGGCGAACGTACCAGTAGTGTATTTACGTAGGCGCTGCGCAAGCTGAGGCCCAGTTCCACCCATATGAACTAGCGTATCGTAAAGATTGATAATTGTCGGAGGCGTTGAATTGTGGGTTAAAGGATCACTAGTAATTCCCGCTCGAGCATATGTGTCGATCAGAGCTTGATCTAGGTCAGCTTCTTCGCTCGGTGAAAGTCCAACTGAAGAAGTTCCACCTAGCATCAGGCGGAAAAGTCCGTGCAACGTAACTAAGTTTGCACGCAAGGCATCGTCAGCTTCTTCACTATCAATTACACGCGGAAGATCGAATGGGTTAATTCGAGTATCGCTATTTAGGCTTAGACGAATATAACTACCGCCTACGGCTTCGCTCAGCTTTTCGTATTCGTTTTCAGGGTCAATAATAATAATATCTGAACCCATCATCATTGTACGTAGCGCTTCAAGCTTAACGGTGAAAGATTTACCTGCGCCAGATTTTGCAAACACCACCATATTAGCATTTTCTAGCGAAAATCGGTCAAAGATAACAAGTCCATTATTATGCATATTAATACCGTAAAGCACACCACTTTCTTGAGTTAGATCGGCTGAAGTAAATGGAAAGCTTGTTGAAATTGCGCCAGTGTTCATATTGCGGCGAATTTGCAATTGGTCGGTTAGTTGCGGAACGGTTGAATTCATACCCTGTTCTTGTTGGCTCGAGGCGACTTTAGAGAAAATCATCTGCTGCCCAAACATAGTTTCGATTTTATTACGAACCTGACTCAATTCATCTAAGCTATCTGCGTAAAGTGTCACATAAAGCCCAAACCGGAAGAATCTCTCTGCTCCAACTTGTAGCTGATCACGCAATTCCTCTGCATCTTGAATTGCCGCTTCAAGCCCTGGGTCGCGCGTACGACCTTTTTCCATATTGATCGACATACTAGCTTCAAGCTGGGTCACTTTCTTGCGGAGATTATCCATAATAACTTTAGTGTCGACCGGATAAATGAACATAGAAATATCTAGAACTTCATCAATATTGATAAACGGCGATAGCCAGCCGGTATAAACTTGGCGCGGATATCCGTAAACGTATAAAGTCTGACCATATTTTGTACCGAGACGAAAATGGCTAGACTGAATTTCGATTGAGCTTGGTGCAATCAGATCACGCAAAGTTTGCACACCAGTATTAAACGCTTGTTCTACGTCGGCTTGTTCCCTAGCTCGTTGTTCGGCAGCGATATCTATCGCGTCTTTTTTTCTCTTTTTAGCCATCTAATTCATTCCTTCCAAGTCACTATTATCACCTTTACGTACAAAGGTGGTGGTTATATTTTCAAAATCTCCAAGCGGCTCGCGAATGGCGGTATCAGGGTTGTAGGTGTTGTAAAATAGTTCACTAAGCTCTTTAGTGTTTAGCTGAACACTTTTAATTCCCATCTGGAAAAGTCCGCCGGTTACAGAGTTAACTCGGTTTCTAATCTCGTCGCGTCCCTTATCCCAAGTTATCTTATCTATTTTGGTGATTTGCGCTGAAGGTCTAGAAAAGACTCGACCGAAAAATCCTTTAGTTTGATCTTTGAATATATTTAGATCACCGGCCGGATAGTATGGAATCACAACAAAGAATGATTTATCCATAATATTAGCTTCTTGACTTAAGCGATCGATAAAATCAATGTAGCTATCCATCAAAACGCTAAGCAGCATATTGTCTTGATTGCGGCGAATGTCGTCAAGTTTAAATAGATACGGTTGAATGTCAACTCTTTGCGATCGAACCAGAATCTGGATATCGAAATTTAGAGAATTTAAGAAGTTCTGATATGAATATTCCACGCCTTCGCGTTCACGACCGCTCATCAGATCATAATTTATTGATTTACAGGCAATAACTGCTCGGAAGCTACCATCTTTCATGATCGCCATACCTTCGCGCAGCTCAGCGATTTCTAATGAATTTTGAGTAGAATTAGGATTGGCCGGAGTAGGATTTTGCCCTGTGGTTTGCACGTTTTGTGGTTGCCCAGCAGGGGCGACTTGATTTTGATTATTTAAATTATTATCCATAATATTACCTCAACGAAATAAATACGCCTTCGTCTAATTCCCCTTCTTGTGCTTTTTTCTTCTCTTCTTCTTTCTTCTGGATTTTGTTAGCTTGTCTAGCAAGCGTTTCGATTGACAAATCTTTACCCTCAGATACTAATCTTATTATATCATCATTTGGCTTTTCTGCAGCAGGTTTTGGTGGCGGAGTTGGGATTGGTGGCGCTAAATGTGGAGGTTCTTGAGGTGATTCTTGGGGGGCTTGCCCTGCTGGATTGTTTACTTGTTCAGATAAAGGTCTAACTATAGACTGCCTGATTGAATCAGGGTAAGGATTGAATTTGAGATCTTGAGATAAACTTTCTAGTATCGGGTCGTTTGTGCTTTCGGTCTGAAAATTTGTAGGATTAAATTGTGCTGGCTGCTCTTGAGCTGCTTGAGAATTAAAAGTTGCCGCCGCTTTCATTGCTTGGTCATAATAATCTTGTGCGGAATATGCAACTGTTTGAATTTCGTCAACAGTTTTGTCTGTAAATTCTGAAAGATCGCGCGCAGTATTCATATTTGAAATAATTTGCTGTTTGCGCCGCTGATCGTTTAAGGCGATCATATTATCAATATTGTTAGAAACTCGATTATTCTCAAACATATCTTCGGTTGAAGAAGCTTCGTTTATAAAATCGTCATGAATTGAAGAGTTTTGCGAAATCGAGTTCTTAATCACCCAGCCGCCAGTGTCGACAACATCAGAAAGATAGCTCAGTCGGCGAGACGCTTCATCTTGGCTCAGATTTTTAGTTCGGGTCGGTTCGGGTACTTTAGGTGCGGTAATTTCTATTAAGTGTTCAATTCCATCAGCTTTCCAGATTCGTTTATTGGGTTTTAGATAAAAAGATAAAACGGCCGCTAGATAAACTTCCATCGGCTGATCTTTTCTAAGCGGTAGAGCTAATGCACCAAAAAATATGATAAGAGGAAAAGGTATAATTACCAGAGGTGGAAATAGCGTATATAAGCCAAAGGCGCCTGCCGCAGCGAGAGCTACTGCGCCAAGGTAAAGAAACTGCCTAAAAGTAAACGGACCTAAAAGCTTATCGTCCGCCTCAACATCTTGAGGAACTTTGTAACTACCCATCTATCTGCCCACTTCTTCCATTTTATTTACTATTATAGCATATTTTGGGTTGAGATGAAAAGGTTATGAACTTTGCTGAACCTATTTAAAAGTATCGATACCAAGTTTGGCTGCGATTTCGTTTGTAGGCTCTTTTTGGTTATCGCCAAGTTTAGCTGAGAATGTTGGGTTTGTGTGCAAGTCATCAAGAGCTTTCTTGATTGACATATGCTGCTTAGGTGTAAGAGTATTCCAGTCTTTATTAATCTGAGCCATAAAGTCATTAGACATTTTTAGGTACTTCTCGGCAGAAACTTTAGATAAGCTATCATATTTTGTTTTTGTGAAGTCAGTCATTTTACCCTGAGAAATAGTATTAAATGCCCCCGCTCCAACAACTTGGAGGTCGTCTTTTTTGTAATCTTTTACCCAAGCGGCTACGTCTGCACGGTGTTTATATAATCTTCCGCCGGCTTGGGTTTGGTCAATATAATTGTCTAATTGTTCATTAGGTGGAATTTCTTGGATTACTTTTTCAAGAGCCATTCGTACGTGAGAATCTTTCTTTCCGCTAAGGGTAATGCCGTTTCGGGTAATTTCAGATCCGTTAACGATAGACTCAGCCTCCTTGGTGTCTAGGTTCATAGTTTTTGCCAAAGCCTGAAGACTTTTATGTTCTTCATTGGCAACTTTGGCGGTGTTAGCTAGTGCACTAGCTAAAGCTGAAGTTACACCTTCCTCTCCGCGAGCACCCGCTGCTTGTTTTTGCCATCCTTCGTCTTGCTTTAATGTTTGAGATAGATTACTTAATTCTACAAGATTATTATTTGCAGAAGCCAGCTTGGAAGCATTGACGGAATTCATTACACGATACAAATTAGCTGAGGTGGCACCCATTGAACTCTTGAGGCTGTTAACTCTATTTTCATCTAACTGAGGATTACCTTCTGAATCTAAAATAAGTTTTCCATTAATATCTGCTTTGAAAGTTTCTCGCGCAATATCTGCCTTTAGCTGAGAAACCGAATTGGTGAAATTCAATTGGGCATCTTCAACGTTTAGCTTAGCCATTTCAACTTGAAGCTGTGTGCTTTTTGAAAGTAGGCGCTCCCTAGCTTTTACGTCAGTTGTATTATTGGCTTGATCAACATACGAATTATCTAGATTGCTAAATACAGACTTCTGACGATCGCCGGCGGCAGTCTTCATGTTATCGTGCCGCTGCCTACGATTATAGCCAATTTGATTAGCCCAGGCCACAGTTCCGAGCCTTGGTCGTCCTTTGCGTTTACCGTCTTTGACGAGATTGTTAGGATTATTGCCCCGCGCGATTTTAACATTTCTACGGTGTGCAGCTTCTTCGCGTAGAGTGTTCTTTGTCCAGTCGACAGCTCCCTTATTAGGGTCGTTAACCATACCAGCGATTTTACCTAGCAAACTACCGCTAAATTGCATAATAAATGGTGTAATAGCTAGCGGAATAACTTGGACTACCAAGCCCAAAATCAATGTAATTATACTTTCATTAGAATTGGCGATGATTGTAGTTCCGGCTAGCTGTGAGCCGCCAAAAAGTAGTGCGAAGATCGGATACATTATTAACATTGTAGTTAATAAATCTTTCCATTTTTCAAACCATTTTTCAGTATTCGGCAAGATACTGGCGGCAAAAGCTAGAGGCGCTAAAAATACCAACACTGTAATGATCGCTTGGCGAGCTGCTAGAATTACTAAAGC